>JBKPCS010000137.1:0-9765 GCA_046727495.1 bacterium | reverse complement strand
GTCGACGGCGCTTCACCGCTCACCGTGTTCTGGAAAATTCTGCTGCCACTCACGACGCCAGGACTGATCTCTACCGGTCTGCTCGCTTTTATCGCGGCATGGAACGAATTCCTTTTCGCGCTGACTTATACCATAACAGACGACATGAAGACGGTGCCGGTTGTGATCAGCTCATTTAGTGGCACAAGCGGATTTGAGACGCCATGGGGCCCGATCATGGCCGCGTCGATGGTGGTAACAGTACCTCTGGTCATTCTCGTCATGATCTTCCAGTATCGCATCGTGGCGGGGTTGACGGCCGGCGCCGTCAAGGGGTAGCTTCAAGCGTTATCCGTTTCGCGTCTGGCGTTTCGCGTTCAGCGTTGAACGCCCTATCTGTCGCGCGAAATGCGAAACACCTACCGCGCAACGCGCACCGTTTCCAATGTCTTTTCGGTTCGAAATCGATGAGTCGTCCCTCAAGGGAATTCAGCGAATCGCTGGAGAGCGAACAGATCGTGTTCTGCGTGCGGTTTCAAAAAAGCGCTATCCGAGTCCGGAGCTGATTCATCAGGCACGCAAGGATCTGAAGAGTTTGCGCGCACTGCTACGGCTGGCCCGAGCATCAATGCCTGAGGAAAGCTATAGAAGAGAAAACACGTTCTTTCGCGACGTCGGCCGTTCGCTTTCGGCGGCGCGCGACCGGCAAGTCATCCTGGAGGCAATCGAACGTTTTCAAGGCAAACCGAAAAAAAATGCGCCGGCTTTACCGGAAACTCCTGTTCACAAAACTATCGAACGGCTGCGGCGGCGCTTGCAACGGGAAGCCGAAGCGAAAATTCCTGCTCAAACCCTGGCTGGTCTGCGTAAGGAACTGGGAGAAGCACACAAACGCATTAGCCATTGGTTCGACGGGGTTTTGTTGAATCCTGCGTTCGAATGGGACCTGTTCATCGGCACTGGACTCCGGAGAATCTACAAGAGCGGAAGAAAACTATTGATTCAATTTGATGCGGTTGGTCCGGAAAACGTCAGCGACGAAACCTGGCATGAGCTCAGGAAATTTGCGCGGATCCTCGGGTTTCAGCTCCGTTTGCTTCGACCAAGCTGGCCCCGATCATTGGCTCCTTTGCTCAAAGGGTGCGATGCGCTGGCCAAGAAACTCGGCGTCGATCACGATTTCGCGGTTTTACGGGCCAGGGTGCGCAAAGAACCTGCCGAATCGCAGGCCACAGCAGACGCTCAAAAGGCGCTGATCCAGGCGGTTGACCGAAGAAAGCGAAAACTCCGAGGAGCGGCTCTTCAGATTGCACGGCATCTCTATGCAGAAAAGCCGCGCCAGTTCGAACAGCGCTTGGCATCGCATTGGCATCTTTGGAGAAAGGGAGGGGCGGAAGACGTATCGACGTCTGGGCGTATCGGCGCGTCGGCGTCGCAGCAAGCGTTGCAAGCAACCTAGCTCCAAGATATCCTTGCGCGCCTGAATGCAAAAAACGCGCGTAGCAATCGTCGGACTCGGGCTTCCAGGACTCTACCATGCCCATGGAGTGATCCAGTCGGGAGAAGGTATTTTAGAGGCAGTCTGCGAGCTGAATGACGATCGAAGGAAAGAGTTCGCTTCACTATTTGCGAAGACCTTTGGGTTTGAGCTTCCTCAGGTGCGCGCCTTTCGCGATGTAGACCAGGTCTTAGCCGATCCCAGGATCGATGCTGTCGTGGTGGCGTTGCCCAACGCGTTGCACTACCCGATCTCACTCAGAGCTCTTCAACACGGCAAGCACGTCTTATGCGAAAAACCGCCAACCATTAACGCGGAACAGATGCGCCACCTGCAGCGGGAAGCCGAAGAACGGGGACTGATCTATTTCTTCGGACGCCAAATGCGCTTTTCGAGCAATACTCTAGCAGCTCGTCGCATCGTGGCCGAAAGGCGTCTGGGAGAAATTTATTTCGCCGAGAGCAAATGGATTCGCACACGTGGAACACCAGCGGGAATGGGTGGCTGGTTCCTTGATCGCTCGAGGTCGGGAGGAGGCGCCCTGATTGACCTTGGTGTGCACGTAATCGATACGGCGTGGTTCCTCATGGGTGTTCCACGACCCGAATCGGTCTTTGCGCAGACTTATCAAAAATTTCCTCAGCTGGTGAAAGCTCCTCTGTTCGACGTGGAAGATAGCGCTTATGGAATGATTAAGTTCGAGACAGGCGCAACGTTGCAGTTTCAAGTGGCTTGGGCGGCGAACTTGCTACCTGAAGTTCCGGCTAGCAAATGGGCCGGACGCGAGATATTCCAGACCACCCTGTACGGCCCAAAAGGCTCAATCCGAATCACAGATATCAATCAGAATGTGCCGGGCCAGGGCTTGAAACCGATCGAGATGGTGGAGATCATCGGCGCAGACTTGGTCCCGGAAGAAGTCCCTCTGGAGCCCGAGAAAGAACATCGCTTCACGACCCAGATGCGCTATTTCCTTCGAGCAGTGCAAGGGGTCGAACCGCCGGTAAACAGCGCGGTTCAAGCGAAGGAGCTGATGGAAATGCTGGATGCCATCTACGCTGCCGGGCATTCAGCGTTTAAGCAGATCCGGTAGAACGCGCTTGGGTGCGTTCTGAGGCGTCGCGCGAGCGCGACAAATTGATAATGTTGCGGACCTGGTTGTCGCGTTGCGACAACGTAGGTATGCTCCGTCGCCCACTCCATTCTTATGAAGCCGCTTTGTTTGTTGTTGCTCGGTTCCCTCCAGACCCTCGCCATCGCTGCAGGTTCCCCGTTTGAACGAATCAAGGAAAGCGGCGGCATTGAAGAATATCGGCTGAAGTCGAACGACCTATCCGTGCTGCTCCTCGAAGATCACACCACACCTGTGGTCACATTCATGGTGACTTACCACGTCGGATCACGAAACGAGGTAACTGGCACAACCGGTGCGACCCATCTGCTCGAGCATATGATGTTCAAAGGGACAGCGCGTTACAACCAAAACAACGGCAACAGTTACGCCACGATGTTGTCGCGCTACGGAGCAGAGATCAATGCTACGACCTCCTATGATCGAACCGACTATTTCGCCACTGTCCCATCGGAAAGGCTCGACTTGGTAGCCGAGCTTGAGGCGGATCGCATGCACGATCTGTCGCTGCGCGAAGAAGATCGCCGGGCCGAGATGGTCGTCGTTCGGAACGAATATGAGCGAGGCGAGAACAGTCCGGTAAGTGCGCTAACCAAGGAAATCTTTGCCGCAGCGTTCGAAGCGCATCCGTACCATCACCCGGTCATTGGCTGGCGGTCTGATATCGAGAAAGTGCCTATCGAAAAACTTCAGGAATTCTATCGCACGTTCTATTGGCCTAACAACGCAACCGTGACGGTCGTCGGAGATTTCACTAAAGACCATGCCCTCGAAGCTATTAACCGGTTCTTCAGTCCGATCAGCCGGTCTCCGAAGCCGATTCCGGTGCTTTACACCGAAGAACCGGAGCAACAAGGCCCTCGTCGGGTAATTCTAGAGAGAGCGGGACAACTGGGCGTAGTAACGATCGGATTCAAATCTCCCGAAGGCTTGAGTAGCGACTGTTACGCGCTGTCGGTCCTCAGCACTATCTTGCAGAGCGGCAAATCGAGCAGGCTTTACCAGGGGCTAACAGACAAAGGCCTGACGACGAGCGCTTCAGCTTCCTTATACCAGCTCCGTGATCCCGGCATGTTTCTACTCGCTGGCTTTCTCGCGCCAGGTATCCAGCATGAACAAGTCGAGAAAGCGTTATTGGCTGAAATCGAGAAGATCCAAAAAGAGGGCGTGCGACCAGAAGAAGTGCAGCGAGCAATCAACGAGGTAGAAGCCGAAACCGTTTACACTCGTGATGGTCCCTTCAATATTGCCGAAAACTTGAACGAGGCGATCGCGATCGGCGATTGGACATACTTCACAACCTACCTCGACAAAATTAAACAGGTGACTTCGCAACAGGTGCAAGAAGTTGCGCGGAAATATCTGACCACGGACAAGGGCACTACGGGATATTTTGTTCCTAACAAACCGGGGCCTGCGGCACGGCCTCAAGATCTCAACTCCGCACCCACAAAACTCTATTACCGGGATGGTCCCCCTCAGGGGCAAGAGGCCACACCGTCCGGTAAGGTTCGCGCTCCCGCCTTCGCCAAGGCTTCGGCGGGCAGGCCTGGCCGACCTGAATCCACGACTCAAGTGGCTGGCCACGCGGTTGAGGCCTCGCAGGAGCGCGACCCTACCGCTGGTGTTCAGATTTCGGATCGAATTCAGCGAACGAAAATAGCCGGAATCGATCTGATCGTATTCCCGACAAAGGTGAAAGGATTCTTGACGCTGGTCGGGGCCCTGCCCGCCGGGAGAGTTTTCGATTCTCCCGAGCTCCCGGGCGTTGCTAGCCTGACCGCCTCAATGCTGGATGAAGGGACGCTGAAACACAACAAATTCGAAATTTCTGATCTGTTAGCATCGCACGGCGCGAAGCTTCAATTCAGGCCCGGTGAGGAAAGTATCTTAATCACCGGCCAATGCCTGACCAAAGACACCGCGTTGTTTATCGATTTGTTGGCCGAACAATTGCGCGAACCAGCATTCCCTGCCGAGGAGCTGGAGAAAGTAAAGACACAAGCTGTGGCTGCGTTTCAACATGCAATGGACGAGCCAAGCAGCATGGCTTCTGTAGAGCTTTCGCAAAAGTTATTCCCACCGGGCCACCCGAATTATCATCGTTCTTACAAAGAAATGGTCGACGCGATCCGGAAACCGACTGTCAACGACCTCCGCAAATTTCATCAATCCGTTTACGGGCCACATTCTTGCACGCTGATTGCCGTGGGAGACATCGACACTGCTCAGCTCCAGGCAGCGATTGAAAAAGGATTCAGCGGATGGCAAGGAGGCACAGATTACAAACGCGACTTTCCGCCGGTCGCTTCTGCTGGGGCCAAAGAACCAGCCGTGCTTTTCATTCCGGAAAAAACGAGCGTCGCTTACATGCGCGGACTACCGGTCAACGTGCGTCCCACTTCTCCCGAATCGATCCCGTTGGCTGTGGCGAACCAAATCTTCGGCGGGCCGACCTTTACTAGTCGTTTAATGGCTACCGTGCGGGATAGAGAGGGATTGACCTATGGGATAGGTTCAACAATTTCGGGCGATACGTTCACTGAAGGTTCGATGACGATCAGGGCCACGTTTGCGCCGTCGCTGCTCGATCGGGGAATGGTATCCGTCGATCAACAGCTGAAAACTTACCTGGAGAAGGGCCCAACGGAGGACGAGCTGAGCTACCACAAACAGTTCTTGATCGGTAACTACAAAATCAGCTTGGCCACAACCGAAGGGATCGCCAGCAAAATCCTTTCAACCATTCAACAAGAGTTGCCGTTGAGTTTTCTGGATCAATATCCCGTGAAGGTTGGATCGGTTACGCTCGAGCAAGCGAACGCCGTGTTTCGCAAATATATCAAGCCGGAAGAAATGACGACGGTCATTGCGGGCACGGTGCAGAACCATTAGGTCCAGGGTTCCGGGTTTCTCGTTCCGGGTTCCGAAAAAAGTCGACCGGCGTGGTCTGTCTCAGAACTCGAAACCCGGTTCATTCGTGACAATTTACGAAAGTTTAACGTCGGCGGACCCAAGATTACGGTTAGAATGTTTCGATGCGTTTGCTGATTTTTTCTTTGGTCGTCTACTTCGCTGGAGCGTTGTGCTCCTCCTTCGCTGGGGCTACGGGAGACGCTTCGGTTGCAGCCGCCGTTACCAACGATAAAGACGCCAACAAGTCGTCCGACTCTTTGCCCGATGGTTTGTATACCGAAATCACGACTCCTCGCGGCATTATTACCGCGCAACTTTTCTATGATAAAGCGCCACTCACGGTGACGAGTTTTGTGGGACTAGCCGAGGGCACTCTGGGGCCTAAACCGGGAAAGCCGTTTTTTGATGGCCTCACGTTCCATCGCGTTGTGCCAGGATTCGTCATACAAGGCGGCGATCCGCTTGGGACCGGAGATGGCGGTCCCGGTTATGAGTTCCCAGACGAATTCTTGCCTGGGTTGCGGCACGATGCCCCAGGTGTTCTCTCGATGGCCAATGACGGTCCCGACACAAACGGTTCACAATTCTTCATCACTTTAAGTCCACAGAACCAGCTCAACTATCTCCATTCGGTTTTTGGCAAAGTGGTTCGCGGTCTGGATGTTCTGCCACAGGTCCAAAAAGGAGACAAAATGCAGGTGAAAATCTTGCGTATCGGTGAGGCTGCAAAAAAGTTCCGCGCTGATCCCGAAAGTTTCGAGAAGTTGATCGCTTCCAAGCCGCGCGCCCAAGCAGCGCACTTTGACGATCCGGATCTTTTACTACCTTCGGACCCACCTCGCGCCAAGGGATTCAACAATCGCCTTTCCAATTTGGAACGGTTTACCGGCGTCAAAGTCTTTGCGCGCATCTACGCCAAATTCCAGCCAACTGTTCCGGACCAGACATCTGCTCAATTCGCTGATTCACTTGCCAACAAGTTCGGTGTCTCGGACAAAGGAGTGGCCGTAGTGTACTTCGCGGATACTCACGAGTGGGACTTGTGCCTAGGAAAACGAGACCAGGGAAAATTCACGAAGGCCGTCGGAGAAACGGATCCGGCTCAAAGTAAAAAGCTCTTTCTGGACAAAGCGAATACCGTGGCCGAAGCGTCAATCCTTACCGCTGGAAAATCGGGCGATAGACCGCTTTCGGACGCACAGAAAATGAAGCTGCGCCTCGACGCAGTTCTCAACGATTTGATCGATATTCTGGAACCGAAGGGGTAATCCTGCTTCACGCGAGATTTTGTAGACGCAGGCTAAAAACAGATTTGTGTAATCTGCGAAACCACCTTCGCACTTGCTATGGTGGACGGGTCTGGGGTTCCTTTTCCTCCTATGCGAAAAAGCGTCATTGTGTCAGGTGCTCCGAAGCCTGCCGGGCCATACTCTCACGCTGTGGTTGCCAACGGATTCGTATTCGTTGCGGGGCAAGGCCCTCAAATCCCCGAAACCGGCATCGTTCCGGATGATTTTAAGGAACAGGTCCGGCAAACACTGAAGAACATACAAACGATTCTGAAAAACGTCGGCTGCGACATGAAAGACGTTATCAAGGTCAACGCCTACCTCACCGATCCGACCCGTTTCGCTGATTACAACGAGGTCTACAAAGAATTCTTTGCCTCCGACTTTCCGGTTCGCACAACTGTTCAGGCTGGCTTGATCAAAATCCTGGTCGAGATCGATTGTATGGCCGTGTTGCCCTGAGGGGAGTAGGACATATAGGACCTATGTGCCGAATAGGACATATATGATTTTCCAAAATGTTCAGCTCCTGGACGGCACGGGTTCGCCTCCTCGCACCGCTGATGTCTCAATTGAAAGCGGTCGAATAGCCTGGATCGCCGCGCGAAACACGGAACGCCAAGCGCGAAACGCGGAACGCTTAGATGCCGGCGGCGCCTATCTGGCTCCAGGATTTATCGACTCGCATACTCATGACGATCTCGAGATCCTCCATCGACCAGAGCATCCGTCAAAAATTCGCCAAGGCGTCACCACCGTTGTCGTCGGCAACTGCAGCTTTTCCAACTACCCTTCCGGTGAATATCTCGGCCAGCATCTTGGATCGCTTTTGGGAGAGGTAAAATCCGGGGATCTCTTTCCAGATTTTGAGTCATACCGCAGGACCCTCCAAAACAATGGGATCGTTCTGAATGTGGTGTCGCTGGTTGGACACGGATCGTTGCGACTCGCCGCAATGGGTTTTGAACAGCGCAAGGCGACGGCCGGTGAACTGGCGAAGATGTGCGATCTTCTGGAAAAACAGCTTCAACAGGGAGCGCACGGCTTGTCGTTAGGATTAGTCTACCCTCCCAGCGCGTTCGCCCATCGCGAAGAACTCGTGCGGCTCGCGAAGGTCGTTAAACAATACGGTCGGCTGCTCGCCGCTCATATCCGCAGCTATGAAGGCGGTCTTCTAGCCGGTATTGAAGAGTTTCTCGACATCTTGCGAGCAAGCGAAGTGAGGGGCCTGCTGTCGCATCTTCAGGTTGCCGGCAAACCGTACTGGGGCACAATGCCGGCTGCACTCAAGCTGATCGAGGAAGCGCGACAGCAAGGCATAGACATCAATGTCGATATGTACCCGTATCTCGCCGGGTCGTCGACGATTCTCCAGCTCTTGCCCCCATCCGCGCAGGAAGGCGGTTTCAGTGCGCTCCTGGATCGCTTGGATGATCCGGCCCAATACGCTGCGATCCAGAAATTAACTGAACTGGGTCCCGACCCACACTCACACTCGCACCCACACTCACACTCGCGCCCACACTCACACTCTTCGTGGGAATCGAAGGTCGCATTGATCGGTTGGGACAATGTCCGAATCGGTTCAGCGATTGATCCAGCGATCAAACTTTATGAAGGGAAAAGTATCGCTGAAGCTGCCAGGCTGGCGGGTCTTGCTCCTTTCGAATTCACCGTTCACGCGATCCGAACGGATCAGGGCAGAACTAACATCATCATGTTCCAACTTTCTGAAGAGGACCTGAAACGCGTACACCAATACCCGCTGCAGATGGTTGGCAGCGATAGTATCCCTCGCCAGGGCGGCCGAGCCCATCCGCGAATGTTCGGTTCTTTTCCGAAAGTTGTGGGAAGATTCGCAATGCAGGAGGGTTTGTTCAGTCTGGAGGAAGCGATTCGTCGAATGACCTCTTTGCCCGCTCAAAGATTCCAGCTACAGGATCGGGGCGTCATTCGTCCAGGCGCAATAGCCGATCTAGTGTTGTTCAATGCCGGTTTTCTGGATCGTGCCACTTTCGAACAACCAGAAACATATCCTTCGGGTCTTCTCGGGGTCTGGGTAAACGGTGTGCGCGTGGTCGACGGGGACGAGGTTTTTTCCGAACGCCCGGGAAAAGTGCTCCACTGTTAGAGCCAGGATGCCTGCCTGCGGTCTAGGTCCGCGGAAGCGCGAACCCTACCTACCCTGTTTTGAAGTTGCTTTCACAACAAAGTAAAGAAATGGGGAGCTCGTTTCGGTGTATTGATGGGGCGTCCCGTTCGGGACGAGAATCACGTCTCCCTTCTGGCTCGTCGGATCAAGCGGGCGGACTTGCACCAGCAGGCGCGCTGTGCGAACGCGTCGCATGGAGTACGTAATCAGCACCGATCCTACGTGGCTCGACGTCGATGTAATTCATCGATTCCTTACAGAAGAAAGTTACTGGGCGCGCGGTATTCCGCGCGCGATAATAGTCCGTTCTTTACCTCACTCCATTTGCTTTGGAGCGTATGCAACTGAAGACGGGGCTCAACCTCGGCGCCAAATAGGATTCGCACGCATCGTGACCGCGCAACCTTTGCTTATCTAGTGGATGTCTTCGTACTTCCTGATCATCGAAGAAAAGGATTATCCAAACGGTTGATGGAAGCCGTATTAGCGCATCCAGATCTTCAGAATCTGCGTCGATGGATCTTAGCCACGGCAGACGCTCACGGTCTTTACCGCCAGTTCGGGTTCACCTCATTGTCAAAGCCGGAGCGGATAATGGAAAGACTTGATCCGGGCGTTTATAGCCGGCTTTCACGCTGAGGAGCTGATTCACGCTGGATTGAAGCGCACCTTGTACCTTCCTTCCGTTCACAATTTATCGTTTTGAATCCGCCCGAAAGGGCGGAACTCTGGAGGCGAAGCACTTGGCCGAGGAAGGTGGTAAACTGCAGCGCACCAAGGTCGGAAGAACCTGAACTGA
>JBKPCS010000136.1:0-19792 GCA_046727495.1 bacterium | reverse complement strand
GATCCTTTTCGTGGCCCTTTGTTCGAAGTCTCTTACTCTTACTCGCACTCACACTCGCACTCAGTGGGTGAGAAGTGAGAAGCGAAAAGCGGCTCTCCTGCCTCCTGGCTCCTGACTCCTAGCTCCTAGCTCCTGTATCCTCAATCCCGCTTCGTTCCCCGTTGTCTGCGATGTTGGCACTGTCGGCGATGTCGGCGTTTCCCTGTGCTACATCAACCCGCCGTTGACACGCAGGACTTGCCCGGTGATCCAGCGGCTGTCCGGGCCGGCGAGGAAAGACACCACGTCCGCGATGTCGTCTGGCTGTCCCAGGCGGCCGAAGGGAATCATTCCGGTGATCCTGGCGACCAGTTCCTCCGACTTGCCGTCCATGAACATGTCGGTCTCGACTGGCCCGGGCGCAATGACGTTTACATTGATGCCGCGCGGTCCCAGCTCCTTTGAAACAACATGCGTCATCGCCTCGACCGCTGCCTTGGTCGCGGCATATATGCCGTAGGTGGCGCTATAGAGGCCGACCACAGTGGACGAGAAGTTGATGATCCGACCGCCGTCTGGCAGGCGTTTCGCGGCTTCGCGCATGCCGTTGAAAACGCCTCTCAGGTTCGTATTGACGATAAGCTCGTATTCGGAGTCAGATACTTGGGCGATTGGCGAGAGGCGCATAACACCTGCGTTGTTGACCAGAACTGCCACCCCACCGAAGGCTTGCTCGGCTCGGTCGAACAGGGAAGACACCACGGCGGGGTCGGCGACGTCGCCCTGAACAGCGATTGCCTGTCCACCGCTGGCTCGGATCTTGCCGACGACCGCCTCGGCCTCCTCCGCACTGCGCGCATAGTTCAGCAACACTGCAAATCCGTCCTGGGAGAGGCGACGCGCCACCGCCGCACCGATCCCCCTTGAAGCACCAGTCACCAACGCCGTCTTGCTTGCATTTACATTGTCTTCTGCCATGCAGAACGCTTCCTTCGGAAGCGGTTGTCGGTCAACAGTCTTCCGTCGACCGTCGACCGTAGCTAAGTATTGCTGCTGGTGCTGGCGGGAGGCGTTTCGCGTTTTGCGTTTCGCGTTTCGCGTTTCGCGGAAGGAGAACGGAAGCTCGCGAAGATCACGAAGAAGAGAGGATTTCAGAGAGTCACTTTGTTAACCCGCAATTGCGCTGCGTTGCTCGCCGAAATGGGATGTGATTCAGGGCAAATTCTTGCGCGCTTGAACAATCTCGCCCGGCGATTTGGCATCAGCTTCAGCTCCGGAGCCGTATCTGAAATTACTCGGCAAAGTCAGAAAGGTCGAACCCTCCGATCGTCATCCTCCCTAAAGCGTTACCGCGGCCTTTTGATCTCTATTCTCAGAAGAGTCACCTCATTTTTAGGTTTTGCCGGCACGCCAAGACGCCGATAAGAAGGGGATCTCACGCCAAGACGCTAGCAAGAAGGATTTCACGCCAAGGCGCCAAGACGCAAAGTTTTGGGTTTAGTGGAAGAGGCGTTTCGCGTTTGGCGTTTCGCGTTTCGCGGAATGAGAACCGGCCGCACATCCAAAACCCGGTTCTTTTTTCAACCTCTTAACCTTTGCGCCTTAGCGTCTTGGCGTGAGGATGAGTGTGAGTGTTAGTGCTAGTGAATATGCTGTTGAACCCATGGCATCCAGCTGTTTCTAATCCGAACCTTTGCGTCTTGGCGTCTTTGCGTGAGGTTTCTTCCGTCTAGCGCCTTGGCGTGAGATCCCTTTCTTATCGGCGTCTTGGCGTGCTGGTCGCGGCTCTCTAAGCTACGACTTTCAGCATTCCGCCATCGACAAAATAGGCGGATCCGACTGAATAGCTTGCTCTGGGCGAACACATGAAAACGAAGAAATGGGCGACTTCCTCGGGTGTGGCAAAACGATCAATCGGCGCATATTCGCGCGCCACGCTGTCGAGATGTGCTTTCCAATCGCCACCCTTATCGGCTGTGAGTTGTTTAGCGGTTTTGATCCAATCCGGAGTGAGTACCAGGCCGGGATTGATCGTGTTCACGCGGATATTATCTTTAATGAGCTCGTTCGCGAGTGTCTTAGAGAACATCAAAAGCGCAGCTTTAGTCGTATTATAGATCGGCTCGTACCAAAGCGGCTGAACGGTGCAAACCGAGCCGTTGTGCAAAATCACTCCACCTCCACGCTTGCGCATGAATGGAACCAGGCCACGCGCTAACCGGATAGCAGCCATTACATGCAACTCCCAGTAGTACTGCCACTTGTCATCGGGTGCTTCCATAATGGTTTCGTTGCTGCCGGTACCGGCATTATTGATCAGAATATCCGCGCCACCGAACTCAGTCTCCGCTGCTCGGATAAGAGCTTGAGTTCCGGGAACCGTAGCCACATCCGCCGCTACTCCGACGGCACGCACCTTGAATTTTTCGGCGATCCGATTCGCCTCGGTTTTGACCCGATCCTCTTGGCGTGCCGCCAGCACCAGGTGTACCCCCTCCACCGCCAAACCTTCGGCAACGGCTAGCCCGATTCCGACACTACCGCCAGTTATCACGGCCACTTTTTCTTTGAGTTCCAAGTCCATAGTGAATCCGGTATTACCATGCGGAGAAGGCCCAGGCCGATTCTAAATTCAATTCTCTTACTCGCACTCCGTTCAACGCCGCGATCAAACGAGATCGAGGATACAGGAGCTAGGAGCTAGGAGCTAGGAGCTAGGAGCTAGAAGCTAGAAGCTAGAAGCTAGAAGCTAGGAGGATGGGTGGAACTCCCAGTCAGAAACGTGGAATCGCGGCGTTCGCCACTTCAACCACCCGCGCGCCTCACATCACGTCGCACGAACCGGTCGCGGTTTCTCCGCTAGCACCAACACACTAGAACGCCAGGAACGAGCGGGATTGAGCGGGAGCTGAAAACCGAAAACTGAAAACTGAAAACCGTTAACTGCTTCCTTCGGAAGCGCTACTCACACTCATTGACGGTCGACGGTCGAAGGAAGACTGTTGACCGACAACCGCTTCCGAAGGAAGCGTTTCCAGCACCAGCACTCGCCCTATTTCCGGGCCCGCATTCCGGCTTGATCATCCCATTTCAGTGGATGAGCCGCTTTGGGCAGCGGTGACTCTTTGGCTGAGTCGATAGTTATTCCGTATTTCCAGTCGGACGGGCAGATCGCTATGTATCGCGCATAACCTCCGGTACCGCCGCCAAGTTTCGGATATCCGATTGCTACTAGCGCACCTTTCTCGGGAACTTGATCCAGATTGGTCACGCCTTCGGCTTGGGTGTAACCATTGCGTAATAGCCAAGCTTCGCCCTCGAGATCCGGTGTTGTATCCGTGTCCAAGGGTTCGTGGCCATGAAACAAGATCTTCCGCTGGAGATGAAGAAATTTAAGCGCAGCCAGCGAGACGCCCGGAAAATCGGGATTGGTTGCTAAAGAGGGATCTGGCCACTTCTTCGACCAGTCACACCGGACAAAGACAACGCTTCCTTCGGGAATCTTCCCGTGTTTCTTTTCCCAATCGAGAATATCCTGGACTTGTAGGGCGTATTTAGGGTCTTTGGCGACCGTGGAGATTTGTGAGCAGAGCTATCGTGACCCCTAGCCAGGCCGGCCATAACTGCCAAGCTTTCAGACAACGTCCTTACCCTCCCATTGAACCATTTGCTAGTCGTTAATTAGCATACCTTTCACCTCGCTGGTCGAGCGGCCGAGGTGAGAAGTGAGAAGTGAGAGGTGAGAAGTGAGAGGTAAGAGCGAGTGGTCAGAACCATCGGTAGCACTTATGCACGGTCGACGGTCGACGGAAGACGGTCGCCCGTTAACCGCTTCCGAAGGAAGCGTTCTGGCACCAGCACTCTCTGATAGGCCCACCAAAGCGAGCCGATGCACTAAGAGCGGTCCAGCCGCTACAACGAGTTCACAATCACCTGAGCGGTATTTCGAGCCAAGGCCATTGCTGTTAGGGAGGGATTTGCCGAACCGATGCGAGGGAATAAGGCGGGGCCGGCAACATAGACATTACTGATGTGATGAAAGCGTCCATCCTTGTCTGTGATGGAACTACCGGGACTACCCATCCAAAGGGTGCCAGCCTCGTGATGAGTCGAACCAAGCGGATCATTGACCTGCGACTTGACGATAACGTTGGTAGGATTGATTGCGATCTTTTTCGCCAGATCAATTGCCGCTTGGTTCATCGCAAGCCTGACGCTGTCATCGTCTGCGTTCGTGACCAGGTTAACCCACGCCCTGCGCGTAGTCCCGAATTCAAGGTTGTTTGGATCTTTTGTGAGATCGACCCAACTCTTGGACAGATCCTTGGGTCCATCCGGGGGCGTCATCGTTTTATCGCCCGAAAGCTCTCCAACGGCGCGGAGCACCATGATGATGGTATCAGGCGACTGCGCTTGAATCAGGTCGTTGAGTAGGTCGACATCAGGAATCTGGGTAAAGACTTGCGAGTCGGGCGAGCTCGCGAGATTTGATGCAGCAATCACCTGAAGATGAAAGTGATGATTCCCGCCGGTCACCGGTACAGATCCCCGGATCAGCACCATCCCAGTTTCGAGTTGGGTTGGTGGCCCCAGCCCCAGCTCTGATCGCGGAATAGTCACGGTGGTATTGCTACGCAGGTGAGCCATAAGATTGGCTCCCATCCCATTCACCGGAAATGAGTTGAGCGAAAGTCGCGTGGACTCGATCGTGCTTGAGGCGATGACGACTTTGAAGTTGGGCTTCAATTCACGCGCAGTGCTAATGGTTTGGCCCTGGCCATTGGCTTGCAATTCGATCCCAGTTGCTTTCGTGCCATCGTTCAGGATTCGAGTGACGTTTACGTGGGGCACCACCAACAGTTGGCGATTGGCCGGTGTGGGATCGCGTGTCGCGTCCTCGCGAACGGCATCGATGAGCAAGTTCGCACTGCTGTACTTATCAAAACTGAAAAGAACGCCGCTTGGAGCGGTGCTTTGGACCGCAAGTGGTGCGGGTTCAACCGTCATGCTGGTGCCTGCTACGGCTGCGGTGAATCGACCAATCAATGCGGCACTTAATGGTTCATGCAGCGCTGCTGGAACTCCGAGGTCCTGTTCGGCAAGTGAGTAATCAGGCAGCAGGTGAGCCTTGACATCGGAAGGCCAGTCGTTCAGGTCCTCAGTTGTAAGCCTAGGTGACCAACCGCCCCAGTAGAGCGAGCGGCCGCCGATACAAAATGCGATTCCTGGGAACGACTGGTTGCTGCGCCAAGGGTAACCCCACACTGCCTCCTGTGGCCCTGGATCGTTGAGGTTTGAAGTAACGACATTAAACGGTCCCGTATTTGGATTGATATTTGGATAGTTTTGTTCGTGCTGGGTGAGCAATAACTCACCGGCGTCAAGCACGAGAATTCTCAGGTTTTTGCCTTTTTCCTTACCAAAGCGGTAGATCTTCTCGGCGCAATATCCGCCATGCATGCCTGCGCCGATAACTACCACATCAAAAGGTGAGCCTCCGGAGTTGATCGCTTCGTTCCACGTGTTACACACGAAACGACCGATGAGGTCGACTGTGAAGGATGTCTCCTCAAAAGCCATGAGAATAATCGCCTCCTAGGCGCTGCAGATTCGTATCAACGATTTCTTTAGCGCCAGCCACTGAAACCGCTCGTAATGGACGGGTTCGTCTGGGAGGACGCGGGTCGAGGTTTTGAGCTGGATGGCACCAAATTTTTTCAATCTCCGCCAAAATTTTAGTCGATCACTCGAGTGCCGGGCCGCCAGGTTGAACAGCAAAAACAGCCAAGAGCCAGGCGTTTCGTGCGAGATGGATGTTCCTTTACGTAACACGTGTAACGGATTCGGTTTTAGAAGGGTTAGGGCTATTTGTCAATCTTCACCGAGTTTTGTGGCTCGTATTTCGAAACTTTCACAGCATTCCAGAATCGGACTGGAGAGTCTTTCGTGAACGCCGTTCTCTTTGGCTTCAGCGATACTGCGCGAAGATCAACAAACAACTCGTCAGAAAACTCACTGATCCGAACCGAAGTGAGCACGAAAAATATCTTGACGCTTATAAGTTCATTCATCGGAAGGATCAGGAACTTGGTGATGCTTCCCCTCGCGACGTCACACCTTGAACGCCGGGATCCTCCTTCGTCCCGCCAGGGTGCGACTACGGCGGACAGGTCGAGCGGGAACAGATGGTCCGAGGAGTTAGAAAAGAATCTCGAATCTTGAAGCTCGAATTTCGAATTCTGAAGGAAGGCTCCCATTCGAGATTCTAGCTTCGAGCTTCTAAATTCCTTTTTCTGACCCACCTCTCACCCTCACGTCTTGCCTACAGCTGCGTGGGGAACTGAAAACTGAAAACCGAAAACTGAAAACTGAAAACCAATGCCTTTCAGATACCGGTCGGATTTGACAATTGTTTCTCTATGCTCGCGGCCGTGCGCATCGCGAGGGCCGCCAGGGTCAGTGTCGGGTTGACTGTGCTACTCGTGGGAAACACGCTTGATCCTACGATGAACAAATTTTTGACGTCATGCGAGCGGCCCTCGGCATCGACGACCGACGATTTCGGGTCGCTGCCCATGCGGCAAGTGCCCATGATGTGCCCCGAACCGCTGAAAGCTCCGGCCTTTAAATCGGTAAATTCCCAAGTCTGTTCTGGAGCGCCGATCTTGGTGAAGATGAATTTGATGGCTTTTTGGACGTACTCCATTCCGTCGCGGGTGTACTGGCCAACGCGGTAGGCAATGGCCGGCTTCGGGATGCCAAGATCGTCTGTTTCCGTGTCGAGCGTCACGCGGTTTTCGGCTTCGGGCAGTTGTTCCGTGGAGTAGGCGATGCGCAACTGGTGCGTAACCGTCTTGCGGAGTGTTTCTTGCAGCTCCTCACCAAAGAGTTTGCGGCCCTGCAAGCCTGTGAGAGTGTCATACGGATGCTGCGTGCGTCCCCAGCCGTCATCACCGATCGTCATGCGGAAGGCGCAGAACTGGCTGCGGTATTTGTGGTCTCGGAGTGCCTCGATACAGGACGTGGACTGAGGTCCGCGAAACGGAAAGACCGGAAACGGCACGATTGCGGCACCTTCACCACCCGGATGATCCATAAGGTTGCGTCCAACCTGATCGCTGGAATTAGCCAGACCGGTGCCGCCATTGGACATAAGCAGAATCTTCACCGTTTCGATGGCGTGCGACGCGAGGACCACGATCTTTCCTGTGACCGGCGTCTGCTGCTGCCCGTCCCAGGTTTTGTATGAGACTTCGGAGACCGTGCCGGATGGTCCGAGCTTCAAGTCGGTCACGACCGCCTTCGAAATGAGCGTCGCGCCCAGTTGCATCGCCTTCTTGACGTGAACGGTGGCATCGTACTTGGCCTGGATCGGGCATAGCGGAATGCAATTCGAATTTCCGTGGCAGGGCGGGCGACCGTCATACGGTTGGGAGTTGCGCGCTTGGGGGAGGCTGAGGATTTCTAGTTCTACGCCTTCGAAGTAGGCTTCCTTCAAAGCCTTCTTGAGTTGGCGGTCACCGCAGCATTGCGCGATTTCCTGCATCGGGAACTTGCGTGAGCGATGGGCTCCCCGCAGATTGTTCCACTCATCATGGTTCCCGGCCACCCCGAGCGCGTCCTCCGCGTCGCAGTACCATGGCTCCAGGTCATCGTAAGAAATCGGCCAGTCCACGCCCTGTTTGTATAGCGCTTGCAATTTGAAATCATTGGGAATGTAACGAGGGCAGTTACCGCGCCAGGCCCAAGTGCTGCCGCCTACGAGACGTTGATACTGGCTCTTGAAAACGTCGGGGCCGGCCTGCCGGAAATACAAGAGTGGATTCTCGCCTGGTTTGGACACTTTGAAGTCCTCCACGTCCGGACTGCGGGCGAATTTCCTGTTTTCGGGATCTACATACGGCTCGGAGGGTGTTTTGTTGTTCTGAACAGCTTCCGCGAACGCTTTGACGAACGCGTCGCGATCAGCTTGCGCCAGGCGTTCTTCGCCAGCGTCGAGCACGAGGACTTTGCATTTCGCCTCGGCGAGTTTCCAGGCGACGAGCGCACCGGCTACGCCGGTGCCGATGATCACCACATCATAATCGTTTGCCATAGATCAATCGTTCCTCTTGCTTTTATTCATCCTCAGGTGGGGTCGTCCAGTAACCATACGGTTGTTTGGACAACGTCGGCGGGTGCGCCTGAATTACCTTCCAGATGAGACCGCTATAATACTGCGCTTGTGTGCCGCCGATCGGTAGGTTGTTCGGCGGCGGCCCGTTGAACTCGGACGTGAACCAGACTCGAATGATTTGCTGAACGAACGGGGCCAAAGCCGCGTTTTCCACGATCCGCCGCTTGACCTCGAAGACGAGATGCTCGTCCCCCGCAATATCGCTGAACGTCTTCAGGACATCTTGAATAGGCCCCGGATACACCGCTTTCAGACGCTGGAGGTATTGGTCCGCAAGTGTTTCATCCAATTTTTTTTCGCCCGTGAGGACCTCTGAGAGGGCGATGAATAAATCCAGATCGGTCGGTTGTGGCATACGATCAGGAAGTTGAATTTTTGCTCGATTGGTTTCAGAGAACCTTATTTCTCGCCCATGAAGATGCGCTTTTCAGCCGGTTGCTTCAGTCTCAGCGAAAAAGGCTCAGGGCTGAAATAATACATCTATTGCCGGGTTACCATGACCCGTTCGGGTGAGCATTACTTCAAGCGCGAAATGGCGATGTTAGGCGAACGCTTGATCTGAGAATCAAATTACCAGCTCGTAACTTTCTTCCCGCTGGCATCGAAGAGCGTGGACGGGTCTTCACGGAACACCAGGTCCTCCGGCTTGAACAGCGTCTGGCCCTGGGGCCCGATCTTGCTTACCAATTTCACGCGTTTTTTGGGGTCAAGATTGCCGTAATTGCTAAGGAAGTAGTCGAGAGGGTAGGCGGTGTCCGGTTTCCCTTTCAGTCCCGCGGTCAATAGCTTGACAAATTGCGCCGGCGTCAGCGGGCCAGCCACCTGCGCCCAAAATGTCGCTTGACGGCGAAATATCTTCGGGAAGTTCAACTTGCCGCCATCTGGCAGTTTTGCGTTATTCACATTCAAATTCGGGTCAAACGGCTGCAACGCCTTCTGGAACGATTTGCCAGGGCGCGACGCAATTTTCTGGCCGGTTTTCCATGCGTTCACGACTCTCTTGACCTCGGTATCTGTCATCGAATCGTAGAGCAGCGGGAAGGCCCATCCCGTTTCGACCAGCCAAATGTTGATGCTTTTTACGCCGATGGGCCCCACAACGATGTCGCCTACGAATCTTCCATGCGAATCGATAGCGTCGCCAGGGTGATTGATCTGGCTTTGGAAAGTGGCATGCATCAGTGTGCCGCCCCCGGGACCCACAGATCCTTTCAAATGATCATGCAAGGCGTTTGCGGCGCCTGCGCCATAAGGTTGGCGGAATTCATTTGCGAACTTTCCTTTCTTCGAGGGATCCCACTTGGCGATCACCGGAAGGTGAAGTTCGGGGGTATCGATCCCCTGAAGGCGTATCTTGATCTCACTCTTAGCGGTGATCACCTTTATTTTCTTGCCGTGGTCATTTACAAAGGCGCCGGTGAATTTCTTAGTAAGCTTCGGCGTCGAGCTGGTAGAACTCGAAAACAGGAAGGATGAATTGGGGTCCACCTTCAAATGCACCGTGTCGCCGTCGGAAGAATTGGAACCCTTGGTTGCCGGCCAAAATTGACTGATGTCCAAGCTTCCCACGATCGTGAGTAAACCTTTCGGTTTCATAAGATGTTCTTTGTGACGTATTTCCTGAAATCGCTGGCGAAGCCTCTGCAATTGACTAGCAAACGCGAGCGCCGAACCGGCAGGTTGAACAGCAAAAACAGCCAAAAGCCAGGCGTTTCGTGTGAGATGGATGTTTCTTTAGGTAACACGTCTAACATATTCGGTTCACCGTACTAACTTTACCTAACTGTTATCAGGTTCGCCTCCCGACTGCCAAATTATTTAGTTAAATGGAACTACTCCTTTCGGGTGATACCGCGCACAACTGCGACTTTCGTCTATAAAAATTAAGCTAGTAATCTACGGCCTACGGGAACGCCGTGATCGAGCCCGACCCACCTTCGTCCCGCCAGGGTGGGACTACGGCGGATAGGTCGAGCGGGATCGAGGATACAGGAGCTAGGAGCTAGAAGCTAGAAGCTAGGAGCCAGGAGAGCCGGTTCTCACTTCTCACCTCTCACGTCTTGCCTACAGCTTTGCTTGCTCGACGCGGGAACTGAAAGCCGACACGCCAAGACGCCAAGAAGAAGGGGATCTCACGCCAAGGCGCCAAGACGCAGAGTTTTGGTTCTAGCGGAGGAGGCGTTTCGCGGAATCAGAACCGACCGCACGTCCAAAACCCGGTCTCTTTTCCAACCTCTTAACCTTAGCGCCTTAGCGTCTTGGTGTGAGTGTGAGTGTTAGTGCTAGTGCTAGTGAATATGCTGTTGAACTCATGGCCACCGGCTGTTTGTAATCCGAACCTTTGCGTCTTGGCGTCTTTGCGTGAGGTTTCTTTCGTCTAGCGTCTTGGCGTGAGATCCTTCTTGCTAGCGCCTTGGCGTGAAATCCCTGCTTACGGGCGGTGGCCCATCAAGGTCGAGATGGAGGAATTGGTTGAACTCGCTTTGCGTGTAATCGCCGAACGGCCCGCCGTTGATAAAACCCCGCTGGCGGTAGAGCGCGAGCGCTGGCTCAAAGGCCGGGCCGCTGCCGGTTTCGAGGCTGAGCCGGTGCACCCCGCGCCGGCGAGCCTCGGCGATGATGTGCTCGAGCAGCGCCCGTCCTGCTCCCCGTCGAAGATGGTCGGGATGCGTGCGCATCGACTTCACCTCCGCCGAATACGCATCGATCAGCCGAAGGGCGCCAATTCCACATATCTGGTCGCCTTCCCAAGCGCTCCAGACTGCGACATCCGGCGCCTTAAGGCCAGAGTAGTCGAGTGCAAAGACACTGCCGGGCGGCGAGTTGGCGTGCATGCCTTCAAGGTGCAGGCGCAGCAGTGCTTGAGTCGCCGAGCTTGAAAGATCGTCCGGGCGGATTTCCATGTCGTGGAGTGCTAGTGCTAGTAGCGCTTCCGAACGAAGCGGTTAGCGGTTTTCAGTTTTCGGTTTTCAGTTCCCGCTCGATCCCGGCGTTCAAGGAGTGGCTGGCGACTATTGCTAACGAAGCTTGAGTACTTCATCCGATTTCCTCAATTCGAGGCCAGCTTGGATACCAACTGCTTGCGTGAAACACCCAATGAAAAGAGCGATTTGAAGAGAAGATCTAATGATACAGAAGGGTCACCTGCCTCCATCTTCGCTAGACGCGATTGACTCGTATGCAGCGCAGCCGCAACGGCCTGTTGCGTAAGCTTCTTCTTTTCACGGGTCGCTCTCAGGAGTTTGCTGGCGGCAAGCCGGGTTTCAATCAGTTCCATGTCTGCGTCCGAAAGTTCCAGAAACTCCTGAACTGTTCCTTCGATCCAGCGGCCCCTTCTCGCCACTTTAGCTCTCTTCGGTCTCTCTTTGGTCATATTGTCTTAACCTTTTTTGGCAGCGTTCAATAACGATTTTCGGCGTTTTCCGTGTCTTCTTTTCTGAAACCTCCAGGATGACAATCGCTTCGGAATCTAAGAAATAAAACAAGCGCCACGTCTTATTCCTATCGACGACCCGCAGCTCATGGCAACCGGATCCGATTGCTGGCATTGGCCGAGAGTGTGGAAGCGAGAGCTTTTCTCCTTCCTGAAGCTGTCGCAGCCGAACCCCCATCTCTCTTCTTGCCTCCGCGCTCATTGGCGGAGTCTTCACCTCGCCTGCAAGCCATCTGAGCGGTTTACTCAATTCATCATATTATGTCAGATATGACATATTTCAAGAGATTTTGTTTCCGATTCGGAATGGAATCATTGCTTGAGTACTGCGAGGCCCGAATGCCGAGTGCAGCGAACTGAAAACCGAAAACGGAAAACTAAACAGAACTTGTCGCGCCGTAGTCAAGACGAATGCGGAAGGCCACGGAGAGGACTAAGTTTGAAACAGGCAATTCGGCACACGCGCTGGGCTCGAACTGAACGAGCCACAAAGATCACATAGAACACGAAAAATAATGAACCTGGATCCTTTGTGATCTTTGTGTTCTTTGTGGCTAGCCCTTATCTCCGAAGGGTCCGAAGGCAACTGTCACTGCAACGTTATCCTCGAACGTTCTTCACAGAATCTGAGGAGCGTTTCCTGGAGCTTGGGATCTCACGTGGCAGGGAGCGGTGAACGTAATTTCTGGTGGATAAAAGTACTCACCGGTTACGATTGCGGCCGGATCATCACTTACAGCAATCGTTCATGCTACGCGGGGTCGTATCTTAAAATATAATAAATGACAAATCTGTAGGTATCGCTGGTAAAGCGATCTTTTCGGCGACGTTCCAACAACCGGATTGCAGAAGAAACTGCAAGGTATTCCAGCTCGCCAGCCTGTTGTCCGGAAAAGGTACGTCTTCTTCCCGAACGGCTTAGAGCCTGCTGACCCGAAAGTGGTATTGGCAATGGGACCCTTAGGTGGTTGCCTCCAGTTGACAGAATCACATCCACCCTGAGCAGTTCACGGTGGTAGCTCCTTGCTCTCATAACAGAATCCGGTCCGCTGCGATACCCGCATAGATCAATGAAGAGTCACTTCGCTCCCCTAAACTATTGCAGCCGCAACACTCCTTGTGAGGTCAATCACAGATGCCCACAATCACAATGCTTCAGAAGTTAGACGCCGTGGTGTTGGTTGCGGCTGAACTTGTCATCACGTATTCGCGTCCGAAGAGATTTGCTTATGGCGCTCCAATCACAAGCGTTCCGTGGCGACCCTAGGCTTGAAGCCGCCGCCCTGTTTGACTCAGGTCATATCGTGCAGGGTGCGATTGGGCCGCACGTGGCCAAGATTCAGCAAGCCCTGATCTTTCTTGACGGAGCAAGCATAACTAGCAGCGAACTGCAAAGAGCGGCGTATGGGCCGTCAACCGCCAACGCGGTGCTTGCTTACAAGACAAAACGCTCCATTATCAATCGCGCGTACCAGAACGCGCCGGACAACATCGTAGGCAAGCTGACGATTGCGTCTCTTGACCGAGAGATGCTCGGGAAGACAGTGCAGCCGATTCGGATCGAGCCCTTGCACCCTTCTTTCCGCGTTGACCGGTATCAATTGGCTTCCTCGCCTGGGTTCGGTCCTTCGATGCGGGGCCTCCCTCAGATTATCCCGCCTGGGCTCCCGGGACACTCCATTTGGATTCCTCGAGGCGGTTTCGCGACCTTTCGCGTCTTGAACGGTGTCGGCGGGAATGTCGCCTCGCAGGACAAATCGATTGCTATAGTCATGGATCCGAGTCAACCGAATGTGCACGGAGGGGCCATGTCAATCACGAGGAGCCCTCAGGAGTTTGTTGTGAAGGGGACGTCTTTCCCCGGTACAACATTCGTCGTCGCCTCGGCCGGCTCCATAATCTCTTCTCCGGGAGCTCAGCCACGGATTGAAAAATCTTCGCTGTTTGATGCGGACTTTCTCAGAGTGATTCACGGTCGTCGGTTTGTGACGATCGCGTTCAATCTACTCGTCAAACCGGATGACGTTAAGACAAGCCGGGCCTTCGACGAGAGAGCAATGATTGATGCGTTGAACGCTATCTACACTCCGCAAGCAAACATTGTATTTACGAGCTTGGGAGCCCGTGGTTTTGCTGAGGCCGATCTTACGAGACTCTTGGGCGATACCATCATCCGACTTTCAGATGACGGCACGCCAGACGACTGGCCGAAGATCGTAAAGCACGGCGTATCGGGCGCCATGGTCAACGTTTTCTTTGTTAAGGCCTTTGATTTGAAAAAAGGAATTATGTCAGAGCCAGATCCGTTTGGTATCACTCGAGCTCCCGACGTCCTGAAGGGAATTCGGAACTCGATGATTAATGATAAATCGCAGGGGCAAAAGTTTATCTTTGTCGTCGCGCACGAGCTTGGACACGCTTTGAGTCTGAACCACGTAAAGGAGGAGGGTAATTTAATGGAAGACGGTGCGACCGGGACTCGGATCAACCTCTTTCAGGCGCGCCAGATGCACGAGCATCTGGAAAGGGTGTAGTTTTTCTCATCGGCGCAGCGAAGAAATAGTCTGATGCGTAGAAAGCCAGCCTCACGCACCTTTAATGTCTCTGATCTAAGTTTCATAGCCGCAATAGCCGAATCGCATGGTGCCCTCGTGAGGCGCGTGTCAACACAGGTCCCAAATGGTCATGCTGTGAGGGGTCGTATCGTAAATATAATAAACGACACTTCGCCCGCCCGGTCCTCCCGAACAGACAAGCCACAAAGATCACATAGAACACAAAAAATAATGAATCTGGATCCTTTGTGATCTTTGTGTTCTTTGTGGCTAGCCCTTATCTCCGAAGACAACTGTCACTCCAACACTATCCCTGAACGTTCCTCACAAAATCTGAGGAGCGTTTCCTGGCGTTTGGGATCTCTGGTTGCGCGGTGCGGTGAACGTAGTTTCTGGTGAT
Organism: bacterium; assembly: GCA_046727495.1. Taxonomy (GTDB): domain Bacteria; phylum Verrucomicrobiota; class Verrucomicrobiia; order Chthoniobacterales; family JAFAMB01; genus JBKPBY01. The sequence goes on along the minus strand of JBKPCS010000136.1, from coordinate 5,249 downwards.
AAAAGTATTCACTGGTCACGATGGCGGCTGGATCATTGCTGACAGCAAGCCATACCTGGGTACGATGCGCTTGATCGAGATCGTCCGGCGCACCCGGTCCTCCCATTTTTGTTGCCACCCACCCTGGCTCAAGCGCATTGGAAAGCACATCAGGCCAGAGACTCGCGACAGCAAACGCTAACAGAACATCATGCAATTTGGTATCGGAGTACGCTTGCGTACCGTTCCAGGAACGCTTCTCCCATGCAAGATCTTGAAGAGAGACATCCCCGCTTCGATGAAGGCCGGAGCTCAAGTAAATAAGACGCTTTGGCCTCTGGATCAGAGCGGTCAAGATGTATGGCGCCAGCGTATTGATTGCAAAAACGTGAGGCAACCCATCTTCAGTCATCCGCTTCGGTTCGCGATAACCAACCGCGGCGTTATGAATCACGGCGTCGAACACTCCGATCTGATTGACTTGATCCGCTACTCCCTTTGTCTGATCGATGCTGGCCAGATCCCCGATGACCACATCCGCCGCACCTGGCACCGCAGCCTTGGCGTCCTTTGCTCTTTTCTCGTTGCGAGCATGCAGAACCACCTGATGCCCTTGATCCAGCAACAACTGAGCAGCCATTTTCCCCAGTCCGTCCGATGATCCGGTGACAAATACGCGTGCCATGAAATTGTCTCTCCTTCCGAGATTCATTCACGGACCGGTCCGTAAATCAAATGCCGGAGGCCCTGGCATTGAATCGCCAACCTTCGCAGCGTCTCCTAACTCCTGCGGGAACGCACGATTGCCATCTGAAGTTCTGATCCTGATCCTTTCGTGTTGGTTGTGGCGATTCGTAGTCATTTTGAATCGCCTACTCGCACTCCCGGCTCGAATAAATTCCATAAAAGACACAAATAGCTAAAGCGCGACATGGATCATCCGATAGCCGCGGATTAGCCGCATGAACCTCCACAGAGCGATTGTCGTGTTTGGCATGATGCCCTTATCGATAATGTGTGCTGCTCTTTGGGTTGCCGGCGTCAAACTGAGGCGGAAGCTTCGAAGAGAGCGTCATCCGTTTTCAGAAAAGGTGCTCCGCACTCCCGGGTACGGTCTGTTGGCGAGGGGGCAGGAGGTCCAGGATAATTACGTGGATTGGATGGTGATGTGCATCTTTCGGATCGCGATTAATTTTTATGCGCCAAGTTTCTGACCAATTTATGCTTGATCAATATCGTGGCGCTCTGCTCGGACTGGCAGCTGGTGATGCGCTGGGGACCACTGTAGAATTCAAGGCTCCAGATACTTTTGCACCCATGACGGACATCATCGGGGGTGGCCCATTCAATCTGAACCCTGGCGAATGGACCGATGATACTTCCATGGCACTCTGCCTGGCGGAGAGCCTGATCGAACGGCGCGGCTTCGACGCCAAAGATCAAATGGATCGTTACTGCCAGTGGCATGAACACGGCTATCTCAGCAGCAACGGAAGTTGTTTCGATATTGGCAATACAGTAAGGAGCGCCTTGGCCACTTACCGGCGAACCGGTAATCCGTTTTCCGGTCCCGAATCACCGCACACCGCTGGCAACGGCTCTCTAATGCGACTCGCTCCGATTTCGCTTTTCTTTGCGCGAGAGCCGCGATTAGCGATTCACTACGCGGCAGAGAGTTCGCGAACAACGCATGGAACCAAAGCAGCTGTAGACGCCTGTCGCTACTTCGCTGGGTTAATCGTTGGAGCGCTCCAAAATCGGAAGAAATCGGATCTGCTTACCGCTTATTTCTATCCAGGCAGCGACGCGAACTATTGGCAGCAAAATCCGCTCGAGCCAAAAATCTCGGCTGTCGCGGCCGGGTCGTTTAAAACCAGGCAACCACCGGAGATCAAGGGCAGCGGGTATGTGGTGGAGTCTTTGGAAGCCGCAATGTGGGCATTCCATCGGTCTGATTCGTTTCGGGAAGGAGCGTTGCTAGCCGTGAACCTCGGCGATGACGCCGACACGACCGGTGCGATTTACGGACAGCTGGCCGGCGCTTTCTATGGGGCAGAAGGAATCCCTCCGGAATGGAAACAAGCCGTCGTGAAGCGCGAGTTAATCATTGAATTTGCTGACAGACTTTACGAGCTCGCAAATTGAAATTTTCACTGGTATCAGCCGTTCGTCAAAACGGGCCATTTTTCGCGCGCGCAGGATCCCTGGTCCTCCGCCTCATCTTTGTCCGATAGCTGGTGGGGGGCCGCAGTCTGACGATCAGGATCCGATATAAATCTGCAAGCGGATCGGAATATGAGATCCTCAACATCAGTGGACCAAATCAGCCGGACACCAGCATTATCAGCTGCGTTTTGCAACTCGTGCCCAGTTTCCTTGTCCCCGCGAACCACCGCAACGATAAGCTGTACGACCTCAACATTGAGCTCTTTCCAATACCCGCTACTTTTGGCCTTCTGTACCTGTTTGATTGGATCCTCGCTTATGGCTCCCTGATAATCTTTCACCTGGATAGCAACTCCCAGTTCGCCGTCCCCAAGAAGATCGGGAATGGTCGCCAGTATGTCTGTGCCATGTTTTGCCTCGGCCTTACCCCCTGTTCGCCGAATCTTCCACCCCGGATTAAGACGCTGTAGCGCCTCGGTCAGTAAGTACTCCCAATCACTCTTCGAAAAATATTTCTCAGCTACATTGAACAGCTCCTTTTGTAACCCACTTTGTCCCGTAATATCCTCGATCTGCTGGCGCCATCGATCGACAACAGATGACGTGGGTTCAAGATCTTCAACCGGAAGCTCGAGAACGCGCTCAATGTCTTCTTTGAGGTAGGTAACTTTCCAAAAGCGGGAAGGATTCCTGAAGGTTCCGGTTACCGAGGCCGGAACCTTATGATTACCGCGGCGAAAATTCCGCAGAGGCTTAGCTGGAAAGATATGGCCGTGATCATTGGACTTCGCCCGAATGGAGAACTGATATCCTTTATCCCAGTCCTCCGATGCTTCCGCGATCGTGATATAGCCATACTGAGGAACATGCGGAATCAGAATGTAATCACCCTTTTTCACCCGGCTGAACATCTGAAGGTTTCGAGCTGCGCCGGCGTCCACCTCCATGGCCCCTCAGGTTCTGTTTGGCGTTCCATCCCCAACCTTGCCGGAGTCTTCCGGCCTGTAATTCAGCATCGAGATCGGCCACGTACCGACGATCGACGCGAAACGCCCAACAGTTTTGAGTTGCTGTATTCATTAGTGCAGCAAGGAATTCTAGCTGCCAATCTTGGAAGAACACGTTTCGATGGTCGAGTAATTTTACAATTAGGCATTGTCAGATTGGGCTGCGTCCGTGCTGCCGCGTTTCTTCGCCTAATTCGATCGGCGCTCCAGTACGAGCGATCCGGCACTCCGATAGGGCTCAACTAGGCATCGTTAGCGCACTTTCATGACGTTCATATGCATCCTGCTGAGAAAGTGACCTGCCTCGAAAGACTTTCAGCTGAATGCCGCTGAAACGCATCCTCCACGACCACGCAGTTGCTATGGTCAGCGCGCAATGGTTCGATTGTCAGGAGCTTAGAAGCGTTGCCCAGAAAAAAATGGTATTGATTCGAATCTCTCAGCCGACCGACTTCGATGCGGTAGGCGCTTTGCTTGTTGCAAGCTATACGAAATTGCTTTCCTCTGGCTATAGCAGCGAAATTCTGGGGCGTGCCTTGCCACATATTACCCGGCCGAAACCAGAATTGCTTGCCTGTGGCACCTACTATGTCGCTGAGACAGACCAAAGCAAAGTTGTCGGATGCGGAGGCTGGACCCCGGAAGAGCCGGGGAGCGGAAAAGTGGTGGACGGAGAAGCGCACATCCGCCATTTCGCAGTCCATCCCGAATCGGTCCAGCGAGGGATTGGGGCTTCGCTCCTTCTTCGTTGCTTCAGCGATGCCCGCTCAGCCGGCATACGCAAACTGTACTGCATCTCTACGTTGAACGCGGTGCACTTTTATCAGGCATTCGATTTCCACAGGGTAGGGCCGATCGATGTTCCGTTGGAGCCCGGCTTTTTGTTTCCATGTGTCCTGATGAGACGCGATGCTCTGGGAATATGCCACCCAGCTGCGTAACGAGTTAGGCTAGCGCTACCGAGACCTGAGAAGCTATGGAGCTAGGAGCTAGAATCTAGAAGTTCCGGGTCCCGGTATCCGACCCCTTTGTGTCCGTTGTGCCCGGAACAACGAACAGGGGGTGCGCATCCATGAAAGATGCCGCCGCGCAGTGCGACCTGGTGGTCGAGTGATCGTGATCGAGGCACTTCTCGGGAAGATTGGCGAGCCTGGGCTCGCTCCATTCTTTGACCTCAACATGATGGTGATGCTACCCGGTCGCGAGCGCATGCGGACGGAATACTGCGCGCTGCTGAACCAGGCAGGCTTCCGGCTCGACAAGTGCAGCCCGATTCGCCCGCCAATAGCGGTGATTGAGGCGGTTGCGCCGGGACAGAAACCATTGAAATGAGCAGCCAGGATGAACGGGCGAAAGGAGTGCGGAGCGAAGCAGTGAACTTCGCAGCGACCAATTCACTGCCACTTTTCCGCCCTCTAGTTACCTGGTTATCGTCTGCGCGCTGTAAATCATAATCTCCGGCGGATTTACATTCTGGGGAAGGACTTGAAACAAGTCACCTTCCCAGCCATTCGCGACTGCGTCCCAAATTGACGCGGCATTCAAGAAAAGCCGTTCATGTGCCTTGTTCTTGGCCGGAGCGGCACCACCAAGGCGCGATTCCTTTGCCGCCCGGTTAAAATCGAGGTCGAGCAGTGCTTGCCTGAAGTTGGGAGCTTTCCCCAGAGACCAGCCATAGAAATAGCTCGCGCAGGCAACCTGTGCCTGCGATGGCATGGAAATAAAGGTCTCCAGTGGCAACCAATTATCGAGCTCCGATTTGAGTTTCGACTTTAATACCGCTCCCATTTTGTCAATAACGGCGTTCGGATACATACGCATCTTGCACACATCGGCGTAACCATCTCCCGCCGCAGTGCTCTCGAGGTTGGCATTCGGGTAATAACGTCGCAGAAGCTTTGATGCTGCGTCCCAATCAGCGCGTAACTGCTCGTCGGTTGCCTGAAGCCCTGTTGCCGGGTCGTAGAACATGGATTTGTAGTCCGTTCCAGTCGCGGTATCACGATTTATCAAAAGAATTCCGATGCCGCAGGTGACATCCTGTTTGGCTGCTTCTGAGGCGCGATTGTTGTACATGTGCAACACCATGGCCTCATG
>JBKPCS010000135.1:0-5770 GCA_046727495.1 bacterium | reverse complement strand
CTTGATACCCGGTTGGAGACATTGCAGGCACAAGGTGACGCACAGTCTTTAAGTGGACTGGATGAAACGCTGCCTGGGTTCCCGTACCGATTGGGTGCGCTGCATCCGCTAACGCTGCTGCAGGATCGAGCGATCAGGGTGATGAGACGGCTCGGTTTTGCGCTGGCTGAAGGACCTGATATCGACACGGAATGGAATTGTTTTGACGCGCTCAATACACCTCCAAATCATCCGGCGCGGAACGAATCAGATACTTTTTATCTTCCCGACGGCCGGCTATTGCGGACCCACACTTCCACGGTCCAGATCCGCACTATGCTTGCCGCGAAGCCGCCAATTCGCGTGATCAGTCCGGGCGGCGCTTATCGGCGGGATGAAATTGATGCGACCCACTTGAGCCAATTCAATCAATTGGAGGGCTTGTATGTCGACCGGAACGTCAGCGTGGCCGATCTCAAAGGAACCCTGGAGTATTTTGTTCAAGAGCTGTTGGGAAGGGAGGTGCGCACCCGCTTGCGTCCACACTTCTTCCCGTTCGTCGAACCGGGTTATGAAATCGATATTCAATTGCCGGGAGTGAACGGCGGTAAATGGATGGAGTTGCTCGGGTGTGGCCTCGTGCACCCCGCTGTGTTTGAGCAGATCAATTTAAAACGCAACGACAATGCATACGATCCGGAGGTCTGGTCGGGATTCGCGTTTGGAATGGGACTGGACCGTCTTGCAATGTCGTTGTTCGGTCTGCCCGATATCCGGCTCCTGGTGGAAAGTGATCAACGTTTCTTGTCTCAGTTCGCCGAATGAAACTCTCTCTCAATTGGCTCAAGGAATATTTGCCATTTGCAGGCCCGGTCGATCAGCTCGTAGAAGTACTCATTTTTTCCGGCGTCGAAGTGGAGGACGTGCGGGGACAGGGTGTTGACTTCGATAAGGTAGTAGTCGCTCAAATCGAGTCGTTTGCGCCACACCCCAATGCCGACCGTTTGAGTGTCTGCCAGGTAAATGATGGTTCCGGAATGCCTCGCCAGATTGTTTGTGGCGCGAAGAATTTTAAGGCGGGCGACAAGGCGCCTCTCGCGTTGCCCGGCGCAGTTCTGCCAGGTGGCTTCAAGATCAAGGCCAGCAAACTTCGCGGGATCGAATCCGAAGGCATGCTCTGCAGCGCGAAAGAGCTGAATCTCGCGGAAGACGCGGCCGGAATATTGATCCTGCCGGAGAGTGCGGAAATTGGGAAGCCGTTGGGAACACTCTTTCCGAGCGACACGATCATCGACGTCGAGACTACGGCGAACCGGCCCGACCTGCTGAGCCACTACGGCATAGCGCGAGAGCTTTCTGCTTTGCTGGATCGGCCAAGACCATCTTTGCCGGCAGTCACGACGGGGAGTGGCACTCGCAACGATCCAAGTGTCGTCCGGGTTGACGCACCCGACGCTTGTCCTTACTACACGGCGCGGTTTATCCGGGGCGTAAAAGTGCAAAAGAGTCCTGCGTGGCTTCAGCAGCGTTTGGAAGCTGCCGGTGTACGCTCGATTAATAACGTAGTCGATATTACGAACTACGTTCTGCTGGAATTGGGCGCACCTTTGCATGCTTTCGATGCCGCAAAGATTCGGGAAGGGATCGTCGTCCGGAAAGCTGTTCCAAAAGAGAGATTACTCGCCCTTGATGGAAAGGAATACGAGCTGCTGCCTGGCGACCTGGTGATAGCCGATCATGAGCGGGCACTGGTAATTGCCGGGGTGATGGGCGGAGAGGAGAGTGGTGTTACCGAATCAACCACCGACGTTTTATTGGAAGCCGCGTACTTCACGCCCGGGCCCCTGCGCAAAACAAGCCGGCGCCTCGGGTTGATCTCTGAGTCCAGTTTTCGATTTGAGCGCGGTATTGATCCGGAAATCGTGCTATTGGCGTCGAGGCGGGCGACCGATCTGATCGTTCAACATTGTGGTGGGCAAGCCGACCCCGAAGCGGTTGTGGCCGGGGCACCACCACAATTGATCGGGAGCATCCGGCTGCGCCCTGAGCGGAGCGAGGCTCTCATTGGCATGAAAGTGCCAGACTATGAGAAATTGTTGACGCGTCTTGGACTAAAGTCTCTTGGAGATCAGCGATGGGAGACTCCAAGCTATCGGCAAGACCTGGAGCGGGAGATTGATCTTATCGAGGAGATCGCCCGAATGGCTGGTCTGGATAACATCCCATCCAAGGTAATCAGTTTGGCAACAACCAGCAGCCCAACCGATCATGCGCACGACGATTGTATGCAGCTCCGCCAACGTCTGGTTGGTCTTGGCTTATTAGAAGCGCGCAGTTCTACTTTGGTAGACGACTCGGCATTGAGCTTCGTGTTGAATCAGGGCGGCGGAGTCATTGAGCTGCGCAATCCGTTAGCGAGTGATCAAAAGATCCTTCGCCCGTCATTGATTCCCGGCCTTGTTCGCGCGGCCGAGCGAAACTTTAATCGGGGGTCTATCGGCGTCGGAATTTTTGAGATCGGCAGAATTTTCAACGCCGGTGAGACGGAGGAGAGAGTTTCTCTGTCGATTCTCGTTTCCGGCGAGAAAGCGTCTAAGAGCTGGAATCAGCCCGCGGCGGTCTATGACTTCTTCGATCTCAAAGGGATTCAGCGAGCAGCGTTGGGGATCGACTTTCAGTTGCGCCGGCAGACGCCAACAAATTTTGCGCCACTAGTGTGCGATCTGGTCGACACGGAAAACCGGGTCATCGGCCGGATTGGTCAAGCAAGACCGAGCCTGGCGAAAGAGCTGGGGGCTAAGGGGCCGATTTTTGTATCTGAAGTGGCGCTACCGTACGCTCCCTCCCGGACATTTCGCTATAGAGCACTAGACAGATTTCCCGCAGTGACTCGCGATGTAGCCTTTTTTGCAGCCCAAGATCTCAAATATCAGGATGTTCTGGATACTCTATTGTCTGCCAATGAACCATTGCTGGCTGAAGTGCGGCTGTTCGATGTTTTCGTGGATCCGGAGGGCAAAAAAGTCCCGGCGGGCCAGAAATCAATGGCCTACAGTTTGACATATCGGGCTAGCGACAGAACGTTGACTCAAGACGAAGTCAATGTGGCGCATAACCGCCTCAAGTCGCAGCTGGTAAAAGACCGGGACGTGACGCTTCGCGAGTGACGGTTCTTTGCCACGGTTAGATTTTTGCCCTGCGGTGCTCGGGATTTCAGGCCAATGCCCCAAACCCGATATACAAAATCCCAGGAGGCTTGGTTGAGCGTACAACAATGACAGGCCTTGATTGGAAGTCAGCGAGTGCGCCAGCGGTTATCCGCCCTTGTCATGAGGGGAATGGGTGCTTCTGCCTAATCGGCATCAGCGGGGCAAACTTTTTCAGACGAATCTTCGGTGGTGAGAGTTGGGAGCCAAAGGTTATCTGAATTGGGGCCCTACCCAACCGGGTCATTGTCCTTTTTCCGTGTCCCCAACATACTGGCTCATGAAAACCGCCGTCATTGCGATTGGGTTAGCTTGTTTTCTATTGTCTTTTCCGGCATTGGCACAAACGCCGTCGGACGCTGCAACCAAGCAATCGCGGAGTCGGGAGCGGTTTGTCCAGCTGCAGTCGTCGCTGAAATGGCAGCAAGGGAAAATCATTCTCGGGAATAACTTGGCGACGCTCAAGGTATCGCGCGAGTTTCGTTATCTCTCTCCAGAAGACACGAAAACCGTGCTGGTCGATCTTTGGAATAATCCGCCGGAAATCGGATCAGGAACGCTGGGAATGATTTTCCCGGCCGATGTGAATCCGCTGTCTAGAAGCTCGTGGGGTGTCGTCATCACATATCAGGCAGATGGCTACGTCAGGGATGACGATGCCGAAAAGTTTGACTACGCAGATCTGCTTAAGCAGATCCAGCAGGCTACCGAGGACGGGAACGCTCAGCGGATAAAACAAGGATACTCGCCGATGAAGGTCGTTGGCTGGGCGGAGCCGCCACACTATGACAAAGCCGAGCATAAGCTCTATTGGGCGAAGGAGCTACAATTCGGCGATGAAACAAGCCATACGCTCAACTACAGTATTCGCGTGCTCGGCCGGCAAGGAGTGTTGGAACTGAATGCCGTAGCGGGCATGTCCGGTCTTGATGCGATCAAGCAGCGAATGCCAGATGTGATTTCGATGGTCGAATTTAATGCAGGTAGCCGTTATGCTGATTTCACTCCCGGTCGGGATAAAGTTGCGGAGTACGGTCTGGCCGCGTTAATTCTTGGGGGTGTTGCTGCAAAGGTTGGATTATTCAAAGGCATCTTTCTCGCGCTGCTGGCAGCGAAGAAACTTATCATCGTCGCTGTTGTTGCGGCGTCCGGATTCATCGGCCGCATTCTTGGCTTTAAAAAGAAATCCAAAACGACGGCCTCTTCTCCATCTGATCTCATCGGAAGAGCGCCAGATCGGTAATGCATCTCTGCTCGCATGAGCCAGTCCTTCTCGATACTGGATTTTGGGAGCTGGCTTCTGGTTTTCATTTTTTCGCTGACCACTCATGAAGCCGCCCACGCATGGGCGGCGAAACGTTTAGGGGACCTTACCGCTTACCAGGGAGGACAGGTCACACTCGATCCAATTCCCCATATTCGGCGTGAGCCCCTCGGAATGCTCATCATTCCGATCGCGTCCTATTTGAGTTCAGGCTGGATGTTTGGCTGGGCAAGCGCGCCATTCAATTTCGCGTGGGCTCAGCGATATCCGCGCAGAGCCGCAATAATGGCGTTCGCAGGGCCAGCCGCCAACTTTTGCATTGCCGCAGCAAGCTGGTTCCTGCTCAAAGCCGGACTCCTGTATGAAATCTTCCAGCCGGCGAGGTTTCCACGATTTTCAGAGCTGGTCGTCGCGCCGCCGGGTCTGCTTCATCTCTTGGCGATCTTATTGAGCATTGCCTGCCTGCTTAACCTGCTGCTGGGAATTTTCAACCTACTTCCGCTGCCGCCGCTGGATGGCAGCGCATTCCCATTGTTCTTCCTTCCAACTGAGGTCGCCGCGGGTTATCAGCGTTTCATGCGGGCCGGCTGGCTAGTCCTTCCAGGAATATTTATAGCGTGGCAGATATTTCCGAAGATCTGGTATCCAATTTTGCGCGCATTTGTATCGACGCTTAGTTGAGAAATGCTGGGAACGCGGTAATCGCCGAGAAGTTCTGAATTTCTAACTCCTCTTTGTCTTCCTCCGCTCATCGCTCCGGTAATTTCGGAGAGTTGTCGCATGGAATATCATCTCCGATCGCGGCGTTCCTAACCGGGAGGCCACCTCATGTGGCGGCCGCCTAACAGATGCACGTGTAGATGAGGCACCGTTTCGCCGCCGTTTGGACCGCTGTTGATTACAATTCTGAATCCTGAGTCGGCGATCCCTAGAAACTTGGCGGTCGCGGTCGCACGAGAAAGGAGTTTGCTCACCAAAGCGGCATCAGCTTCTGACGCTTGAGCGATTCGCGGAATCACTCTTTTCGGAACGATCAAAACATGGACCGGAGCCTGAGGGTTTGCATCATGGAAAACGATCAGATCGCCGTCCTCATGAATGATCTTCGCAGGAATTTCGCGAGCAATAATCTTTTCGAAAATAGTCATCGGATTGTAAGCACGATATTTTTCGAACTTCCTTCAACTTGGCCTCGCACAAAATGGACGATTTCGTTGCGGAGTTGAGAACAGGTCCGGCTCCACGTTTTAACCGATTGAAGGTGGCGGACACAGGAACGTAAGCCATGGATTTCGACAGTCTGTTCAGAGAGAGCGGGCTC
>JBKPCS010000134.1:0-17579 GCA_046727495.1 bacterium | reverse complement strand
CTGTCGCCTTTCCTGGCGTTGCTGACGGGTGGGCCGGGAACCGGTTGTCGATTTAGACCAACCTGCTCCGAATACTTTGTGGAGGCTGTCGAAATGCATGGTTGGATTAATGGGACCTGGTTGGGGATAAAACGACTCTGCCGTTGCCATCCGTGGGGTGGTTCCGGTTACGACCCGGTCCCAGGCAAAAAGACGAGCTACAGAAAGATTTCTTAAATCACAAAATGGACCGTACAGGCTGGTTTTTCGTAATACTCGCAACGATCGGGTTGTTGATCTCGCTCTGGTGGCAACAGCAACAAGCGACTGAACTGCACGCTCGCCAACAACAACAGCAGCAGCTTGCTCAAGCGGCATCTCCAACAGCAACGGCAACGCCTTCCGTCGCAGCAACACCCGTCGCCCCTGCCCAGCCGGCGCCCCAGCAACGACCAGTCGTCCCGGATCAGGAAACCACCCTAAAAGACTCAGTTGCCATCCTGCACTTCTCCAACAATCGCGGTGGACTTTCGTCGGTCGAGTTGCTCCAGCACAAAGCAGAACACGACCAACCAGTTTCGCTGAACACTCCGACTGCTCCCGCCATCGGCGCAATCACTCAGACGCCAAACGATTGGAACGACTCAGGTTACGAGCTGTCTTCGGATGCGACCACCGCTACCCTGAAGCGGTTGTCCTCTGACAACGTTGAGATTACCAAAACTTACACTCTGGTCCAAAAGGCGGGGCTGAAAGACGAATACCAGACAAAGCTCTCGATTGCGTTCAAGAATAACGGCAATTCGGAATTCAAGACTCCAGGCTATTTCGTCAGCACCGGCGCGGCGCAGCAGATCCACAGCAGCGATCGATCAATAAACACTCAGTTCGACTGGTATCGGGAAGGCAAGAGCACCGCCATTGACGTCAATTGGTTCAATCCAAGGAGCTTTCTCTTCTTCCAGACAGGACCGGGAGAGGACGTCTATGTTCAGTCCGCCCCGAAGATCCTTTGGGCGGCGGTTAGTAATCAGTATTTCACGACCATCCTTGCGCCGACCGATGTCGCTGGCACGCAAGCCTGGGCGACTCGAGTCACTACGCCGCCCCAGGGCAGCGAGCCACCGGTCACCGGTATCCTGGGAGCGTTGGGGCTGCCAGGATTCACGCTGGCGCCTGGAGAAAGCAAAACAATCGATTTTGCCATTTATTCCGGCCCCAAGGAGTATGGCCGGCTCGCTCGCTTGCCCAATGAACAAGCGGACGTGATGAACTTTGGGTTCTTCAAATGGATTAGCGTCCTGCTGCTGACCTCGCTCAATGTCCTGCATTCATGGGTGAAGAGCTACGCGCTGGCAATCATCATCCTGACGATCATCATCCGAACCTTGCTCTGGCCGATCCAGAACGCGTCGACAAAGTCGATGCGCAAGATGGCTAAGCTTTCGCCCCTGATCAACGAACTGCGCGAAAAATACAAGGACGATCCGCAGCGGCTAAACCAGGAAACGATGAAGTTGTACAAGGATTATGGTGTAAATCCGGTCAGCGGCTGCATACCGGTATTCATCCAGCTTCCGATTTTCTTCGGCTTCTACGGCATGCTCGATAAGGCGATTGAGCTCCGCAACAGCACCTTCTTGTGGGTACGCGATCTATCGCAGCCCGACACAGTTTTTCATTTGGGTAATATACCTATTAACATCTTGCCCCTGGTGATGGCCGCCACCCAAATCTGGCAGATGAGTATCACTCCGAAAACAGGCGATCCTGCCCAGCAGCGGATATTGCTTTTCATGCCGGTGATTTTTGTTTTTATCTGTTATAATTACGCTTCCGCGTTGGCACTGTATTGGACTGTTCAAAACTTGTTTTTTGTCGCGCAGATGTATCTCACACGGAATCAAGCGGAACCGCAACTGGTGAAAGTTCCGAAACCAGCCGCGGTTGCGAAAAAGAAAAGCTACCGATAAAGATTACTGTTGGGGCACCCCCCTAACTCGCACCCCCACACTCAACTTCATGGAAGCCAAGGAAATACTCGACACAATGCTGGGGTACCTCGGTTTCGTCGCCGAAATTCAGGAGATTGAGACAGAGGGTGGGCGCCAGCTACAGGTGTTCACCGCGGAAAGCGAGTTCCTGATCGGGCATAACGGGGCCACGCTCGAAGATTTGCAGTTCTTGCTGAACCGGATACTTCAGAACCAGGATAGAAATGCCCCGCGGGTACAGGTCGATGTAGGTCACTGGCGCGCGATGCGCGATGATCAGTTGCGTCAACGGGTTCGTCAGATTGCTGATACTGTTCGGATCTCTGGACGGCCGGTAAAGCTGGAACCGATGAATTCATACGATCGCCGGATTGTGCACAACCTTTTGAAAGATGATCCTTACGTCATGAGCTTCAGCCCAAATGATGATGCGCGAATCAAACGGATCACCATCCAAAGGCGGCCAAAGAGCAGCGCGCAAAGCTCTCCTCAACAACAATGAATAAAGTCGTAGTCTGGAACGAGAACGTTCACGAGCAAAGGTCGGAAAAGATTCGAGCAGTCTATCCGAATGGAATTCACTCGCAGATCGCAAGCTTCCTGCGCGATGACATCCCGGTGGAAACTGCGACCTTACAGGATCCGGAACATGGCCTTACCGAAGAACGCTTAACGGAAACCGATGTGTTGCTCTGGTGGGGACACGTTGCACACAACGAAGTAGGCGACATAGTGGTCGATCGAGTGCAAAAGCGGGTGTTAGAAGGAATGGGGCTGATTGTTCTGCATTCCGGACACTACTCTAAAATCTTCAAGCGCCTGTTGGGAACGACTTGTTCGCTTACCTGGCGCGAAGCCGCAGAAAAGGAGCGTCTTTGGATCTGCAACCCCGGCCACCCGATTGTTCAAGGCCTTGGTCCTTACTTCGAAATACCGCATGAAGAAATGTATGGAGAACCGTTCGCCATTCCGACTCCGGATGAAACAGTCTTCATTTCCTGGTTTGCTGGCGGCGAGGTGTTTCGATCAGGATGCACTTGGAAACGCGGAAACGGCAAAATCTTTTATTTCCGGCCAGGTCACGAGAGCTACCCCACATACTATCAACCCGAAGTGCAGATGGTCCTGCGGAACGCGGTGAAGTGGGCAATGCCGGAAGGCTCACGCTGGGTCGACTCCTGTCCTAATATTCAAGTGTCGCCGGAAGGAATCACGCAATCAGACTGAGATTAAGACTGGGTTAACGCCTGAACAGCCAGCTGATCAGCGTTAAGACGATGCTCACCAGGATGCAGGTAACAATCGGGAAATAAAACGACGTGTTGCCCTTCCGGATAGAAATATCGCCCGGTAGTTTGCCGACCCATCCAAAAAGGCCTGGGGCACGCCAAATCAGAAAGCCGACCACGGCCAGAACAACCCCGAGGATCAGGACGAATTTGCCGATTTCCTGCATTACTAAAACCTATATCGGCCTGATTGATTCCTCAACGTGCTCCTAACTCCCGGCTCCTTCCCCATGCCTCTCGCTTTCTACGTCCATCATCTCAGCCCGTTCCTGATCCAGTTCAACGAGCAGTTGGGGATCCGCTGGTATGGCCTCGCCTATATCACGGGATTTATCGCGGCGTTGTACCTGATGAAATGGCTCGCCAGAAAAGGATATGGCGCGCTCAAAGAAAATCAGGTCGGTGATTTCGTATTCTATGCCGCAATATTCGGCGTACTGGTCGGGGGACGCCTGGGCTACGTCCTATTCTACCGGCCGAACATGCTGACCGAGGATCCGCTCAGCATTCTCCGCGTCTGGGATGGTGGTATGGCAAGCCACGGCGGCATCCTGGGCCTGGTCATTTTTTCCTGGGTCTATGCACGGCGACATCACCTTTCCTGGACCGGTATCGGAGACAATATAGTCACGGCCGCACCGATCGGACTATTTGCTGGGCGTCTCGCCAATTTTATCAATGGCGAATTGTTCGGGAGAGCAGCATCGGTTCCTTGGGCTATGCAATTCCCGGCCGAGTTGCTCGATCACCCGGACGAAGCGTCACAGGCAATTCAGAAAGCTGTTCAAATCGATCCGAGCCTGAACACGGTTCCCGCGATCATTGACGCAGCTCGTCACAGCGCGCCCCTACGGGAGATGCTCGCTACAGTGCTGACGCCGCGGCATCCAAGCCAGCTCTATGAAGCGTGCCTTGAGGGGGTTGTGCTATTTACTTGCCTATTCCTGATCCGGTTAAAGTTCAGGCGCCCGGACGGGGTTACAACTGGGTGTTTTTTTATCCTTTATCCGCTCATGCGGATCATTGGCGAATTTTTTCGTGAACCGGATGCGCCGTTGACTGGGCCGTTTACCCGGGGGCAATTCCTTTCCTTGTTCATGTTTTTGATTGGCGCACTGTTTCTTTTAAGCGCCTGGAAGAAAGCGCGTCAAAACAAGTAGTGGTCTTGGCTAAGCGTCCAGCGGTTGGAAGTTGGAAGACTAGCACTACCACCGCACCCATATGAGAGGCGATCTGATACTCGTAACCGGCGCACGCGGTTTCGTTGGATGGCATGTGGCCGCGGCCCTGCTTGATGCTGGCGCGAAGGTTCGGGGACTGACGCGTTCCCTGAGAGCGCAGTTGCCCGGAATCGACCCGGGAATTGACTGGTTTAAGGGAGACTTGCTGCAACCAGATTCGCTCACCGAAGCGCTGACCAACTGCCGATTCCTGTTCCACGTCGCTGCCGATCATCGATACGAAATGAGGAACGCCGAATCGGTTCACAGATCGAATGTCGAAGGAACGAAAAACATCCTCGATGCGGCCTGGAAAGCTGGGGTGGAAAAAGTCGTCTACACAAGCAGCAGCGGCATCCTTGCACCGAAACTTGGCGGAGAGCGGAACGAGGCTGACGTTGCCAAGCTCACACAGTTGCGCAGCCCATACCACACTTCCAAGCTGCTGGCCTACCAAGAGGTGGAGAAACGATCAAAGCAAGGTCTTCCAGTTGTTACTGTCATGCCTACTGCCGCGATCGGCCCGTACGACGCGAGACCAACGCCAACTGGACGCGTGATCACAGAATTCCTGGCGGGCAGGATGCCGTTCAGATTGAAGGCCGGACTCAATTGTGTGGATGTTCGCGACGTGGCTCTCGGACATGTACTGGCGCTGACCCGAGGAATTTCCGGACAACGCTACCTGATCGGATGCCAAAACCTCTGGCTGCATGAGTTTCTTTCGAAACTCGAACCCTTTACTGAAAGCCGGGTTTCGAAGATTACGGCGCCGGATTGGTTAGCGCTGATCTACGCCACGGTGACCGACAAGATGCCGATCGGGCGCGACGGCAACTCGCCAGGCGCCGTCGAAGCCTTGGAAGCAGGCCGTTGCGCCCGGTTTTCCAGCTCGAGCAAAGCGATTTCTGAGATTGGCTATCGTCCCCGTGGCATCGATCTCGCAATCCGCGAAGCCGTCGAATATTTCAAAATCAAAGGAATGATACTGTAGGGCGGCAGGCCCCTGCCGCCGACACCCATGGAGATCCAATCGGGTGAGGTATGTGCGGTCATTGTAAGCAATAGATATCGGCGGCAGAGGCCTGCCGCCCTACATCACCTCGGCGTGAGGATGACAAATTGGCCCGACGCAACTTTCACTAAAACGATCCGCTGATCAGATTGTTTTGGCGATTGATAAAGCTCGATTTTGTCAGTGTCGTCTTTCCCCGCTTTACGCACATCAAAATCAGGGATTTGAGCTAGCTCATTTGTCTGCAAAAAATAACCTTGTCCCTTCCACCGAAGCACCTCGCGACCTGGATTCTGACGAGGGTCAAACCCTATGGTAATCGGGTCACCAACGGCGGTGGGCTGGCCTATCTGCTCGAGGTTTGTTCGGTTCTGCCGATCCAACCATACCGTAAAAGACACGATCAGCATACCTGCCAGGAAAATACCCATTAGCCAATAGGCCCATCGCGCAGCCGGTAACTGCTGCTCGGAGTCAGAATCCATGTGAAGAATATTAGGGCTGCTGGAACGAGAAAGTGCAAGATCAGGTCTCGCAGCCGCTCAGCCTTTACCACTCCCGTTTCCCGTTTGTCTCATCGGTTTTAAATTTCCTATCCGCATCCTCATCTGCGCCGGTAAAAGCTCCGGCAATCGTTGTTGCGCTGGACTCTTTGTGGAATCTACATGCTTCCGGGCCTCTGCCTTCAGCTGCATCCAACGGTCCCACTGCAAATCGGGCGCGTGCACGATCTGGCGCAGTAAGCTTCGCCATTCGGTCACCGCGCGCTCGATGTCGCCGGCGCGCAGCAGTTCGTTTGTCAGTTTTTGCCTTGGGACCTGGTATTCAACCACATCGCGGATTACTTCCGAAGCGCCGGCGCCGTACCCGGGCGGGACGCCCATCTCCAAATATCCCGGAAATTCGGCACGCCGATAAGCTTCCTGACAAACAACGCCGAGCCGACCGCCAAACGGAGAGTCGTCCAGCGAAAAGCGGTGCCCGGCCCGAAGATTGCCAATGTCATACAATAAGTCGCCGACCGGATAGTTTTCTTCCTCCAGAGCGGCTGCGATCGCCAGACCTTCACCCTGGTTGAAAAAGCTGAACAAAACCCCTCGCCGCGTCGGGAATCCCTTTTCGTCGATCAATCCTAGCTGACGCCACGCAAATGCTGGTGTGGATACTAGCTCCAGCGACTCGCACTCCGCTCGATGACGGCATTCCAGGCAGATATCGGGATAGGCTCGGCGCGTTTCCGGATTGCTCAGCCACCGTTGATCGGTCCCCAAATATCCTTGAGCATCGATATGCCCAAACCGGAATCGAGCTACCGTAATATTGTTTCTTTCAACGACGTCGTGAAGCTGGCCGCCCATCTTAGCCGTAACCAACGGCATGACGATTTCGCGAAACTCGCCTTCGCTGAATGCGCGCTTGACCGCAAAGAGCGGATATTTCTCTTTCAAAAATTTCTTCAGCCACTTTACCGGGCTCCATCTACCCGCGCTTACAACCGCCACTGGAACTTCTTTTCCATATTCGAAGCGATTGCGATCGATCCGGATCCTGCACAAGGACCCAAAGCCAATGTCCTTGATCGTGCCCGCCAATGTGAGAGCTCGCCTCCAACGGTTCTCCGGTGAACGGACCCAGATTGCATCCAACGTCGTCGGCGTAGGTTGAGGCTGAGTCTCCCATTCCCCGCTCAAGTTCCGCATTTCGACTTTGTGCCTCCGCACAAATCGACCTCTTTCAACGTCCACTCGGATGCCACACGGCCGATCGGGCTCCCGATAGTAAGCTTCTATCCCAATTACTGCTGCTCTGGTGGTAAAGAGCCGCCGAGATACTTCGATAGCTCGTTGAAACGGGTCCTGTCCTGAAACGGCTGCCTTTTGCATCACCGCCAGCAGCGAAGGCCAATCAAGAGGTTCAGCGCGCTTCAGACGAAGTGGATGCGCTTCGAATAACCGTGGCACTTCGTGTGTCACCAGAGCGTACCCGGTCTCGTCCAATCCTCGGCGGCCTGCCCGCCCGAACATTTGCAGCAATTCATCCGGCCGGACATGACGTTGAAAGTTGCCAGCCAGATAGTGCGTTCCCGTGACAAGAACCGATCGCATGGAAAAATTGATCCCCGCAGCCAAGCCCATGGTTGCGACGACTACGCGTAATTGCCCGCGCTTAGCCAATGGCTCAATCACTCCTGCCCGCACTGCGTAACTAAGCCCGCTGTGATGGTACGCAACCCGGTGACGCAATAGTTTTGCCAATGGTTCGCCTACGATCAGTCCCTGTTCCTGGCTAAGCGCGAGCGGCTCATCCGGCGGCAAACTGTTTACCAGCGACTGCGCGAGTTCTTCCGCCGCCTTCCTGCGTGGAGCAAAAACCAAGACCGGCCCAAGATCCGCCTGCAGCGCGCGAGAGAGTAATCGTGGCCAATAACCGCGCACCAAAGAGCGTCCTGGCAAATCGGTAAGAATGACTTCATCCAAAGGAACCGGGCGCTCCCTGTGTTCGACTAGTTCGGCCGATCGCCCGATTCGGCGAAGCCAGGCGACGACGTCGTCCGGATTCGCAACGCTTCCGCTCAATAATAGAAGATGGGTTTCTGCCGGCGCCAACGAGAGGATCAACTCGTAGTTCACGCCTCTGACTGGATCAGCCAGCAATTGGTATTCATCAATTACCAGTAAACGAGGACCTTCCCCACGTAGAAATCGATCCTTTTGTGTCTCAAGTGTCGCGACAACGACTCTCGCTTCCAAATTTTCCGCGATATCTCCGGTCGAAATGCCAACGTCCCAACCGCGCGCTCTCCACTCGGCAAGCTTGTCATTCGCCAGCGCTCTCGTTGGAACAGTAAAGACCGCCTGCCCACGGATGGAGTCGTATAAAAGCTCAAAAATATATGTCTTCCCCGCCCCAGTCGGCGCATCAACAACAACATCTTTTCCTTCGCGCAAAAGTCTGACTGCCTCCTGCTGCCATTTGTCCGGAATGACCAGGCTAACCATGTAATAAGACCACACTGGGCCGATCCAAAGAGAAGAGCAAGGGCAGCTGTCACCCGCGATGCCCTTGGCTCAGCTTGAAAGCGTTGAAAGCATTGCGTTGGCTCAATACGGATAATATAGAAGAATCTTGGCCGAACAGGTCTCCTGGATATTCGAGTTGACCGTCAGCCCGCAGCGACTGGACGAGGTGAAAGCACTCCTGGAAACGATGGTGAGCTCAATCAAAAGCTCTGAACCAGGAACGCTGAATTATGAATGGAGCGTTGACACTGCACACACGACTATTCACGTCTATGAGCGTTACCGGGATTCCGCTGCTGCCCTAAGTCATCTGGCCTCGTTCAAGGCCAAATTCGCCGACCGATTATTTCAGATGGTAAAGCTTGCGCGCGTGGTTGTTTACGGCAGCCCCGATGCTCAGTTGAAAAGTGCGCTCGCCAGTCGCAATCCGGTATACATGTCCCCACTGGCCGGCTTTCACCGCTGATCGGCGCCAAGAGTGGCGAAAAAGGAAAACCGTACGAGCAGGCCGACACCACCAGGAAGCGGGTCGTCAAAAAGCTTGCCCAAACAAAAGCTGTTCTTTTAAATCGTGAGTACGGTGGCCTACGAAAAAGATCTGCTGGGCTTGCTTGTAGTGGACCCATGTAACTACTTCATTTTCTAGGGCGGCAAACTACGGATTCGGGCGAAGTCAGTCCCGGTCGCAAGGCGAATGCTTCGATAGGACTTTCACAATGAAGACCAACGGAAGTTCAGCGCAAAATGAGGCGACAAGCTCGGCCGGTCTGCTCAACGCAGCAAACGGGCTTGCATTGGTACGCGTGACGATCGGCTCGATGTTTATATCGGTCTTTTTCGAAAATTTAGGAAAAGGTCTCTACACAACCGAGGAATATGCAAAGCTGATTAACTCCTACATCGAGAAGACTCACTCTCCGGCTGTGTGGAAGGCGGTCATGGGCCTGGTCGCAAACCACGCCGCGATAGCAGCTCCGTTACAGGCCATGACCGAGATTTCTCTTGGCATCTTGCTCCTCATCGGTCTGCTTACCCGTCCGGCCGCATTCGTGGCTTTTCTGTTTCTCGGCAGCCTTTGGCTTTCTGAGTTGGGCATAGGCTGGATATGGGAATTGTTGGTGATGGTGCTCGCTTCCCTTGGGCTCGCGATCGGGCGTGCAGGCCGGCGGTGGGGCGTTGACGCTTGGCTGGTTCAACGGTGGCCGTTTTCGCCATGGTGGTGATCCAGCCAAGGTCACATGCGCGTGTCGGTGATCATTCCCACCCACAATGAAGCGCAGGCGATTGGCCGCGTTCTTGCAGATCTCCCGTCTGATCTAATCACAGAGGTAATCGTTGTTGATAGCAACTCGAATGACGGAACGCCCGAAATCGCCGTAAGAATGGGGGCCCGCGTCATTCATGAACCGCGCCGCGGATATGGACGGGCATGCCTCACGGGGCTGGCCGGGGCAAATTCTCCCGACATAGTTGTGTTCCTCGATGGCGACTACAGCGACCGCCCTTCTGAGCTCCCTATTCTTATTGGCCCGATCATCCAAGGACATGCAGATATCACGCTCGGTTCTCGCCTCGGCAAGCAGCGTATTCCGGAGGCGTTGCCATGGCATCAGGCGTTTGGAAACCGCCTCGCCGCCGCTTTGATCCGCCTTCTGTACGGCTTGAAGATCACTGACCTGGGCCCCTTTCGTGCCGGACGCGCGGACCTGCTTCGCGCATTGCGTCTCGAAGAGACCACCTATGGCTGGGCGGTTGAGATGATCCTGAAAGGTGCTCTGAATGGATTTCGCGTGGTTGAAGTGCCTGTGACCTACTACCCGCGTATCGGAAAATCGAAGATCGGCGGTACGCTAAAGGGCACGGTCGGCGCTGCTTGGTTCATTCTGAGCCTAATGGTGCGATACTATTTTCGCTATCGAAAAGCGGGAATCCTACGGTCCGCGTAACCGCGTATTGATATATGGAATCCTCAAGCGAGATCGGGGCGCCCGAGCGGAAGAGCGACCGCGTGCTGGTAATCATGGCGAAAGCGCCGAGGCCGGGAACGGTGAAGACCCGCTTGACTCCAGGCCTTCCTCTTCAAGCCGCCACCGCATTCTATCGCTGTCTTCTGGGCGACACGCTGGCACTGGCGCGGTCGTTGGGCGGCGTAGAGATTGCCGTCATGTGTCCGGGCTCCGATGTCAACGAACTAGCTCGTTTGGCCGGTCACGGAACCCGCATAGTTGCACAGAAAGGTGAGGGTCTCGCGGCAGGCCTTACCTCAGTATTTGCGCACTTCGCAGGCGGCCCCCAACGCCGCATCATTGCCTTCAACAGCGATAGCCCGCATCTTCCGCGCTCAGTTCTTGAAGAAGCGTTCGAAACCCTTGCGGCGCATGACGTGGTAGTGGGGCCAACCCATGACGGAGGGTACTATCTAGTAGGGGCGAAGGCCTCTTATCCTACGCTTTTCACAAATGACGGAATGGGCTCTAGCAGCGCGCTGGAAAGACTCTTGTCGCGCGCGCGACTTCTTGGGCTCTCCGCCGGCTTCGCAGATCCTTTCTACGACATTGACGTGGCTGACGATCTGATTCGGCTCGCTGCGGAATTGCAGGACGCTCCCAACCGGGCGCCGCGAACGGCGGCCTGGCTCAAACAGTGGGGAGGACAATTGCGGACGGGAGACCTGTGAAGCTCACTTCATCCAGCAGGGTTTACGGGCTTGGCACGATTCTGCTGGTATCGCTGTTCATCTGTTCGCGTAATTTCGGCAGGATGGGCGGTCCGTCCTTCCTTGTTCCCCTGGCGGTTGCGGGCGTTGCCTACCTCCTCGCCATTCGTGAGTTCTTCTTTACGCCAAGATTCCCGCGGCACGTTATCGTCATTGGGCTTCTGCTGGCTGCTCTGTGGCATCTTCTATTCCTACAGATAGCGCCGGGCCCAAATGATGACGTTCATCGGTATGTTTGGGACGGCCGCGTGCAGCGCCTCGGCTACGACCCATACCTCGTTATTCCCAGCGACCCTGCGTTCAACGGCTTGCACACACCAGAAACTCGCACGCTGAACAACCCGGACCTACCGAGCCCATATCCGCCAGGCGCTCAGCTTTTCTTCCGCGCTGTCGCCGCGATTCATGAGTCGATCTTTGCGCTGAAAGTAGCATTTGTGCTCTGCGGTTTCGCAATTGCTTTCGTGTTACTCGACGTCTTGCGTTGTAGCCGGCAAGGAACGCACTGGGTTTTGGCTTATGCCTGGCATCCGCTGCTGGCGACTGAAGTGGCAGGCAGCGGTCACATAGATATTGTTGGCGTTCTCCTATTGTTGGTGTCTTTCGCTGCGCTGGTCCGTCGGTGGCGTCCGGTCGCAGCCGTGGCATTTGGGCTGGCCGTTGCGGTGAAATTACTGCCGATCGTATTGCTGCCGCTTTACTGGAAGCGTGTTCGCATACGCGACGGCATCCTCGCGACGATCGTAGTCGGGCTTCTGTACGTTCCATTTCTGAAGCACGGCCCGATTCCGATCGGTTCGCTTGGGACTTATGTGCAGAGCTTCCGCTTCAATGGTCCGGTGTTTGCAACGCTCGCGCTCGTGGTGCCTCCGCAGCTTGTAGCTGCACTGGCAGCACTCGTCGGTTTTCTAATCGCAATCCGGCTGAGAACCGGATCTCCGGCATTGTCTCCGGACGCATTTGCTTGGCCGATGGCGGGATCGCTTCTGTGCGCACCGGTCGTGTATCCCTGGTACCTGTTATGGATGCTGCCGTTTCTTCGTTCACCCTCGACGCTGCCCGTCATCATTTGGACTGTGAGTATTATCCCCACTTACGTCGTTTGGCATTTGCATCTACTTGGAAGTCCCTGGTTGGTTCCAGGCTGGCTTACGCTGATCGAATATGGGTCCGTGGCTGCGGCCGGCGCAATTATCTTATTGCGCCGGTTTACACGACAAGATATCTCACGGGTCTCACGCATACTCTTAGACAGAAAACGTCCAATTCACTGAGGAGCGACCGTTATGACAAACTCAAGTCGTCTCGATATGGTCCGTCTTTTGGCATTCACGGCGTCGGCACTGGTCCTTGCGGCGTGTTCCGGCGAACAAAAGTCACAGCTCCCACCCGTCGCCGAACAGATGGCTAAAGCCTACGGCCTCGATTCGTTTGGGCAAGTCGAGGGCATCCGCTACACTTGGAACGCCGAGTTTCCTGGGCACGAAAAGCCTTTCGACGGAGGGCCCGGCACTATCACAGTTTCTCGCATTTGGGAATGGGACCCGAAGACCGACACGGTCTCGTTTGAGGGGAAAACTAAGGAAGGCAAACAGTTGAAGGTTACCTATCAGCGCTCGCAGCTCAGCAGCCAAAGCGATGACGTAAAGACCCAGGTCGATCCGGTTTTCTTCAACGACCAATATTGGTTGCTCTTCCCGCTCCATGCTGCCTGGGACAAAAGCGCTAAAGTCACCGATGAGGGCATGCAGAAACTGCCGCTGGGAGAGGGTTCGGCGGAGAAGATAGTGGTGAAATATCCCTCGGAGGGCGGCTACCTGCCCGGTGATACCTGGGAACTCTACGTCGGCCCAGACCATCGGGTTCAGGAACTTAATTTCCGCCGAGGGGGGCCAACAAAGCCCAGTGTCGTGATCGCGACGTGGACCGACTACAAGAAGGCTGGCCCGCTCAATGTCTCAACGGAACACCGCGGTACGGCGGACGGGAATCCCGTGCGGATTTACATTTCCGATCTGTCCGTCAAGGTGACAGGGTCAGATTGGACGAAGGCGGAATAGAAAAGGACGGTTTGTTCGGACTAGTGATCGGCCGACGTTGGCAAAAGAAATTGGGTAAAATCCAGCCGTTGCAACTTTGGCGCTTCAATTGCCGCCAATAAATTCGTTCGCTGTCGAAAGCTTGGTCGGCCGTAAGCCAATAGCGTATGCTAGGCAAAGCGCAGATCGAATTGGACGCCGGCGTTAAGTCGTTCGCTACCGGCTTGCTGCCAGAACTTATTGCTGCGCTGCGCCAGTGTCGGGCGGGCGACTTGGTCGCCGTTATTAGCAGCGACGGGAGCCTCAGTACCGATCTTGAAACCTGGTGCCGTTTCACGCGCAACTCATTAGTCGATAAGACTGTCGAGGCGGACCGCACGCGCTGGCTGATCCGGTGCGGGGAAGCTCCAGCAAATGCTGACACTGACCGGCCGATCGGTTCGCGCCTCTGGCTCTATACGAATTTCGATTGTAACCTGCACTGTGACTATTGTTGCGTGCGGTCCTCGCCTAACGCTCCACGGCGGGAGCTTGGACTGCCCCGGGTGAAGCGGATCGCAATCGAAGCGGCCGAACTCGGGGTCAAAGAAATCTTCGTGACTGGCGGCGAACCCTTTCTACTTGCGGACATCGACGACATCCTGACAGCGTGCACCGCCGCAGCGCCAACAACCGTGCTCACTAACGGAATGCTGCTCACCGAGCGGCGCCTCCAAACGCTCGGCTCATTTCCGAGTGGTCGCTTGACGCTCCAGATTAGCCTAGACAGTCCCACGCCCGAACGCCACGATCTCCATCGCGGGAAGGGCACATGGACGCGTGCATGGAACGGCGTGACGCGCGCTCGTGCAGTAGGGCTGCGGGTGCGATTGGCCGCGACCGTCGCTTCTGACCGCGAGGCCGACGAATTCCGTCACTTCCTCGATGCTCATCGGATCAGTGAGGAGAACAGAGTGATTCGCCGCATCGCGCTGCGGGGTTCCGCGACAGAAGGCGTCGCCCTTGCCCGCGCTGATCTGGTGCCTGAGATCACCATAACAGCACAAGGTGTCTATTGGCACCCAGTCGGAGCCGAGGACGCCGATTTATTGGTCACTACAGATATTTTCCCTCTCGCCGAATCCTTTGCTGCAGTGCGGCGCCTCTTTGAGCGTGAAAGCGAGCACGGGCGCCGATTGGCTACCATCTTCAATTGCGCGTGATAATACGTGGAGTTTCTCAGGGAACTTCGGAATCTGGGTTCAATTGTCGGATTTCAGCTTGAAGAATCCCTGTCGGGCAGCAGCCTGCCGCAGAGAGTTGTATCCATTGAGCTGTGGAGATTCCCACCGGCGGAGCCCTTCGGCATCGAGCACAACACGGTGACTCGGATTTTCGTAGTTCATTCCGGACAGCACTTCGGCGAACTGTTGCTCTACTGACGGGTCGAGATCGGGTCGACCGGTGAACATACAGTGATTGAAGGGCGGCGAAGTCCAAATCTCGGTCAGCGCGCCTTCCGGGACCAAGCGCTCAGTGCGCAGCGCCTTCCAGAACGGACTACCGACCGCGCCGGCGTCAGCGCGGCCGTCGAGGACCGCGCGGACAACCTCGGCCTCACTCGTGCCAGTATCACCATGCTTACCAAGATCGGTGTTGAAACGCAGCGTGCGGTACTGCTGTCCTTCGACCATGCCCTCGCACTCTAGAAAATGGACAGGGAGGATCGCTGCGTGGCCGCTGTCACGGCTACCGAGCGCCAAGGTGCGATTTCTAAGATCGGCCAGCGAAGCGACTGAACCTCCAGTGATCGCAACGATCTTCGTTGTCCAGGCAATATCGGTGTCACGCATAGCGATCGCCTGGCAGCGATGGTTGCTCCACGTGTCGGCCTGTAGATACGCAAGGTTCGTATTCCACGCTATGTCAATGCGCGGCATGGGATCGCCGGAGGACGCGAGCAGCGCGCTAACCTGCATCTCATAGCTTTGAAAGAGCACAATCTCGACAGACAGGCGCGCCTCCTCGTGAAAGTAGCGCCGCATACCTTCCCAGATCGTGACCACCTTCGGATCGTACGCCACAGCACCTACCCAGATTGTTCGGTTCATGATTGCTTTCTTGCGAGAATTTGTCGCCATCGAAGTCCACCATTTGCTCGATGACTATTAACCGGAGCGATCTGTTCACGCTTGTTCATACGCGTTCAAAAAAGCGGCATTCCCAGCAGCGCCTTTGCAATGAATTCGCGCAAGACGTCGCCCGTTGGCGCCATCACGGCGCCCGCTTGAGCATCGCGGAACAATCGTTCGATGATCATGCGCTTAGAAAACGCCGCACCGCCGCAAACCCGCATCGCCGTCGAAGTGACGCCGATAGCGATATCGCCGGCGGCGGCTTTGGTCTCGAGCACGCGCAGCAGCGTCATATCGGAAGGCCGCTCGAGGTGCTCAACCAGGTCGTCGATCCGTACGGAAAGACCGTCAGTGTCGATCTGCATCGCTGCGAGCTGTGCCCGCAATGTCGGTAAGCTCTCCCCGAGGCTCTGACCCAGATGCTCAAACCGGGCGCTCTTCAGATGCGCCGCGGTTGCTCCAACCACCGCGCGACAGAGACCTAGCGCTACAGCTGCCGTCCCAAGATTGAATTGTGGGAGCACTACATTCAGCATGGCCTGGAAACCTGCAGTGTCATCGGTGAGCTGGAGCCCAGGCGGTACCTCGCAATCTTCGAACATTATCGGCGCGGAAGCGTTGGCTCGTAGGCCCAAGCCGTCCCAGGCGCCCTCTACTGAAAGGCCCGGTGTGCCTGCAAGAACAAGGTAGAGCGTCGAATCAGTAGGACCTGCCCCTTCGGGCGCAAGCGAGGAGACCACATAACTCTGCGCCCACCCAGCGCTTGTTACCCAAGACTTCTTCGCCGTAATCCGCACACGCGCGCCGTTCCGTTGCGCGCGGGAAACAGGCGCCCAGAAGTGACTCCGCGAACCAGATTCACTGAAGGCGAGCGTGGATAGATGGTCGCCGGTGGCAATGTCTTTCAGGATCTGCGCGACTCCGGCGGCGGGCCGCGCCGCAGCGATCGTCGCAGCGGCGCAGATATGCATCAGATAGACCATCGCGACCGATGCATCCGCTTCGGCAAGCGCAGTAACAACAGAAGCAAAAGTGTGTGGCCCGAGACCGGCGCCACCAAACTCGGTAGGCAACATCAACCCTAGTAACCCAGCTCGACCGAGGGCTTCGACAGCTTCGGTTGAGAAGCGGCCCTCCTTATCGTTCTGCCTGGCCGCTGGAGCCAGCACGCCATCGGCTATCTCTCTTGCTTTCGAAAGCGCTGTATCATGATTCATGTTGCCCCGGGATAGTGTGGGACGTTGCAGATAAAAGCGGCTTGCCGTTCAGGCAAAACTCAAGTGGAGCGACAACAAAGTCTCTTACATAAGGAATAGACCAATTGCACTCGTATTCTTAAGCCGGATTGGCTGTCGCGCTGTGTCGCGACTTTGCGCTCCATTCGCCCCAATGCCTCTTTTTTGCCATTCTGCGCATAACTCTGCAAAATTGCCGCCAGTTGCAAGGGCCGTTCTTCCTTTACTCTACAAGCGGCACCCGCTTCGCCTCTGTAGCCGCGTCCGTTCTCCGCCTTGGCACGCATACTGCTTACTCTACAGTCGCTTCATTCGGGGAGGGCCGAATGTTTATTCGTGCCGCCGCCACGAACGAATCAAAGGGAGGCCAGGGCGATTCATCAGGCGGGGCGCGGATTTTCGCGAGGAAGTGGGCTTGGAGGGAGTCCCACTTCCTCGCTTTTTCTTTAGGGTAGAGCTGTTCGCCGCAGATCAGATTCTATTGAAGAAGTTTGATGCATCCAATATTGAATAATTTATGACGCCAGCAGAAGTAACCGCACTTATTAAAGAACAAGGAATCAAGCTCATTGATTTCAAATTCACCGATCTTCTCGGGACGTGGCAGCATTTCACCACGACATTAAACGAATATAGCGAAGAGCTGTTCACGGACGGTCTAGGCTTCGATGGATCGAGCATCCGCGGTTGGCGGGTCATCCACGCCAGCGACATGCTCGTTATACCTGATCCCGAGACAGCTTGGGTGGATCCCTTTAATGCGGAGCCGACACTGAGCTTCATTTGCACAATCAAAGATCCAATTACCCGCGAGCCTTATGAGCGTGACCCGCGAGGCGTCGCGGAAAAGGCCGAAGCGTACCTGAAGAGCACCGGAATTGCCGATACTGCTTTCTTCGGACCCGAGGCAGAATTTTTCATTTTTGACGATGTACGCTACGACTACAGCGTAAACGGC
>JBKPCS010000133.1:0-26523 GCA_046727495.1 bacterium | reverse complement strand
AAACCTTGCTCGGCCTCGGAACCGGACGCAGGCCCACGTCGTATAAGGAGATACGGGGCGGCGCGGACCTTTCAACGCCGTTCAACAAAGATTGAGTGCTATATGTTGGGTTTGCTGAAACAACCGGATAAGCATCAGCCGCCTACCGCCGACCCGGCTGGACTCCGGTGATCCCAGCCACCGTAACGCGCACCTTTCAAGAGAGTGTTTCCCACCGGCGCTTGCCCTGGAGCCGCCGACGGACCAGTTTGAATATTCGTGAAAGGGATTTCGATGCTCTGCGCTGAGCCCCAAGGTCCTTCTAGAGAAAGCGTGTAGCCCATCTGGCCAAGGAGGTCCGCCGTATCGGGTGAAACACAATACGGTTCGATCGACACAATATCCGGAAACCACTGATGATGAATCCGAGGCGCATCAACCGCAGCCTGAATATCCATGTTGTAGTCAACAACATTCATGATCGTCTGCAGCGTGATCGTGATGATTCTCGAGCCGCCTGGGCTGCCAGTAACTAAGAATGGTGTTCCGTTCTTCAGGACGATCGTTGGGCTCATCGAACTCAAAGGACGTTTACCAGGCGCGATCGCGTTCTGCGGTCCTTGAATCAAACCGAATTGATTCGGTACGCCCACTTTCGAGGTGAAATCGTCCATCTCATCATTCAGAAAGAACCCTGTATCGCCGGCGATCCGCATCGCACCGAAATAACTGTTAATCGTGTAAGTTACCGCAACCGCGTTCCCCGAGCGATCTATTACCGAATAATGGGTCGTCTGGGCACCTTCATGCGGAAATACGCCTGGTTTCAGGTACTTAGACGGTGTCGCGAAAAACGGATCGATTGTCGCGCGCACTTCAGCTGCGTGTGCGTCTGAGAGAATATACGTGAGCGGATTATGGACGAAATCAGGGTCTCCCAAGACTGATCGATCGACATAAGCATTTCGCATGGCTTCAACCATGAAATGGATCGATTTAGCCGAGTGATAACCGAACTCAGCCATTGGATAGCCCGAGAGAATATTCAGAATTTCGCCAATAATGCACCCGCCCGAGCTGGGTGGAGGAGATGAAATGATTTCCAGGCCGCGGTACTTGGCGTGGATCGGTTGCAACTCTTCAACGAAGTATTTCTCGAAATCTTCTTTGGAAAAGATTCCGCCGTTAGCCTTGCTCGCGGCAACGAGCTTGTCTGCGATTGATCGTAAGCGTATAGCCAACTACACGGTTGAAGAAGGCGCCCGGCTGGTATTTTGACCGATGACAATGCGCGACACGCTGCTTTATGCGTCTGGGACACTGGGTCTAGTGGCGGCCTTCCTTCATGGGTTGCTCGGCGAGACGCGGGTGTTTGCGCGCGCTCGGATCGAGCCGGAGCGACTGGGGCGACTAATCCGGGGTGTCTGGCACTGCAGCGCGGGTGGCGTGGGCCAGTGTCGCCGTCCTTCTAATCGTCGCGCCGTGGATGGGCTCGCAGATGGCGCGACATTGGATCGTCTGTACAGCTACCGTTATTTACGGGTTTAGTGCGATCGTCAATGCCTGGGTCTTGCGAGGGCGGAACTTCGGTTGGATCCTGTTGGCGATAATAGTCGCCTTGGCTCTTGGCGGGCTGTGATGCCGGTAGTTTCCCAGTGTGATTCCAGGGAGAGGCTACTTCAGAGCTTGCGTGTTTCTTCGATCATTAGTACGCCCACCAAAAATAATTTCCCAAATCACCAGAAAACAAATTTAGCCTATCCTAACTTTAGTCCTGCATAATCCCCAATGTTAATCTCAGGTTTACGGTAAGAATCGGCGGCTTATTGGGTCTTATCGCAGCGTGCCTCTCGCTGGCCCACATTGGAACAACTCCCGCTATTCATACATAGGCCAACGCGTCTAGTCGTTACGGCTTAACATCCGCATAAGGACTTTACCTCCGCAATGATGTTGAGCAATGGCGTATAGACTTTACTCTGGTCTGGACAGTTAACGATCCAGTCATTCGTATCAGGAGCCCCGGAAGTTGCGCATCCATCGGTCTTGCCAAGTATGTCGTTCTGAAGCTGTCCCAGGGCATCCGCGTAGTTGCCTGCCTGGATACTAACTTTCGTATAACTGATGCACAAGTGAGCATTAAAGTTTTGCTCTTTGCTTGACGCTCAGCACCCCAAACTGTTGAACTACCAACCAAGGCAGGCCCCGGAGCTCTTCCGGGCGGAATCAGAGGCTGTTTCGTCGAATATTAAAGATCAGGAGGAGACCCATCATGAGAGAACTGGCCAAACGGTCGCTGCGTGATTTCGCCCAAGGCGTGATCCTGCTGGCGTTTATCGTGGTATCGGCAGCAGCCTGGGCGGATGGCCCAAGCACGCCGGGTGCCCCACCCGAGCAGAAGGGCTTTCCCAACGGCGTGGTCGCGGTTTCCAACCCGCTTGCCGCGGAGGTCGGTGCACGGGTACTGGCAGAAGGCGGCAATGCGGTCGACGCGGCGGTCGCGATTCAGTTTGCCCTCAACGTGGTCGAGCCGCAGAGCTCCGGCATCGGCGGCGGCGGCTTCATCATGGTTCACTTCGCCAAGACCGGGGAGACGTTTTACATCGATTCCCGCGAGAAGGCACCAGCGACGGCGACACCCACCATGTTTGGATCCCTCAGTTTCCAGGTTGCCTCGACCAGCGGCATCTCGGTTGGCGTTCCCGGGACGCTCGACGGCGCCGCCACCGCGCTACGGCGCTGGGGAACGATCCCGCTCGAGCAAGCTATCGCGCCGGCCATCAAGCTGGCCGAGGAGGGATTCAAAGTCGGCCCGCTGCTTGCTGCCGACATCATCGACACCACGGACCGCGGTTTCTCGATGACCGACCTTCAGCCCGAAACGGCGGCCATTTTCCGCCCCGGCGGCATCCCGCTCAAGGAGGGCGATCTTTTGGTGCAGCCGGACCTCGCCAAGACCCTGAAGCTCATTGCCAGGTATGGCCCGGACGTGTTCTATAGGGGCGAGATCGGGCAAGCGCTGGTTGGTGCCGCGCAGTCCCGCAGCCGGGCGGGAGCGGCGGGAGTAGGGAAGATTAGCGTGACGGACCTGGCTGCCTACGAGGTGAAGGTCCGACAACCCATCGTCGGTCACTACCGCGGCTACACGGTCGCGTCCATGCCGCCGCCTTCCTCCGGCGGCATCACCTTGATCCAGATGCTCGAAATGCTCGAGCGGTTCCCCCTTGGCGACACGAGCCAGGGATTTGGCTTCGGGGAAAAGAACACACTGCATGTGATGATAGAAGCCATGCGGCTCGCCTTCGCCGACCGAGCCTTCTGGGAGGGCGACGATGACTTCGTCCACGTGCCCACCAAAGGGTTGCTCAACGCGAACTATCTGGCGGATAGAAGCGCGCAGATCAAGCTGGACGCCGTTCTGCCGCCGACCACGGCGGGCAATCCGCTGCCCTTCGACACGGCCTCGCTGATGCCCAAGAAAGTCAGGCTCGTGGCGCTCGCCGCGCCGCGGGAAGGCACCCACACTACACACTTCGTGGTCGTCGACAAGCACAACAACATCGTGAGCTATACGACGACCATCGAATCCCTGTTCGGCTCCGGCATTACGGTGCCCGGCTATGGCTTCCTCCTCAACAACGAGCTTACCGATTTCAATTTTCCGCCGACCTTCGATCCGACCACGGGCAACCCCGGCGCGAACGACGTGGCGCCGTTCAAGCGGCCGCGCAGCAGCATGGCACCCACGCTGCTCCTGAAGGGGGACAAGCCGTTCGCCATCATGGGAGCGGCCGGCGGCGCCACCATCATCAACACCTTGCTGCAGATCACCTCCAACATCATCGACCATGGCATGACGATCCAGCAGGCGATCGATGCACCGAGGATCTCGTCCCGAAACCAGGGCTCCGTGTCCTGGGAGTGCGGCCCGTTCTATCCGCTGCCGTTTACACCCACACCGCCGTTCTCCACCGCGGTCATCGACGCGCTGCGCAGCATGGGCCATGACATTGATACATGCACCAACATCGCAACCGGGGCATCGTCCTCGGCGCAGGCGGTTATCATCGATCTCCGTAACGGGAAGCAGTTCGGCGCGGCAGACCCGCGGCGCGAGGGGACGGTCATCGGGGTGGTGGGTCGGTGAAATGGAGAAATTTTGCGCGCTAGCATGACCTGCCCTGAGGCCATCTAGCGCGCCGCTCATGCTGCCCTGGGACTATCCTAACTCCTCTGTAGCGCGTCTGCCCAAGGCAACATACCGATAGAACGTCGCCTGTGAGAGCCGTAAGGTCTGGCAGATATCGAGGGATGAGAACGAAAAGTGCACGCGAAGCGTTAGCCACTCGCGACCGCAGAGGACTGGCCATAGCCAGGCGTAAGTCTTCGATCATCGGTGGGGGTATCTGGTCAAAGCGCAACTCATAGTGCTCGAAGCGGTTGATATGCCCTGTTTTGTACAGGGACAGATGGGCAAGAATCTCGGGAGGGTGACCGATACCCTTCGTTGGGTAGCGGGAGGGACGCTGCGACAAAACCTAATAGCGTTCCATGATTCGAGCGGAAACCGACAAGCGGTCCCCTGCGATCGCCGACGGGAGGTCTCGGGATGCCAGCCTGTCCGTGGCTGCGCCCGGTCGGGAGCCAAGCCGTAAGGACTGCCCTGGCGTTTGCGTTGCTCAGGAGAGCGATGACGTTGCGCTCGATGTATCCTCGCTGGCTGTTGGGGCCGGGCTCATCGCCAATAGGAAGCCAGAGGAACGACATTTTGCCAATGACTTCGCTCACCTTTTGGCAGACTGAGGAAAACTCTGTGCATATAGAACCTCCATGTTTTCACGGCGATTGTAAGAATTCTATCCAGCTTTGTACATGTAAAATCTGCTATCAATTTGAGGCTCGTCAGACGACCGCACGATCAAACAGTCGGCATCGCTGTCGGTAATGGAATCGCATCTGTCGCCGCGCGATCCGACGCAAGGAAAGCTACCAACTCTGCCACCTCTTCGGCCCGCTTGCCTTGGAACTCCTGCGGGCCAAACGGGAAGGGGTAGCCAAGCATTGTCATCCGATCTCCAGCGAACTGATCTTGTCGTTTACCAGAGTAAACTTGAAGTCGAGCTCAACCGGACTCCCAGGGAAGTTGCCAGTTAACCGGCTGAGGAGCGTTACGGCGTCGGCGCTTTGTACGGCGCTGAGAGGCTCCAGTACGTATTGATACTTTCTATCAGTCTCTTCCTTCCACGTAATGATGGCGTCCAGCCCACGATAGGTGCGCTCTTCATCATGCACCCAAGCATCCTTGGCAAAGCAGAGAGCCAACATTTGTGCGTCCTTTGCCATCTCCGCAGCGAGGTATGTCGCTATCGGCGCTGGAACGTCGAGTGATCGTTTTTCATCTCGGTTTATCGGTTGCATAGTGAAAACTTCGCCTCATACTGAAATTCTAGCAAGTACGCACAATAAAGTATGCTACTGATAAATAAGTATGCCTAAGAACTATACCCCAGGGTCCACCGCTCACGATGTAGAAGCAGCACTCCGCCTTCTCGAGGGTCGTTGGAAGCTCGTCATCCTGTTTCATTTGTTCGGAGGAAAAGTTATGCGCTTCTCCGACCTGGAACGCGCGATCCCCAATGTCACCCAAAAGATGCTCGGCCAACAACTCCGCCAAATGGAGGCGGACGGCATCGTTGTCCGTAAAGTGTATCCGCAAGTACCGCCCAAAGTAGAGTACAGCCTGACGTCTTGGGGCCAGGCGTTATGTCCAGCCCTGGATGCCATCTTGAAGTGGGCCGATCTTCTCCACCAGCCACCCGGCCGACCCACCAGACCCAGCCGCAAACCCCCAGCTTGACCAAAAGCGGTCCCATCCTCTCATACGTCTCATAAGTCCTATCCGTCTCTTCTCAGTTCCTTAACCTGCAACGACACGATCTTCGGATAACCGGTCGCAGGCTCACGAATCGGCTGGCGACCCGCCTCGATAAACCCCTCTTTTTCGTGAAACCCCAATGAAATAGGATTAGGCGGATCGACGTTTATCTCGCACACAATTCGAGGTATCCCGCAACTCACAGCGTATCTTTCGAGTTTTGCGTAAAGGCCCTTCGCCACACCGCGCCCTCTGAACTCGGCGGAAATAACAATCCGGTCGACATAGACGAAATTTTCGTACCGCGCCTTAAACCAAAGAAAATTCGGGCTGTCGTAGATCGCTTCCGGCAGGAAAGCCAAAAGAAACCCAGCGACGGCGTTCCCCGACATCGCCACTCGAAAAAACACCGGCTCAATGGATAGTCGCGTCAGTTTGGCTAGATCGAGCGGGCTGAGAAAATGTACTGATGCTTCGTTCAGCATCAAAATCGCTTCAAAATCAGACTGCACCGCCTTGCGGAACAGAAAATCAGACATGACGAATGATACAAAGAGCAAATGTGGTAGCAACTGACCGGCCAGGATTCGGCCGAGTCAGTTATTGACGACTTGCATGAGTTGACCAGTCTCTTTGATTAGTAGCCAATATTCAAATGGTACGAATCAGACCGGTGCGAGTTGAGGACGCCGAAGGAATTATCAAACTACTGAACCCGTTGATCGTGTCGGGCGAATACACCGTTTTGGATCGGACACTGACGATCGACGAGGAGCGAGCTTTTATCAGTAGCTTTCCCCCAAGCGGCATCTTCCATGTCGCCGAACGAAGTTCTGATGGTTCGATCGTCGGCCTCCAGGATGTCGAACCTTTTGCCAGTTATACTGACGCCTTTGCACACGTTGGCCTAATCGGCACTTTTGTCGATCCCAGCGGGCATAAGCAAGGCATTGGCCGGCTCCTCTTCGAGTCTACGCGGCTGGCGGCCCGTGAGAAGGGTTATGAAAAATTCTTCGCATTCGTTCGAGCCGACAACCCGGGCGCATTGTCATTCTACAAGCGAATCGGATTCGAAGTCATCGGCGTCGCCAAGAATCACGCAAAGATCAAGGGCAAGTATATCGATGAGGTCATGATCGAGCGCTTGATCTGAGAAGCCCAAAATTCCTCTCCATTCCTTGCGGCGTTTGGCGAAAAGCGCACTCGCACTCGTCCTGGAGCTCGTACTCGAAAAATGCCGTGGGAGCGCCCGGCCGCGAGGAGAAGATCGAGTTCGAGAACGAGAACGATTTGGTTGCGGTCACCGGTACATTTATGCTCAATGCTGAGTAGGCATAATGGCAAGACCAGTCTCTATTCCGGACGAAGTGATCCTTGAAACAGCACGAGACCTCTTTCTGGAACGTGGATCGGACGTCCCAACAAGCGAGATCGCTGCTCGTGCCGGTGTCTCCCATGGGATCATTTTCAAACGGTTCAAAACGAAGCGAGCGCTCTTTAATGCCGCAATGAACGTGGCGACCGATTGGGACAAGGCGCTGCCGGCGCGGCTCAGCGCGAACATTGGTAAGAAAGCGGTCGAGACGCCGCTCATTGAGGTGGGAAACCTCTTTGTCGAAAAGTTCCTTGTTCTCATTCCAACCCTGATGATGAGCTGGAGCACCCGCCCTGAGAGTCCAACTCAGGAAAAGCTGGAGATGCGAAACAATAGAAATCGCGCTGCTCACTCTCTGCAGGCCGTGAAAGCAATCACCAAATACTTGGAGGCCGAGCACAAGCTTGGGCGAATCGGCAAAGCCGATTTTGATGTTGTTGCTCAAGCATTTGTCGGCGCTCTTTGGTATCACTCGTTCTTGCAAGTGACGCTTGGCGGCAAACGCCAGGCCAATCACCGACTCTACGTAACTCGCCTGGTCCGCCTCCTTTTGTCCGGAATTGGCACCGGAGGGCGCTAACGGTAGGGTTGCCAGTTTGAGGCTGGGCTCAGGCCAAGACGAGATCCTAGGGAACGTTAAACTGGTGCTGGGCAACGTCAGCGAATCAGCAGCTCGGTCGTCGCCGCTATCGCGCACCGTCTAATCTGTCATAAATTTGTCACCAATTAATGATTGACTAGTCACTTACCATGATCAAATTTCATTCAAATGAATAACTTGAAAGGATTTACCCGATGATTCTTATCACTGGTGCAACCGGCAATATCGGTACCGAGTTGGTGAAACAACTCGCAGCAACTGGCAACCCATTACGCGTTGTTACTCGTAACGAAACCAAGGTTTCTCATCTCGATCCTCGCATCGAACGGGTGATTGGCGATCTTCACGACCCGTCCGTCGTCCGAAGAGCGGTTCAAGGGGTTGAACGAATTTTTCTGCTTCCGTTCTTATTCGACAGCGATCACGCACCGGAGCGATTGCTTCTGGAGGAAGCTAAAAAGGCCGGTGTTAAGCACGTAGTAATGATCTCCAGCGGCGCCGTTCGATTAGATGTCAAAGGAATCGCTCGTTTGCACCGAGAGAAAGAACAACTTGTCCAGGAGTCCGGAATCCCGTGGACGTTTCTCCGTCCAGGCGCCTTTATGTCCAACGTTCTTCAGTGGATCCCGACCGTCAAATCGCAGTCCAAGGTATTCAACCCAACTGCTGAGGGTAAATCTGCACCGATCTCCCCGTCCGATATCGCTTCGGTAGCAGCCCTTGCTATGACAGCAAACGGCCATGAAGGGCAAGCATATGAACTGACCGGCGCCCAATTGTTGAGCGTTCATGATCAGGTCCGCATCCTAAGTAATGTTCTCAACAGGCCGATCCAATGCGTCGACATCCCAATCGAAGCGGGCTTAGAGAATCTACGCGCTGCCGGGGTGCCGCAACTGATTGTTGATAGCCTCGCGATAATTTGGGCTCGCCTCCGGGAAGGCAAAGGAAGCTTCCAAACAGATCAATTCCAAAAACTGACCGGAAAATCACCTCAGACTTTCGAAACCTGGTGCCAAGAGCATCAGTTTGCGTTCGCGTGATGACGTGCGCTGTCCGGTGAACACCGGACAGCGCCTTCCGCGCCAATGTGATATGAATGCAATGAGATTACTCGTACTCGGAGCAACAGGAGGGACAGGCCTGCACATTGTCGACCAGGCAGTCGAACGCGGACTCTCCCTCACGGCGTTTGTTCGATCTCCAGACGCTCTGAAAAGGTTTGGCGATCGGATCACAGTCATCGGCGGAAATCTGTTGAGCAGCTCCGAACTCCATCGAGTCATTGAAAATCACGACGCGGTACTGTCAGCGTTTGGCCCACGCCAGCCTTTGTCAAAGGAGGACGAAACTCTTCTCCAACGCTTTGCAACCGCACTAACTGAGGCGATGCTCCGGTCCAGCGTTCGCCGGCTAGTTATTGAATCAACGGCGTTTCTTTTCAAGGACGCAATCTTTCCACCAGCCAATCTGGTCGGGCGGTTGTTCTTCCCGGCGGTCGTGCGCGATGCCACCGAGATGGAGACCATCGTACAAAAGAGCGGCCTCGATTGGACAATCGTCCGCCCACCTAGACTGACGGACAAGCCACCAACTGGCAAATACCGTGTGAGCGAAGGTCACCTACCACGGTTCGGCCTGAGCATTTCGCGTGCTGATGTCGCCGATTTCATGCTCCGAACCGCACAGAATCCCACCTCTAACAAGAGGATAGTTGGAGTGTCGAACTAGCTTCTACCGCCTCTTGCCATCCCACGCAGAGAGATGTTTTCTAAATCTTTTTTTTGAGTTACGTCTTTGCCCGGTCGCTTGCAAAGCTCTGATGCCTCAACTATGGAGTCGTCCAGATGAAGCGTCTGGTGCAAGTGGTCGGGCACAACAGTCTGGCAACCGTCGCTGGTCTTGGCGACTTTGCTAGGTTCACATCACGAGCACTCGTTGCTGCGCGGACTGCGCGCGGCCTGGGAGCTCGCTGGATACGAGCGGTTCATGAACAGGGTGTCCGCTGCGTTCCGGTAGTGACAGTTGTCGGATTGTTTTCCGGCTTGGTACTAGGGCTGCAAGGCTATTATGTCTTAGCCCGCTTCGGATCGGCGGGAATGCTAGGCACATTTGTTTCCCTCACGCTGACTCGCGAGCTTGCTCCAGTGCTTGCTGCCATCATGATTGTCGGCCAGGCCGGCTCAGCAATCGCTGCAGAAATCGGTATCCAGCGCAATAGCGAGCAAATCGATGCTCTCACCACAATGGGTATCGATCCGCTCGGCTACCTGATCACGCCTCGGCTGCTTGCGTCCCTGATCGTCTTCCCAATTCTGACCGTGACTTTTGTACTGGTAGGTATAGCAGGTGGATATCTTTCAGGATCTGCACTACTGGGGCTCGACTCGGGCGTTTATTGGTCCGCAGTACATTCGGCGGTTCGGGTCGCGGATGCCCGCGAGTGCCTGTTCAAAGCGTTCGTTTTCGGCGTGGTCACTATCGCAATTTGTTGTCACAGCGGCTTTACCACGCATCGCAGAGTCGGAGTCTCCGGTTCGCGCGCAGTGAGTGTCTCAACCACCAGAGGAGTGGTGCTTTCCTGCATCGCCACTTTGGCAGCAGATTACTTGATCACCTCTTTCCTTGTATGACCCAAACTTCGGCCAATCCTATGCTAGAGGTCACTGGGCTCCGCAAACAGTTCGGCGAGCATATCGTTTTGAGTTCGGTCAGCCTGACTGTCGCTCGCGGCAGTATAGTCTCTGTATTTGGGCGAAGCGGGTCAGGAAAATCTGTTTTCCTCAAGTGTCTCGCCGGCATACTGATCCCGGATGCAGGCGAAGTTCGATTTGAAAGAAATCAAGTCAATGGACTTCGCGGCCGTTG
The DNA here is from genome assembly GCA_046727495.1 of bacterium. GTDB lineage: Bacteria > Verrucomicrobiota > Verrucomicrobiia > Chthoniobacterales > JAFAMB01 > JBKPBY01. The sequence continues at coordinate 15,825 of JBKPCS010000133.1, read as the reverse complement.
CAGCTATTTGTTTCAAGGAAACGCTCTTTTTGATTCTCTCACCGCACTAGAAAATGTCGCTCTGCCACTGGAACAGACCACCCGCTCCAATAAGCGCGCTATTGAACATGCATCCCGCGAAGCTTTGAAAAATCTTGGACTAGAGGCGTTCGCAAATCATTTCCCGACTCAGTTATCTGGCGGAATGCAGAAACGCCTGGCGCTTGCTCGAGCACTGGTGACCCGCCCGGAGTTAGTGCTTTTCGATGAGCCGACAGCCGGTCTTGATCCGCTCGCGCGTAATTCCGTTTTCAAAATGATCGTCCAATACAAGCAGGAATTTGGATTTACTACCATTATCGTCACGCACGATGTTCTGGAAGCGCTTACCGCAAGCGACCGGGTTGCTTTGCTCGAAGACGGCCGCATCCAATTCGAAGGCACGCCAAGCGAGTTTGCCTCGTCCACGGATCACATTGTGAGAAGCTTTAGCGACAACATCCTTTCGCTCCGAGCCAGTCTCGATGCAAAGTCGGCAGAATCGGCAGAATGAAGCAGTCCACCGTAGAACTCTCAGTTGGCGCGTTCGTTCTCATCGGTTTAGCGGCCGTTGTATGGTTCGCGCTGCAGGCCGGAATGGGTGCGGGAGTCGGTGACCCGACCTATCAAGTGAAGGCGCGGTTCGCGAATATCGGAGGACTCAAGCCTGGAAGCCAAGTCCTCATCGCGGGAGTACCGGTTGGTCGCGTAAAAAAAATCGATCTCGATTCCCAATATGCTGCAATTGTTCTGTTGGACGTGAGTCAACGCGTACGCCTTCCCTCTGACACGATTGCATCGATCAAAACGAATGGCCTCATTGGAGATAAGTATATCGCCCTCGCGCCAGGCGCGGACGGCAAAGACGTTCCGCCAGGAGGAAAAATAACCGATACCGAATCAGCGGTAGACCTTGAATCGATTATTAGCCGATTCACTTTCGGCAATGTTTCGTCCTCGCCCTCACCTTCCCCGGCAACACCTCGATAGTTATGCGTTTCCGATTTTTCAGATCCATACACACAAGCACGATGGTCGCGCTTCTTTTTGGCGCAGCGCGCGTTTGTTCAGCCGCACCTACTGATGATCCTGCAACGATGATCCACACCGCGACTGACGAAGTTCTGTCAATCGCTTACTCGAGTCATAGCAGTGAAGCGATCGCGACTCGAGTACGACCAACCTTGGATAGATATTTCGCGTTTGATGTCGTCACTCGCCAAGCAATGGGGCCCGGCTGGCGCGGGTTCTCTCCGGCTGACCAGAAGCGCGTTTCCCAGCTTTTCGGCGACTTGATTGTGCGCACCTATTCCAATCGAGTAATCGGAACCCAACGACCAAGAATTGAGTACGGCTCGGTTGTGAATCTTGGCTCCGATCGGTGCGAACTTCCCACACGGGTTCGTCCGGCCTCTAGCAACGAGTCCTTCTCGGTTGTTTATCGTCTTTTGAAGCTGCCCGCGGGCTGGCGGATCTACGACGTCGTCATCGAAGGCGTAAGTTTTGTAGCAAACTATCGGGCGCAGTTTGCCGACATTATCGAAAAGGGTGGCGCTCCCGCCGTCATTCGGGCGCTCGAAACCAAGCTTGCTTCCGCTTCCAGCTCACAATCATGAATAACCCAATATTCTGGCTCCTCTTTTTGGTCTTTTCGTTTTCAGGTTATGCGGCGCCCGGGAAGCGCCCTGCTCCGCCGTCGAATTCTTCTTCCCATCCAAATACAACAGACGAGTTCGCGAATGGTCAGAAAACGAACGATCCGTTTATCCGCTTCAACCGCAGCATATTCGCTTTTAACGATACCCTGACCACGTACGCGTTGCGCCCGATAGCACACGGGTATGCCAAAATTGTGCCTCGCCCTGTTCGTAACGGCATTACGAACGCGTTCGACAACGCTCAATTTCCCGTTCGGTTTGTGAACTGTGTTCTTCAAGGCAAAATAAAACGCTCGGCTCAAGAAACCGGCAAGTTTCTTGTTAACAGTGTTGCGGGCGTCGGCGGCCTGATGCGCATTTCCGACCATGTAACAGGCCTCGCGAACATACCCGCCGAGGACTTTGGACAAACTCTCGGCGTCTGGGGTATACCTGCCGGACCGTATCTGGTGGTTCCGCTGCTCGGTCCTTCGGGTTGCCGCGAGCTGGTCGGTTTCGCAGGTGACTACGTCATCTATCCACTGAACTGGCACGCGGTTGGAATTATCCACCACGCGTTCATGAGTGACACTATTAGTGTAGCGCTTTCGGGGACTCGCACGGTGAACGGCCTCCCCAAATCGGTGCAAGACTATGACCAAATAAAGGCCGCAGCCATCGACCCATACATCTCGATGCGCGACGCTTACATCAGCTACCGCGCCGCCCAGGTTAAAAAGTAGCCAACCACGATCAGCTCCGTCCAAAAAGAGAAGGCATCTGCACAGCAAGCCTATCGCCGTATCGATCCAGACTAACCCTTCAGATCAAGGCGCCCGGGCCATCAAACACCAGCGCCACCGCCGCCTGACCCAAAACCGCCCGAAGACAGCCCGCGTCTCACAACCAGGGACAGGTCTTCTTTAGCACGAAAAAGGGGACAGACCCCGTTTTCTTCCGGCCCGGATCCCTCGCTCAGATCTTGGCTGCAAAATGGGGACAGGTCCCCTTGCGGATCCGGCTGTGACCGACCGGCTTGCCGAGAAATCAGGGCGAAAAAGGGGGCAGACCCTCTTTCGGCCGGAGAAGGGGGCCGGAGAAGGGGACAGACCCCTCCTCTAGGCGCTCGTAAGGGAATTGGGGACAGGTCTGTTTGGGAAGCCGCTGCTTATAAGCGGGCCGCAGAATTGGGACAGACCCGCTCGCCGGACCCGGCTGTCTCGGAGGTTGGCCGAGAAATGGAGAGAGCACAGGTCGCCCTCACAGAGCGAAAAAGGGGACAGACCCCTCCTCTAGGCACTCGTAGGTGAATTTGGGACAGATCTGTTTGAGAAGCCGCTGCTTATAAGCAGCTTGAGGTGTTCGAGCTCCTGGGAGACTGCCCCAAAGATTGGCTAGAAACAGTCCTAGAATCAGGAAGAAATGTTAACGTGCTCTATCGCCGCTGGTTTGTTGCAATGCACTGGCCAACCAATGCCAACCCGGTTCTGGCTAGATGCGTTGCTTTCGATTAGCCACCGAGATCGCGCCGGATTTCTTCGGCGGTGGCAAGAACCGCCAGGGGCCGCAGAATGGGGATAGACCCCGCTTGCCGGATGCGGCCGTCTCGGAGGTTCGCGAGAAATGGAGAGAGCACAGGTCGCCCTCACGGCCGAATCCAAACGAATCAAAGAATTACTCTTGATCGTTCCTCCGCTGTTGAGGTCCACAGGTAGTATGCGAGCTAAGCAGACCGGCGGACCGAGATCCGGCAAACGCCACTGCCTCATGGGCAGGCAACAGGGACTCGTTTGCTGATGCGAAAGAACGCCTGCGGAGCGTTCTCTTGTAACGAATGCCGAAGCACTGTTCGGATGAAAAAAGTTGGCGGACCGGTATCGTATTCCGCCATTCGGAGATTGGTCTCGCACGGATCGAGCAATGCCAGATGATCGATCGCGAGAAACTGGATTACTGCCAGATAGACAGGCCAAGAAATCTTCGACTGCTCCAACTGGGAATGGGTACTCAACAACCCCTGACAACAGGAAAGCATTCCGGACGACCGCTCAGGACCGGCACCCGATCCGTGGGAGTGCGCAGGGCAATGGGAGGTCGCAACAGTGTGCCATGTTTCTCCAGGAGCAGTAGGCAGTGATTGGTGCCAACTACCCAGGCCAGAACAGTTGCAAGCGCAACTGTCACCTTCAGAGCCTTAGCTGTTCGCAGCCAAATCATAGACAGCTATTAAATTTCCATCCCCGTTTTTCTCTCTCAATCCCAATCTCCGCGAGTGCAGCGAGTGCAACCGCCGCGGCGATCGCGCTACTAATCAACAATATCAGCGCATAACGATCCATGTAGTACACGCAGACCATGTTAGCGAGAAACATCGTCAATCCCGTCGCGATCACGGTCCACATGACCACGACTAGCGGAAATACTTGGCGAACAAAATAAACTGCGATCAATGAAACGCAGACTTCAAAAGTTATCCAACCAGCGATTGGCAAATGCGCCCACAGGCCAATGTAGTGATCTTTCCGGGCGTGTTTCAGGTTCTCGTTGGCGTCCTGAAGATTGATATAACGATAACCAGCGAGATTGGCCCACGCATCTGGCCGTTTCACTCGGTCGTTTGCGCCGGAGACGTGAGAATCAAACGGCGCCAAAGCAATAATTCTATTGTTAGCGAAAAGCCCACGGAAAAAGTCATCCTGAATCACTTTAATCAGAACCGGATGGCAGGAACGAAGATAACTCAACGTTGCGGCAAGGATTGCTCGGTCGGTCTCTGCGGGCACCCGCGACCCAGGCATGCCAGTATTGGCTATGGCGCGCGTAAGCGCTGCTTCCGTTCCCGAATAAAAGCGCCCTACAGTCGCCTGATACTGTATCGCCTGACGGACCAGCGGGTCCTTTTCATTCGAAGAAAGAGTTTCCGAAACCTTAAGCCGTTCATCAGCGGGCAGCCGTCGCAAAAAGGAGTCTATTCGGTCGCTTAGTGTCTCGCCAAGAGTCGAACGATACTGATCTCCAACTGACGCGATCAAGACGCGAGCCAAGAGAGAATTTGCTTCGATCGCGACCAACCCAATACCGATGGCTATACCGATCGAATAGAGGCTGGCAATTCTTTCAGACATTCGAAACCGCTCGGTTAGTTTCAGAAGCATGAAAGTCGCTGGAAGCCATGCGGCCAGCAGCAGGTTCAGGTGTCGGCTCCCGATGGCAACGAATAGAGCGACTCCGTACACAATCCAGGAAGATATTCCTGGCTGACGAATCATTGCAATACCGGCGGCGAAGACCGCTAATGTGGCAGCAACTCCGATGGATTCGGAACCACAACAGTGGGCCTCCGCATAGAGACCGCTCATCGATGCAAACAGGATTGCACACGCTACGCGGCTGATGCGGTTCGTTCCACAAATGGCCACAACAGCATAGGTGAGTGAAGCGACTAGAGCGACGTGTTGCCCAATGACGAGCAAATAGATCCCGAGGAGCGACGGCGTTTGTTCAGCGAAGATTCCGTGGACCGGTTGTCCTGTCAGGATTGCCGCGGCGACAAAGGGAATACGACCTAGAAAGCAATAAACAGGAGGAAAATGCAGAATGTTGACGGAACCGGCTTTCAGTATCAGCTGGCAGATCGCATCGACATCTTTCCAGAGAGGTGGAAAAGTGACCAAGAGGTATGCCGATGGAACGGCAAGAATGATTCCCGGATACCTGGAAAAAAGGGTGAGAAGATTCTCGCCCCATCTTTGTACGAATGATTGCGAACTCTGTTCTAGGCTTTCCACTGCGTCAGCGGCCACTTTACACCAGGCGAGGAAGCGTGCCGGTGATGGGTCACGACTTCATATGCTGATTCTCCTTAATACTGTCGATAAATCATTGAGAAGACGCGAGAACTGAGAATCCAACGACCCATGCTAGAAGCTCGGAGGCCGGCTCGAAAGAGTTGTTTCCATAATCGATAATACTGGCTGCTTTACTACGATCGTTTTTCAAAAAGACGATGAACAGCGAACGTCCGGTCCAGATCACGTATTTTCTCTTACGCGTCGTAGCGTGGCCTAATATTCTGCCAAGCTGGAAGTGTCATTCTCTTTGGTTGGTTTGGAGGCATGCCTGGCCAGCCGCCAGGTTCAACCGTGCCGCTTGTATCCCAAATAGGCATCGGCGGCGTGCTAGAGTTTTTCGGCGGAATTGCGATTGTGCTGGGGCTGCTTACCAGGCCAGTCGCGTGCATTCTCTCTGGAATGATGGCGGTCGCGTATTGGCAGTTTCACGCACCAAACAACCCTTGGCCAGTCCAGAACCGGGGTATTCCAGCGATTCTTTTTTGCTTCATCTTCCTGTACATGGCGGCAATCGGAGCAGGGCCCTGGAGCATCGACGCCATGATTCGGGGCAAGCGCGGAGAATAGGCGCCTAAGGCTAATGCTGCCCAGATTTGCCGGCAGTAAAAAGCTGGCCAAGCAACGAATCTTTGGACCTGCTACCGCTTGTAGTTATACTTGATATGGAGGTCGCCCTATGGAGATACCGAAGAAACTCCTCGATTTTCTAAACGCGGGGAAAGTCGGGTACCAAATCCTTCATCATCCGGAGGCGTTCACCGCGCAAACGATTGCTCAAGCCGAGCACGTCAAGGGTCAATACCATGCGAAGGTAGTTATGGTAAAATCCGGAGGCCAGCACATGATGGCCGTCCTTCCAGCGGATCATCGGGTCGATCTTGAAAAGTTCGAAAAGATCACCGGTAAACCCGTGGCAGTAGAGAGCGAAAGCGAATTTAAATCGTTATTTCCCGAATGCGCAGTCGGCACGATGCCGCCGTTCGGTAGCCTGTACGGCTTACCACTCTACGTCGACAAGACTCTGAGTCAGCGGGACTACATCGTTTTCGAGGCGGGCACGCACACGGATGCGATCAAACTGGATTACTCTGCATATGAGCGCCTAGCAAAACCTCAAATTGCGGAGTTCGCGATCAAGACTCGCCCAGTGAAACAGGAGTAAAACACTGGAAACGTCCGGAAACAAGCCGTTGCAAACCAAGCCGGGCCAAAGACCTTTTTGAAAGGCTCCGGACTTGCATGGGCGGTCGCAGCCATTAAATGACGCCATGACGGCGCAGACGCAAAAGACCGATAGCTCGACAAGCAACGCATCTGCGATTTTACGCTCGCTTTTGTCCGAGTATCATCCGCGCAATTTTTCGATCCGGTTTTGGGATGGAAGCGAATTGCGATCGGAGACGAGTGCATCTCGTTTCAGGTTAATTCTGAAGAGCCCTCGCGCATTCCAACGGCTGTTAAGCGGTTACAAAAGCGATCTAGCCCTCAGCGAAGCCTATATTTACGACGATATCGATGTCGAAGGTGACCTCGAAGCCGCCATGCCCTTAGGGAACTATCTGATGAGCCGCAAATGGTCGGCTCCGACCCTGATCCAATTGGGCTGGAATATGCTTCGCATCTCCGCGAATGGTCGAACTGGACGCAATGAACGCCAAGGGTCGCTGTCAGGTAAGGTCCATTCGCTCGAGCGCGACCGCAAAGCAGTGACGTTTCACTATAACGTTTCGAACGATTTCTATGCTCTGTGGTTGGATCGCTCGATGGTCTATTCCTGTGCTTACTTTGAAGCCGTTAACGAGGATCTCGACACAGCTCAGGAGCGCAAGCTCGACTATCTCTGCCGGAAGCTCCGGCTGAAACCTGGTGAACGGTTGCTCGACATCGGCTGTGGTTGGGGCGCTTTGATCATTCACGCTGCGCAGCACTATGGAGTGGATGCTGTCGGCATAACAGTGAGCGAAAACCAAGCCGAACTAGCAAACGAGCGAATTGATAAGGCAGGGCTGAAAAACCGCTGTCGGGTTGAACTGCGCGATTACCGCGATGAAACCGGCGATTTCGACAAAATAGTTAGTGTCGGCATGTTCGAGCACGTGGGCGAAAGCCAGCTTGCCATCTATTTTCGTCGAGCATGGGAGCTACTCCGGCCACGCGGCGTTTTCTTGAATCATGGAATCGGTCGACGGACGACGGATCCTGAGCCCAAAGGCCCAACGTTTATCAGCCGCTACGTTTTTCCTGATGGTGAACTAGTCGCGATTAACGCCGCCTTGCGTTACGCGGAAGAAACCGGTTTCGAGGTCAGGGACGTTGAAAGTCTACGCGAACATTACGCTCTCACTCTCCGACATTGGGCGCGCCGGCTTGATCTTCACTGGAATGAAGCTCAAAAACTTGTCGGGGAGCCGACTTGTCGAGTGTGGCGATTATTTCTGGCAGGCTCGGCCTATGCGTTTGCGACTGGCGCGTTAAATATTTATCAGGCTCTCTTGGTCAAACCCGAAAACGGCGTGTCAGGGATGCCATTGACACGCGGTGATTGGTACAAGTGAACAGTCGCGTGTCTTTTGCGACCAAAGGTGACAATCAAATTGGAAGCTTGGGCCGCGCCCTATCCAGCAGCAACTGAACAGTAGCCCGGTCTGTCGGCGGCAACGTTCCGAGCGCGAGACCTGCGCTGGAGCCGAGGCGTGCAGCGCAAAAAAGATCTGCGATCGGCTGATTCCCGCCCTTGAGCAGAACGGCGCCCTCAAGCGCCAAAGCGATCTTTTCAACGAAGCGCCGAGCACCAAACTCATCCGGCGTTTTTTTACTGGAAAACAGAGCATCGGCGAACCGGTCGAAATTTGCGTTCGCGCCGCGCACCGCTTTCGTCTCTTCCCTCAACGCTCCACTAGTCTCTGGATCTTTCTGCATCGCGCGCAGAACATCGAGGCATTGGACGTTCCCTGCTCCTTCCCACAGCGAGTTCAAAGGAGCATCGCGATAGAGACGGGGAAGCGAGGACTCCTCGACATAACCGTTACCGCCCAAACACTCAAGAGCTTCCGCCACTACCTCAGGCGCGCGCTTGGTGATGAAATATTTGCCGATCGCTGTCGCAACCCGGAGGAATTTCTCCTCCTGCGCGTCCTGGCTCGATCGATCAAATGCGCGCGCTAGCCGGATCGCAAACGCTGTGGCGGCTTCAGATTCCAAACATAATTCGGCCAGCACATTCCGCATCAAGGGTTGATCAACTAAGAGCCTGCCAAAAGCCGATCGATATGCCGCATGATGCGTTGCTTCGGCGACCGCCTTGCGTATAGACGAAGCCGATCCTAGCGCACAATCCAGCCTCGTGTGCCGCACCATCTCCATAATTGTTCGAACGCCACGTCCTTCCTCTCCGATCAGCAAAGCGTAGGCGCGTCGAAACTCCACTTCACTGGACGCGTTTGAGCGATTGCCCAATTTGTCTTTCAAACGAAGGAGATGAAAGGCGTTCCGCGAACCGTCGGGTCGCCATCGGGGAAGTAAGAAGCACGACAGCCCGCCGGGGGCCTGAGCAAGAATCAGGAAAGCATCGCACATGGGCGCCGAACAAAACCACTTATGTCCGGTAACGATGTATTCGTCGGGAGAACCATCCGTGTGAGCCGGTTCCGCGACTGTTGTGTTGGCTCGGACATCGCTCCCTCCTTGACGTTCTGTCATGCCCATTCCAAACAGGATTGCCGCCTTCTGAGTGGCCGGTATCGACCGCGGGTCGTAAACAGCGGATAGAGCACGTCGCCCCCACTCGCGGAAATGCTGTGGTTGCAAGCGAAGCGAAGGGATGGCAGCAAACGTCATCGTTATCGGACAGCTCGTACCTTCGTCCACTTGATGACGAATCATGACCAAAGCGGCCCGCGCCACATGTGATCCGGATCTTTCTTCCACCCATGGAAGAGAGTGGCATTTCGCTTCAATGCCGAGTCGCATCAAATCGTGGTAGGCCGAATGATAGGTTACCTCATCAATTCGATTGCCAAATCGGTCATGTGTTCGCAACTCGGGTGCGAATCGATTGGCTAAAACACCGAGGTTGATTGTTTCTGGGCGGCCGCAAAGCTCTCCCAGCTTCCTGGCTTCAGGCTCTATCCAACCGCCGCCTTCGCGATGAATCGCTTCTCTAAGAGCAGTATCGCTGTCAAAAACGTTGTACCCTTCCAGCGGCGGTGACTGGTTAAATACTGTTTCGGGAGAGTGCCGCGCACCCATAGAAAATTATCCGAGCAACCGGAACGCCGGATTTGGTGACACGGACGCTGGATTCAGCGTCCGCGCGACTCTGCTGATTGCTAATATTCAGTGTCCTTGCCAGTCTTAATGGCCGCATCAAGCTGCGCGGCAAGTTTCGGGTCCAGCTGTTTCAGCGTTGCCAGATCTTTTTCGGCGTCCGCCTTGCGGTTCATCTGCACCAAAAGCACACCGCGATATTCGTATGCCCTAGCCAGTTTCGGATTCAATTTAATGGCTGTGTTGTAGTGATCCAATGACTTCTGGTAGTTCCCGGGATTCTCCTTGCGTAGACATAAGGCAAGATTGTTATGCGCATCAGCGAAATTGGGCTTCAACTTCACAGCTTCTTCGAACTTTGCTCGAGCGGAAGCGTAGTTTCTGGCCTTCATCAGCGCGACGCCTTCGTTGTAGACGCTCTCAGCTGAGGGTCCGACTTTCTTTTCGACTGCCGGCAATTGCTGCTGCTGGGGCATCGAACGGGGCCCACTCGGAGCGCCGAAGACAGTCGGCAGCCCGACTGTAAAACAGAACAGCACTATCAAGGGGGAGAAACGATTCATAGTTCTCCAATAGAGCCCTGCAGCTCTAACTGCGCAACAAACCGATCGAGATAGTTACGATGCCGGCGCAGGAGCACTAGGCCGCGGTTCGTTTCTTTCCTTTTTTGACGGTTCCGAGGCTTTCCTGCAGTGCTGCGACCAGGTCGATGACATTGCTCTTGGCGGGCTTAGCGGCTGGGGCGGCACGTTTTTGACCCTTGGCTTTGGCTTCGACCATCTTCTTCACTTCTTCCGTATAGCTATCGTGATACTTCGCGGGGTCGAATGTGCCGGTCATCCCTTCGATCAGCTGGGTGGCCAGATTAATTTCGCTCGGTACCAGCTTTTCCTTTGAAGGAAGCGAAAGTTCGCTCATAGGCCGTAATTCGCTTTGAAAACGCATCGCATTGAGCACGAGCCCACCGTTCAAGGGTTTGAGCACACACAGGCTCTCCCGATTTCTCAAAACAAACTGGGCAACGCCTACTTTTCCTGATTTCTCCAGGGCCTCTCTCAAAAGCGCATAAGCTTTTGCGGCACCTTTATCCGGTTCCAGGTAGTAGGGTTTCTCAAAGTACAAACTTGAGATCTCGTTCTCGTTCACAAATTCCTGAATATCGATCGTAGAAGACTTCTCCGGAGCAGCTTCTTTCAGCTCTTCATCTGTCAGAATGACATATTGCCCGTCCTCTACCTCGTATCCTTTGACGATTTGATCGAAAGGGACCTCTTTCCCGGTTGATTCAGCGACGCGCTGGTACCGGATCCGGGACATATCCTTTTTCCAGAGGAGATGCGTTTTCAGCTCGTTTGTCTCGGTGCCGGAGTAAAGGCGGATCGGAATGTTGACGAGGCCGAACGCTATAGCCCCCTTCCAGATCGGTTTCATTAGGAATAATTATATTAAGGGTAGAAGTAAACTTCGTCTACCTTCAAACGAACGAGCCCAGGCGCCTAGGGACAAACAAAATTTAACACACAATATCTTGTGTTGTTAACCTGTGGTTGCTACAATTTGTGGGCATGATCCAGCTCGTGATCCATACGAAATGGAGGTTCCTCGTCGAGTTTGAAGACGAAGAGACCGGCGAAATTTCGGGCATAGTGGGCGAGCCAGAGACCCGAGATGAGTGCGACGGGCTGATCGATCACGAGATAGAACACCACCGCCTACGCGGCCGACGCATTGTCAATATCGAGGCCGGGGAGTTGTGTTCTGAATGCAACGGCAACGGCGCGGTTCCGGTCGGGGATGGGAGCTTCGTTTTGTGCTCTGTTTGCGAAGGCCACCTTGGACCGATCTTAGTGGCCAAGCGTTGGTAGAGGCTTAAGCGTACCTGCTCCCTCTGAGGCGAATCCTCTTGAACTGGGGAACACGTTCGTCCTGTTCTCGCGTTTTCCTACGAAAGATGCGAGTTAGTGAGCGTTCGGCTATGTCGCTGAAGGAATACCAACGAAAACGCGACTTCAACAAAACGGCAGAACCTGAAGCTAAAATTGGAAAGGGCTCGGGTCGACGCTTCGTCATTCAAAAGCATGCTGCCACTCGGCTGCATTACGATTTCCGACTAGAGCTTGGAGGGACACTTAAATCGTGGGCGGTGCCAAAAGGAATCCCTTTCAAGAAAGGAGACAAACGCTTGGCAGTCGAGGTTGAAGACCATCCGGTCGCATACATCGATTTCGAAGGAACGATTCCGAAGGGGCAATATGGCGGAGGGACCGTAATGGTTTGGGATCGCGGTACCTACGAGCCATTGAGCAAGGCGCCCGCAAAAGAGCTTTCCGGAGGAAAGCTGCACTTTGTGCTCAAAGGAAAGAAACTTCAGGGCGAATGGTATCTGGTGCGCTTGCGTGACGAAAAGCAATGGCTCTTGATCAAGGCCGCGGAAGACATGAAGCCGGTTTCGGAAAAAATGGACAATACGTCCGCACTTTCCGGTAAGACCATGAGCCAGCTCTCGAAGGGAGACAGAGTCTGGAAGTCGCGTCCGGCGCATAAAGTCAGCCATGCGCAACAACACAAATCGAAATCGGGGACTTCCATTCCTCTGCCCGAATTCGTCGAACCAATGCAGGCAAAGGTGGCCGAGTCGGTACCTCCCGGTGATTGGCACTATGAAATCAAGTTCGACGGATTCCGAGCCATAGCGCTCCGAGGTAGCAGCGAGGCACGGCTTCTTTCACGGAACAAAATTGATCTCGGTGGCAAGTTTCCTGAGGTGATGGAATCGATCTCCGCGCTCGGCGTGCAGGACGCGACCATTGACGGCGAGATTGTGGCTCTGGATGAACAGGGGCGTTCTTCGTTCCAACTGCTGCAAGCATTCGAGCTTGGCCAGAATAAGCCGCCTCTATTTTTTTACGCATTCGATCTCCTGCGACTCAACGGAAAAGATTTTCTCGATCTTCCGATCGAAGAACGAAAAGCGAAGCTTGAGGAATTACTTACAGATCCTCCTGGAGCAATTAGGTATTCCGCAACATTGGGTGACGATGCAGAGCTGCTTCTTGAACAAGCCCGTAAGTTTGGCTTGGAAGGACTTATCGGGAAACGCGCTGGGTCTCGATACGAGCCCGGCCAGCGAAGCGGAGCTTGGATTAAACTGAAGCTGCAACAGCAACAAGAATTTGTTATCGGAGGGTATACTGACCCGGCAGGAGGCCGGAAGTATTTTGGAGCCCTTTTGGTAGGCGTTTACAGGGACAGGTCTCTTTATTTTGCGGGAAGGGTAGGAACCGGTTTTACCGATAAACTTCTCAAATCTCTGCTTTCCAAGTTCGACAAGATCAGACGCGACGGTTGCCCTTTCGTCGATCTTCCGGAGGATAAATCGAAACGATACGGCCAGGCAGTGACGCCGGCTGAGATGAAGCGGTGCCACTGGATCGAACCAGTGTTGGTTTGTGAAGTGAGATTTACGGAATGGACACGTGACGACAGACTCCGTCAGCCAGTATTTCTCGGCCCGCGGGAAGACAAGAGACCGGAAGAAGTCGTCCGAGAGAAAGCTATCTGAAATGGCTAAAAGCGGAACTTCAGTCAGGGTGACGGTTGATGGAACTAACCTGAATCTATCTAACCTGGAGAAGGTTCTCTACCCCAAGGCGGAATTCACCAAGGCGAATGTCATCGATTATTATTTGCGAATCGCGCCTGCCCTGCTTCCACACTTGAAGGACAGGCCGATAACTTTCAAACGTTATCCTGAAGGCGTTGAGGAGTTTTACTTTTACGAAAAGCAATGTCCATCCCATCGGCCTAAATGGGTGAAGACAGCCAAAGTCGCAAAGACTGAAGGCGGGGCGATCAACTATTGTGTTATCGACGATCTTCCTTCTCTGATCTGGTCCGCCAATCTGGCGAACTTGGAATTACATACCTTCCTTCATAAGGCGCCGGCAATTCAAAGACCTACTGTAATCGCGTTCGATCTGGATCCGGGTCCGCCGGCGGACATCGTACTCTGCTGCCAGGTAGGTCTTTGGCTCAAAGCAATCTTTGAGGCTCTCGGCATGGAATGCTTCGCCAAAACATCTGGTTCCAAAGGATTGCAGGTCTATGTTCCGATCAATAGCGCAACGACATACGACCGGACAAAACCGTTTTCTCACGCGGTCGCTGAATTGCTTGAGAGCCAGGTCCCGGAAGTTGTTGTCTCGAAAATGCAAAAGAGTCTGCGAGCCGGCAAAGTGCTTGTTGATTGGAGCCAGAACGATGACAAGAAAACGACGGCCAACGTCTATTCGCTCCGCGCCAAAGATCGACCGATGGTTTCGACTCCGGTTACCTGGGAAGAAGTAGAAGCAGCGTTAAAGAAAAAGAGCGCAAACCATCTCGCGTTTGACTCTGAAGACGTTCTTAAACGAGTGGAGAAGAAGGGCGATTTGTTCTCACCAGTTTTGACATTGACGCAGAAACTGCCGCGTCTAGATGCGATCAAAGCGGCAACCAAAGAGATTTAAGTGACTTGAAGATACATCGATGACTGGTTGGATCATCCGGTTCCGGCAAGCTGTAAACGTTAGTCTATGCGAAGTGTCGCGTTTTTCTTTTCTCTGACAGCTGTTTGCCTGGCAGCTTTTGCCGGAGACTCACCCCAGGTGAGTTTTTCCGGAGAAGAGGGATCGAGCATAGATACCGCCGTCGTGATTGTTGGAGCGCGGAGCGAGGCAGTCGGTGCGAAAGCCGAATATTCCTATCTCGCAGCTCATTTCCCTGGTTCAAAAGTCACTCGGCAGGCATTACTCTCTCAAAAAGGAAAATCGTACGACCGATTAGACTTCACAACCGTCGAAGGTATCGAGAAAACGGTCTTTTTCGATATTACCGACTTTTTCGGGAAATTCTGACTGAGTAGATAAGAGCAAAACAGAGAGAAGTTAGCTCACGCCTATCTCCTTTTTCAGTTGCTCAGCTAGTTTAGGCCCGATCCCGCTTTCTTCGTGTTTAAAATAGACGAACACCTGACTCCAACGTCCTTCTTGTTCTTGAATGAATTTTGCCCACCGGGTAATGTCGTCGCTACCATAGTCTTCGCGGCGAAGACGGAGATAACCAAAATCGGTTGTCGGGACGTTTGGCGTGGCAAGATCAGTGCTCTCGGCAATGCACAACGCCGCATGATGAGTCTTTAAAAGATCGAAGGTTTCATCGTCGAACCAGGACGGATGCCGAAATTCAAATGCTACCCGCATGTCCGCGGGGAGGCCGCCGAGAAACTCGCGCAGAACTGTGGCGTCTTTCTTGAAGCTTGGAGGAAGCTGGAACAGGATCGGACCCAACTTTGATCCTAATCCGGAAACGACCCGATGAAAGACTTCCAATAACTCGCCGCTGTTCCTAAGTTTCGCGACATGCGTGACCTTCTGCGGCGCCTTCAGCCCAAACCGAAAATGTGCAGGTGTAGAAGTGTCCCAGCCTTGGATCGTCTTGCTATTTGGGATGCGATAGAACGTGTAGTTGACTTCTGTCGTAGAAAAACGCTCCGCATAAAACGGCAGCATTTTCGCGGTGGGAAACTTTTCCGGATAGAAAGTTCCACGCCATTCAGGGTATTGGAATCCGGAAGTGCCAATGCACGAAATCATGACCTAAGGATACAGGAGCTATCAGAAGGAATCCAGACCCCGACAGGCTTCGAGAGTTTCCGTGCTTCCTGCCGCCTGACTGAGTTCTGAATTGCTTGTCGCCGGAGTGCCATCGGTCACCGAGCCGAAAACCATTCCTCACCCGGCAACTCCCCCCTCTTACGACAAGACACGTGAATTTTCGGGGGACAGATCCGATTGAGACGGACACAAGCACGACTGGCCACAGAAGCTTCGATCGGGCAGGCACAATCGCGACAATCAGGGGACAGGTCAGGACGGCTTGTTGCCCGAACAGCCGCGTCTGCTAGTCACGGAACTGCAAAGGGGCGACAGGTTAGATCGGTGCGAAAACGAGCCGACCCGGCGAGTCAGGCGTGAAAAGCGCGCTTAGCATCATACCTAACCAGGAAAGAGTTC
>JBKPCS010000132.1:0-13347 GCA_046727495.1 bacterium | reverse complement strand
TTACTACGCGATTCACAAAAAAGGCCGGATATCACATAAGCGCTCCAGCGTTTATCTGGATATCCGTATTGAGTAGCCGTTCTTTCAACGGCTGGAAAGGATTAGGGGTTTTATGCAAGAATCAACAGATCTTTTGCGACTTTGTAAAGATCGAGGCTACCGAGAAAGCCGGCCTTGAACAAGCACTTTAGAAATGCCGGCATTCTAAAAACCTCCTGTCTCCTGTCTCCTGTCTCCTGTATTCTTATCACCAGAGATGGAATGGAACGAAGTACTTACCGAAAATTCCCGCATCTGGATTCCCAGCGAGGCTCCGAAGGTTCTCGACGAACTGGCCTGCATCCGTCCGGATCTCCGGGAAACCCTCGAGGCGTTTCCTGATCGAGGAATCGCGTTGATCAACTTTCTGACTGTATCACCAGTCTCGTTAACAAAGATCCTGAGACGGCCTGAACTGCTGGAGTGGCTCGCGCACTCGGATGTGCAAAGGCCGCGTGATACAAGCAGTCGATCCCTAAGAAGAGCTGTTACCAAAGACGATCTCTCTTTCCAAGAGCTTCGAGAGTGGAAGTCGGCGGAGATGCTGCGAATCGCCTTCCGGGAGATAATCGGTCTGGCCGGCTTTGCGGAAACAACTCGCGACATCACTTCTGTCGCTGAGTGTTGCGTTTCCGAGGTATACCGAACTTGCTTGAATGCTTTAGGAGAAAAGTGGGGCAAACCAGAGACCGGTTTCGGGATTCTGGCGATGGGAAAATTTGGCGGGACAGAGCTCAACTATAGCTCGGATATCGACGTCATTTTTTTCTACGATCAGGATGGCTATATTAATCCTCGCTTTACCGTTCACGAGTTTTACGCGCGGCTGGCTGAAAAGATCATCGAAATTTTTTCGGCCGGCGGCGGTGAACCGTTGTTCCGGATTGATGTTCGGCTCCGTCCGGAAGGTACTTCCGGTCCACTTGCGAGCTCGTTCGCAAGTTTGGAAAACTACTACGCCGGCTACGGCGAAACGTGGGAACGAATGGCATTGATCAAAGCTCGCGGCGTTTGCGGAAATGAAGAACTTTTGTACGAGTTCAATCAACGGCTGCAGCCATTTATATTTCCGCGCACTGTCTCGGGGGATCTTCTGGACGAGATTGCCGACCTCAAAGGACGAATTGAACGCGACCTGGTCGGCGCGGAGGATCTGCATCGGAATGTAAAGCTTGGGTACGGAGGAATTCGGGAGATCGAATTTATCGTCCAGACACTGCAGCTGCTGCACGGAGCAAGGAACGCGTTTTTGCAGGAACGGAACACACTCAAGGCGCTTGCCGCAATCGAGCAACTAGACCTGTTGCCCAGCGATCAGGTCTCGAGGTTGAGGGACGCCTATGTGTTCTTGCGTGGGGTCGAACACCGGCTTCAGATTGAGCACGAGCGGCAGACTCACACTTTGCCAGCTCGCCAGGAACAGTGGAACGGCATTGCCAATGCGATGGGTTATGCTGACGTGGATGCCTTCGCTCGCGCGCTGGAAACGCACACTGTGTCCGTTCGATCGACCTTCCATCGATTGCTGAGAAGACGTCTCAACGAAGTCGATCACCTCAAGAGTGCTTTGGCGGCTTTCCAAGATCCAGACGGCGCCGCAAAATCGCTGACTACCTTACGTGAGGGATCCTCCTCCCGGGTGCATGTGGCTCCGCGGACACGTCGCCTTTATGCGAAGCTGGAACCAGAGTTATTGCGTTGGTGCAGCAACGTTGCCGACCCCGATGCTGCGCTTCGCCGATTTATCCGGTTCGTCGATGCGTACGGCATCCGGGGTTTGTTATTTGAGACTCTCCTAGCCAATCCAAAACTGCTGGAGCTCCTCATTCGGCTGTTCGATGCAAGCCCGTTGTTCAGCGACGTAGTAATCAGGCGGCCGCAACTTATCGAAGAAATCGCACGAGGCCGGAATTTAGGCGTTTCCGCGACTAAAGAACAATTTCTTCAAGGGCTCGATCGACGAGAAGAAGATTTGCCGGTTTTGGATTGGATCAGAGTCTATCGCCGGGCGGAAGCAGGCAGGATCTTGCTGCGCGATATCTTGAATACCGCTTCGCAAGAGGAGCTCCAACTCGAGATGACCGCTCTGGCGGAAGCGTGTCTGGAATATTGCTCCAGACAAATCCACGGAGCGGAGGAGTTAACCCTCATTGTACTTGGCAAATTCGGCGGACGCGAATTGTTGTACGGAGCCGATTTGGATGTTGTCTTCATTGGCGAAACACCGGCGGCAGCCGGTGCACTCATCGAAGCAATGGCGACCAAAACTGCTGAGGGTAGAATATTTCCGCTCGATACCCGGTTACGGCCGGAAGGCGAGAATGGACCGCTAGTTGTGACGTGTTCGACATACGAAGCCTATTTCACCGGCCGTGCTCAATTTTGGGAGACGCAAGCTTTAACCAAGGCTCGCCTGTTGTGTGGACCAGAGAAGGAAGCCGTTACTAGAACTATCGAGGCGATCTGGTCCCGAGCATGCGAGAAGCCGGAACTCAGTCAGCATATCTACAAAATGTACGAGCGGATCGTAAAAGAGAGAGGGAAGGGCGAAGGACAGTATAAAGCTGGACGTGGCGGGCTTATTGCCATCGAATTTATTATCCAGTCCCTTCAGATGCGTAACAAGATTAAAGAGACGAACACGCGGAACGCTATCGTTAAGCTGGAGAATGTCTTGACGGAAGGGGAGAGCCGGAGCCTGAAAACAGGGTACGATTTCTTCCGCCGAGTCGAGTCTGTGTTACGTCGCGCAGATAACCGCTCGATTTCAGAGTTGCCGTCGAACGAGATTGAGCAGCGGCGCCTGGCCCTGCGTATGGGTTTTCCAAGCCGGACTGAATTTCTCGAGAGCTATAACGCACACTGCGCAGCCGTGGAAGAGATCGTGCAGAGAAGGCTCAAATAGTGCCGGTAGGGGCGTTCAACACTCGCACGCGCACTCCCACTCCTTCATGAACCGAATTCGTCTGTTCAATCACGCATTCGATGCCTGGGAAGAGAGTCTCTGGCAATGGTTGGAAAAAGAATCCGCGGCAAACTTTTCCAATCACACATCGTGGCTGGTCACCGGATCCTTCGTGCAAGCGAATTGGATTCGTAAAATGGCCCTCCGTCAGGGGAACAAGTTGTTTGGCGTTCAATTCATGGATGTGCGGACCCTCCGACGCAGGCTGTACGCCGTCTGCAAGTTACCCAGCCCGTCGTTTGGCCGCGAAGCGATCGAACTTTTGCTCCAGACAGCGCTAGGCGAAACAAGCAATCTCAACGCTCACCAACTACTGGGTGCACTGGACGAGCTCTCCACCAGCGGCTGGCTCGGGCAACATAATCTTGATCAGGCGTTCGCGCTTTTGCGGGTTCCAACCAATGTGCGCACCGCCTTGAAAGGCTTGGTCGAATCGGAGTTCTGGAAAGCTAGAGCAGACGCGATCCTGCTGGAACGAGTGAACCCTCACGGAGATTTGAACCTCGGGATCTATGGTTTGGACGCCGAAGAGCACCGAAATCTCGATCTGCTTTATGCCGCGTCGATGTATGCAAACGAGACTGAACTATGGCTCGCTCAGCCGATCGGAAGCGAAACCGCCAGTTTTTCGTGGATAACGGATCTGGAGAAAAAACTTCATGCGCAGATGACAGTCTGTCCGCAAGGCGATGTCCAGCGGCCTTATGAATCGTTTATCACGCATTGGCGAGGCGGGGGTGAGCCTGATTGCGTTCGGCCACAAATTTTGGTGGGCGATCGATGGAAGGATCAGATCGAAGCGCTGGTCCAATCGATCGCAAGAGCATTGGTAACGGGAGCCAAGGACCTCGCCGTAATTGTTCCGGAGAATTCCTCAACCGGCCCCGCTCTTGTCGATCGGTTAGTATCGAACGGGATCGCGCTAGCCGACGAATTCCGAGAGCGGCAACCGATTCCAACAGGCGCCCGGATTCAGGCTTTGGTTGCTAAATACCTTAGTGAAGGTCGACCTCCCGAAACGCTGCTTAAAATTGTCGAGTCTCTGTTTTCACGCGATTACCCTGCGTTCCGGAAAGGTCTCTTCTGCGTATTCGATGAACGCCAGACCCGATCTGGACTAATCGACGATGAATTCCGTGACCGTTTCGTCTGGCTAAGGGAACTGGAGTCACTGCTTCCGGAATGGCCTCTGCAAGCGGATTGGGAAGAATTGCGAAGAAAATGGACGGATACAATCAAAGGACTCGCAGATCTAGCCGGCAGAGAAGAGCTGGAGATAGATCTTTCCGGTCCGGAAGGATTGGGAGCCGTTTTCCAGGAAATCAGTCGGCTCTTGTTTGGACAGCAATTGTCTTCCAGGCGTTTTCTTGAGTTCACCCAAAGATTGCTCGCGGTGCAGGCAAGAGAACAGCATCCCGGCGCTGGGAATCGCTATGCGAAAGTCATTGTGACTACTCCGGCCAAGGCCCATGGATGCTCCTGGGAACATGTTTTTTTGGCAGACTCACTGGCAGAGTCGTGGCCGCGCGCAGTCGTGGAGAACGCTGTTCTTCCGGATGAAGTACGGCTCCGCCTGCGGCGACAAGGATTCTTTCTCTCGACCGTAGCCGAACGTCGGCAACTGCAGGAAGACCGATTTTTGCAAGTCGCGTACCACGCGCAAGCCAATCTGGTGCTTTCGCGATATGAACTGGATCATGCCGGGAATGCTCTGGTTGCCAATGATCTGAGCACGTTCGCAGAGGATTTATTAGGTGCTGGAAACACCCGATTTCATCTGAGCAGCCGGAAAAAAACCAATGCTTTGCGTTTGTCACGTATTCATTCCAGTCGCTGTAATCCCGAGGTACCCTTTGACGAATATTTTTTAAATTTCGGCAAAGCGGGTCTCGCCACGCGGGCCTGGTTTCCGTCCGAACTGGAGAAGGCGATCAAAACGCCGGCAACATTTGCCTTTGATCTGGTATTCGGTTGTCGTCGGGAATGGGAGCGTCGTTTTTCTCGATCTGTACCGATGACCATCGGCCGGCTAGTGCATCGATTGCTTCATGAGACGTTTGGCACTCAACGGAGCTTTGCTGCAGTACAAGAAAGTCACTTTCTACTATTGGGAAACAATCTCCGAAACGCCGTGGCAAAAATGCTCGAGGAACACGCGCAGAACTCACCCGATCTTTGGTGGGAAAGCGTGATGAGCCAGGCGACGATGGTTGCCGCCCGCATGTTGGAGTTGGCAACCGACTGGTTTTCGCCAGGCACCTGGTACCAGGCAGAAGGAGAACTCGAAGGTGTCTATCAAGGTGTGCGACTGCGGGGTCGAACTGATCTGATCATTTCCAACCGAGCAGCTATTCGAGAGGCATCCTTGAAGATCTGCGATTTCAAAACCTCACGCTTGCCGATCGTTTTCCGTCCAGTTGCGGGCGACGGATTGCAATTTGTTGGCTATCGGCTTCTGGCGCTCGCTAACGGTGCTGCATCGGTTAAGTTCACGGTCGTTCGGCCGGAAGATCTGAAGCCGATCAAGTTTCCGGCTGACGAAAAGCTGAACCCAGTAGTCGAACGACTGGCCTGGATCCAGTCTCAACTCGGATTCGGTCGCCGGCCGGCTGCCAAATACGGACAAAGCGAAACGTTACCGATCGCGACGCTCGATATTCCGGCGGCGGTCTTGGAAAGGAAAATGGAGGTGACATGAAGGGTCTACCGTCTTCCGTCTACCGTCTTCCGTTTTCCGTTCAAGGGATCCATGGTGATAATTGCGTAGCCCAACGGTTCAAGCTTCCGAGCGTGGCGAGGCCGGTTGATTATAAGTGGGGACGTGAGATTTCCCGAGGCACAAACGGAAGACGGAAAACGGAAGACGGAAGAGGGGAGACCGTCGAGGGCGTATGAATTCGGACCGCCAACTCGAGCTCTTCGACTTTTCGCGCACGAATCCGGAAGCCTCTCCTGATCAGCAAACTCGGGACCGGTTCACTCGCGAGATTCACAAAAATTTTTCTGTGATTGCTGCGGCGGGGACGGGCAAAACACGCGCTATTGTCGATCGAATCGTTACCATCGCGCTCGAAGGCGAAGAGGACGCCTTGCAGCGGCTGGTTGTAGTGACTTACACCAAAAGCGCAGCGAACGAATTCAGGCAGCGCGTTCGCGCCGCATTATTGGCCCGGCTGAAGATCGAAGCAAGCAGAACGATATTGCAACGACTGGACCGCGCCTTCTTCGGAACCATTCACAGTTTTTGCGTCCGCCTGCTGCGCGACTTTCCGCAAGAGTTTCCGCCCGATCCTATTGCGCCTGGCACACGGACACGGGAAAGACTCTGGGATCGATTCATCAGCGATCCTGAGATCAGCCGCCGCTTTTCCGAGGATCCTCTTACTCAAAAGGTGCTGGTCTTTTGTACATGGCAAGAGCTCCTGGATTTGGCTTTCCAGATCTCCCGGCCCAAGAGCGAAACTCGCGTTCCGGATGAGCCGCCTCTTCCGAATGCAGCTTTCCTGGCAAATTGTGTTGTGCCGGGACAAAGCCGCGCAAAGCACGAACGGTTGATCGAAGAGTTGGACACGCTGATCCGACATTTGGAGGCAGATACTGCGGTCTACGTGAGAATACCAATGCCCACCAGCCAATCTGAATCGCTGATCGGCGCTTGGCAGGCTTCGCTTGGACCATTGGTTGAATGGGTCGAAGACGCGGCGTGCGTCGTAGCCAATCAGCTCGCTAATCAGTTCCGCTCGTTCTGTGTCCGGCAAGGAATCGTAACATTCGACGATCAGATCAGCCTTTGCCGGCAACTGCTTACCGATCCGAGTACATTGGATCGCCTCCGGCAGCGGCGGCAGATCGTCATTCTGGATGAGGCGCAGGACACCACACGGTCGATGTTTGAGATTTTATTAGAAATCACGCGGCCAGTAGGCGCCCTTTTTGGAACCTGGCCCGGCCGTTTGGTGAATGGCCCGGAAGAGGGACGGTTCTCGATGGTAGGCGATCCGCGCCAGGTTATCTACGAACGAGCAGCAATCGAGTCGTACGATGCCCTGAACGAAGCGTTCAGAATCGGCGGCGCAGAACTTCGTCTCAAAGGCACTATGCGTTGTTCGGCAACAGTCGTCGAAACGGTGAACAACGTCTTCAAAAAGGCAAATCTTGCTCAACACGAGATTCCCTACGACGACCTCTCATGTGGGCGTCCGGAGAATGGCGGGTACGTCGGAAAGATCCAGATGACCTTTCCCGATTCGGACCCCAAGAATGTTGAAGCCGTCTTCGAAGCAGAAGCGCGCCAGCTGGCAAATTGGATGCAAAGGAAAGGGAAGGAAGGCCTCGGTATCGGATCTTGGAACCAGGTCGCGGTGCTTGCTCCCCGACACGATTGGCTGATCGCGTTTGCCGGCCACCTTCGGGCGCTGGGACTGCCGTTCATTTATCGCAATCAGAAAATCTCTTGGAGCAGTGTTCCGGCATTTTCCTGGCCTGTCGCCCTGCTCTATACGCTCGTTCATCCCTGGGACAGATTTGAACGCTTCGGCGTGCTGCGGGAGATTTTCGGGGTCGCCGATACCGAGTTAGTCGACACACTGCGTACACCTCCTAAATTCAGCGAGGAATACGCCAAAAGCGAAACGCTCTTAAAGAACCTTCAGCAACTGCTTTCTAGCAGCATCACGTTGGGGCGCTTTGTCGATCGGATGTTTGAACACTGTCAGCTCTTTGATCGCCTGCAAGCCATCCAAGCAGACCCGGCTGCGTTGGAGCACTTCCGCCAGAGAGCGTTCGAAGCCGATCTGAAAGGGGTAACGTTGGATCAATGGCTCGATGAACTTTTAGATTTGCTGAGCGACAGCGCTGATCTGCATTTGGCAACTAGAGACGCAATCGAATTGACTACCAGCTTTTCCGCAAAGGGGCTTGAATGGGATATTGTCATCCCTCTCGGGTTAGGCAGGCGAATCTATGTAGGCGAATCAAACGGCTACCCGCGAATCATTGATTCTGAACTAGATCAAGTCGTGGCGTGGGCGGCCGAGAGTCCCCGGGCGCGCGCTCGCCAAGAGACGCCGGATCAGGTGTTAGCTCGATATCGACGCCTGCTATACGTCACATTAACTCGGGCCAGGCACGCGCTCATTCTGCCGGATATTTCTTACCAGGATTCAACCCGCTCATTTCGGGAGGCCGCCAATTTTGATTTGGCCGAGGTACCCGTTATCGGAGAGCGGTTGCCTTCGGCTGCTCGCCCCGCAAAACAAGGCGTGTCCGCCAGCAAAACGCTCGATGAATTGGCTCTAGAAGCTCTGCACGTCGCCAGTGAGGAATCTAGAAAAGTACCGAAGTTGATTCTACCGCATGCTCTTGCGAAAGACACAGATACAGCCGCACCGGGAGAAGAGTTTGAACCGGTCGTCCGCGCTTACGAGTATGGGCGGCTCTGGCATGATTGGGCGCAACGGTTTCCATGGAATGGCAGGCAGGAATTGCGAGCAGCATATTCGGTCCAACCGACGTTGCCGGAGCGAGCGAAGCTCGAGATCGATCGGTTTCTTCAGAGCGACGCCATACAGCAAATTTTCCGCGTGGCCGAATGGATTAAGTCTGAAGTCAGCTTTTCGTATCCGCTCAATCTGAATGAATGGATCGAAGGAACGATCGATCTGTTGATTGGTACGAAAAGCGGCGATCTCTGGATCATCGATTGGAAAACCAATCAAAGGCAGACCGACGAAACAGATGCGATTTTTTCAGAGCGTCTCCTCAAACAGTATTTACCGCAGCTGGCGAGTTACCGGACTGTGATTGAGGAAGGGTTCGGCAAAAGAGTTTCCCGGTTACTATTATATTCCACAGCGTTGGGAAGGTTTTGTGAGGAATAGGGGAGGTGGCACGCGGGAAGGTCGATCTGGAAGGTCAACCCATGGTCAATCCGGAGGATTGGGGCAGCCCGAACCCCGAAAGCATTCGGGGCAGCTTCACCGAGGGTTGAGGTTCTAGCTCGACCTTTGCCGCCTGCCATTAGGACGCGCAATTATCGCGATCGCAGTCCCGGCAAAACTTTGTATCTTCACAAGATTTAGAAATGCTATAACAAATCAAGGCACAATAATTTTGCCGCAGCTCTGCGTATCCCAAAACCCTCAAGGTTACTCGAAGCCCTCCGATGGATGGCGACATGTTTCGGGTGTATGGTTTCCATCTTCTTAAGTACATTTTGTTCGGTGCGGTTGCGTGCTTGGCAGCTTCACAAGCGAATGCAGATCCATTTATCGTAACGCTTGAAAATCCAGGGGTGCAGCAGTCGAGTCTTTTTCTGGACCCTTCGAAATTCGATGCCACTGACGTCTATCAAGAGACCTTCGATTCTTATGACGCAAAGGTTCACAATCATCTGAATTTCGATGGCTCATCTAAGTATGGGTCATACGACCAGTCACTGATCCAAAATGCAGATGTGTATGGTGGCGCCGGAGGGACGGGGAGCTATTTCGACGTAAATACAAACCTCGGCGGGCCCTCTTCTACAACGCTTACACTTAAACAACCAGAACGATACTTTGGTCTGTGGTGGTCCGCCGGCGATCCAAACAACGTTCTGCAGTTCTATTCAGGCGCTACGCTCGTAGCGACGTTTCATTCATCGGACGTGATAAACTTTATCAAGAGTGAAAGTCCCACTCTTCAGCACCAATATCTGGGCAGTCCCAACAACGGAGGCGACCCGGGAGAGTATTTTGCCTACTTGAATTTCTTTGCTGACCCGAAGGATCAAAGTGTTACGTTCGATCGGGTTGTTTTTTCCAACAGCGGCAATTCAGGCTTCGAGTCAGATAACCACACAATTGCGGCGAGCTATTGCACTATTTCAGGAACACCAGTTCCCGAGCCGTCAACATTTGCCATGATGGGTATTGGCGGAGTGGCGTTAATTGGAATGATAGCAATTCGATCGCGGAGACGAGCGGTTGTTTGATGCTTTTGCGCGGCAGAGCTCGTCGCGCTGTCGTCTTGGCGACGGCGAGCTTGTCGCGCCGTGGCCTCCTCCTTCGCTGACTTGTCCTCCATAGCTTTTCAGCGAAGGAGGAAGCTATGGAGGACAGGTTGGCGAAGGAGGATCCCGCTTCTGCCGTGAAAATTGATCTGCGCGAAAACATACTAAGTTCTTCTCAAACTCGAGTCGCATATTCACAACTTTTAGAATTCTAAGACCGATTCGAGTCAGCACTATTTTCGTCTGATTCGCGCACGCCTCCCAGTCTTGAGCCCCCAATAACGATCCCGATGATGGGGGCATGAGTAGGGCTAGCTTTTTCCGTCGTTTGGGGGTTTGCTCGTTTGCCGCAGTACTTCTCTATGCTGTACCGCAAGCAAAAGCCGACCCGTTTCTTGTCACTCTAGAAAAACCCGGCGTCCAACAATCCAGCCTTTTCCTTGATCCGAAGGCATTCGGTGCCACCGGCGTTTTTCAGGACGATTTCAATAGCAATACCCCGGGTCTCAACAATAGTTTGGCTTTCAACGCAACGCTCAACTTAGGTTCATACGGGCCGACCTGGGTCCAGCCCTTCGACAAATGGGGCGGCGCCGGCGGTGTCGGTAACTATTTCGACGTCAATAGCCGGTACCCAGGGGCTCCAACCGAAACGACCCTGACTTTGAATCAGCCCGAACGCTATTTCGGTTTGTGGTGGTCCGCCGCGGATCGGTACAACCAAATGCAGTTCTATTCAGGCAATACGCTGCTTGAGACATTTACCACCACCGACGTGCTCAAGCTTATCAACAGTCTGCCTGCCTCCGAGCGCAAGCAGTACAACGGTAATCCAAACCCACAATTCAAAGGTCAGAATAGTGGCGAACCGTACGCCTACGTCAATTTCTTTGCCGACCCGAATAATAAGAACGTCACGTTCAATAAAGTAGTCTTTATTAACGACGGTCCTACCGGGTTCGAGTCGGATAACCATACTATTGCAGCGACCTACTCTTCTACCACGCCCATTCCAGAACCTTCCACCATGGCGATGATGGGTATCGGCGGTATTGCGCTGGTTGGTATGTTGGCAATCCGTGCTCGCCAAGGCGCGCTTCGCTGACGTTCGGCGTTCGGCGTTCGGCGTTCGGACGATTTAGATTCAGATTCGTCGTGGAAAGTCATGACGAATAGCGGCCTTTTGCGCGAATCGCCAAACGCGGAACGTTTAACGGTGGACGGTCGACGGTTGACTGAAAACGGTTAACGGCCGCGCTTAGGCGCGGCCTTCTGCCTCGCCTTGATCTTCCTATTCCGATAGCCTAGCCTCGGGCCTCTCATGAAGAAGTGTACTTTGTTTGTACCTGTGCTCGTTCTCTGCACTGTAATCGGAGCTCGAGCAGACTTTATTATTAAACAGTCGATGGAAAGAAGTGGCAGGACTGATGAAATCACTTACCGCTTTAAAGGGACGAAGATTCGGATGGATGTCGGAAGCTCCATCACATCCATTACCGACACGACCAGCGGCGACATCGTAACGCTTCTTCATGATAAAAAGGTCGCTATGAAACGGGCGGGCGCTCAGGTGAAGGCCGGGCTCCAGGTGATGGAAAAAGCAGCGGAGGCCGGTCGACAAAAAGGTGCGGATAGCGATCTGAAGCCGACTGGAAAACAAGAAACGATCAACGGTTATCCCTGTGAAGAGTATGTCACCAAGCCATTACAAGGCATGGAGATGCACGTCTTCTTCGACAAAGATTTTCCGAACTATCAGAAGATCGTTTCGATGTTTGGCAATTTACGCGGGGCGCTTGGCTTATCGGCTACTGGAAGCGGTCTTTTAGGAGCACCGGAGAAATACCCCGGCATGCTTATACGTACGGAAAGCGACATCGCCGGCCACAAAATGACCACAACTCTTGTCTCAGTGGAGCAAACCGATGTACCGGATTCGGACTTTGCGATCCCCTCTGATTATCCAGTTCAGGAAATGAAAATGCCCGCCATTCCAGCTAAACCGGGCGAGGGTTGATCAACGCCGACATCGCCGACATCCTCCTACGCCAAGGCTTCGGAGGACAAGTCGCCGGGAACCTCGTCTCCTGTCTCCTGTATTCCGTCTCCTGTCTCCTCGGTGTTGACAAACCCGCCGGCGTTCCCATCGTCTTTGTATGAGACCTCCTGTGAAAGTCGCTGTGACCGGTGCCGCCGGTCAAATTGGTTACTCGCTTCTTTTTCGTATCGCTTCCGGGTCAATGTTCGGGCCCGATCAGCCGGTCGAGTTGCGATTGATCGAGATCCCTCAGGTTTTGACGGCTCTAGAGGGAGTAGTGATGGAGGTGGAAGATTGCGCCTTTCCGCTGGTCAGCACCATTGTTCCTACAGCAGATCTCGATGAAGGATTTCGTGGCGTGAACTGGGCGCTGCTGGTCGGAAGCGTGCCGAGAAAGCAGGGGATGGAACGCAAAGATTTGCTCGGCATCAATGGCAAAATTTTCATTGGTCAGGGACAAGCGCTCACCAAGAACGCGGCTCCGGATATCCGTGTTCTGGTAGTGGGCAATCCTTGTAACACCAATTGTTTGATCGCGATGAATAACGCGAAAGAAGTCCCGCGTGATCGTTGGTTTGCCATGACACGTCTGGACGAAAATCGGGCAAAGTCGCAGTTGGCAGCCAAGGCCGGTACACATGTAACCGACGTTTCGAATATGGCGATCTGGGGAAACCATTCCGCCACCCAGTACCCGGATTTCTATAACGCGAAAATTAACGGTAAGCCGGCGACGCAGATTATCACAGACGAATCATGGCTGAAGGAAACATTTATCCCGACCGTTCAACAACGCGGAGCCGCAGTAATCAAAGCCCGGGGGTCATCCTCAGCCGCTTCAGCGGCGAACGCTGTCGTTGATACCGTTCGGTCTCTGACCACACCAACCCCGTCCGGCGATTGGCACAGTGTGGCCGTTTGTTCGGAAGGAAGTTATGGTGTTGAAAAAGGGTTGATCAGTTCCCTCCCTGTCCGCACCGCGGGCAACAGTTGGGAAATTGTGCAGAACGTTCCCATCAACGATTTCAGCCGCCAAAAAATCGACGCTTCGGTGAATGAGTTGAAAGAGGAGCGGGGGATGGTTTCGGATTTGTTGCCGAAATAGTGCGACAGGCACCCGGGACAGACTGGCTGGTGACGGTTGTCGCTTGCTTCGGGGCTTTCTCCGTCATTCCGCATCCGCGCCGAGTAACCACACCCGCACGCCATCTTTTTCCGCGTCCGCGCGGCGGTTGGCTATCTCATCTGGTATTCCAGGGATCGAATCGAACGAAACTCGCATCGCATCTTCCCCAGTTTGATGAGGTCGACCGG
>JBKPCS010000131.1:0-11669 GCA_046727495.1 bacterium | reverse complement strand
CACTCGCCATCCGCGGCGCCATTATGCGCAAACTCCTGCACATCGCTTTCGGCGTTCTGTCCAATCATCAACCCTTCAACCAACATCTCGTTTTTATTCCAAAAACTCTTTGACTCCCAAGACCGTATCTTCAGTGCGCCGGCCGTTTTTTTGTACGATACCTAGGGCGTAGCGGCAGCGTAGCCCTAGGTATCGGTCCCCAAAGAAGTTCACGCGCGCTGAAGGCGCGGTTCATCGAGCGAAGTTTATATTACAGTCGTCGATTAAGGCGTGCCTTCCGTCTTCGCCAAGGCTACGCGGACAGGTGAGCTTGCCGGCCGCCGCCCGATCATAGAAGCTCACGCGCGCAAGGCGAGTCGCCGTTCCAGCGCATGCTGAAGCTGTTCAAGGCCGGTGCTCAGCACCCAATAAATCGCTGCTGCCGCCAAATAGAGTGGGAGTGGCTCGTAGGTCGCTGCGATCAACTCTTGGGTGCTACGGAGCAGCTCGGTCACAGTAATCACTGAGACCAAAGAGGTGTCTTTAATCAGACTGATCAAACTGTTGCTTAAGCTTGGGACGGCTATTCGCAGTGCTTGCGGCCCGATGATATACCTGAGCGTTTGCACGGGCCGCATTCCCAAACTGAATGCTGCGTGCCACTGCCCGGCAGGCACTGCGGTGATCGCACCTCGAATGCTCTCCGAAAGATAAGCGGCAACATTCAACGTTAAGGCAAGGATCCCCGCGGGAACCGGTTCCAAAGTGATTCCGATCCGCGGCAGACCATAGTAAACAACAAAGATTTGTACGAGAAGCGGTGTGCCGCGCATAACACTGACAAAAACTTGTGCCGGGAACGCAAACAACTGTGATCTGCTCAATCGCATCAGGGCGACTGCCGTCCCGACCAGCAGTCCAAGCAACATCGCGCAGAAGGCAAACTCGATAGTCAACACAGTCCCTCGCAGAAGCACAGGCAGCGACCGGATCACCAGCTCAAATGGTTGCATGCTGGCTTCTACTCCGTTCCATCCTGTTTGGAAGCGTCAATACCGAACCACTGTAGCGACAGCTTCGTTAGTACACCCTGGTGTCTCAAAGCCGTCACTGCGTCGTTGATCGCCTGCAGCAGCTTCGGGTTGTTTTTCCGGATTGGTATTGCGACTTCTCGTTGGCCAACGGTAAGAACTGCTCCAGCGCGAAGTGGCAGGTTTGCGTTTTTCAATAGGTACCCGATCATCAGACGATCGTTTAATGCGGCGTCGATCCGTCGGGCAGCAAGATCGCTAAGATACTCCGACGCACCTGGGTAGGTCTTGACGTCGATTCCTGAGACCGATTTAGCCAGTGTCTCAAAGTTACTACCCAGGCCAACACCTAATTTCTTGCCTTTGAGATCTTCGAGCAAACCGAATTGACGACTATCGTCTCGTCTGACTATCAACTCCGGCGTTGAGTATACATATGGCAGGCTAAAGTCTACTACCTGTTTACGCTCAGGTGTGATGGCAACCTGATTAATGATCGCGTCGAATTTGGCAGCTTGTAACCCGGCGATTATTCCACTCCACTCGGTCGTAATGAATTCCGGCTTAACCCCGAGCTTCGCGGCGATCTCCTTTGCAACGTCTACGTCGAATCCTTGTAATTGATTGTCTGGACCCCGGAAACTGAACGGTGGATAGGTGCCCTCTATTCCAACTCGGAACGTGCCGCGCTGTTGAATCACTCCTAGCTGATCGTCAGCCCGAGAGAGATCTGCACAAATTTGTAACGGGAGTGCAATTAACAGCAGACTCAAAAGGTGCTTCCAATTCATTTGCCAGGATAGCTCAACGCGTCACCGTTTGGCTAATTCCATAAGGCTGCAGAACCTGCCGCCCTACCGCTTCAAGCACCAGCACAGGTCTCCTGACATAATGCTGTCGCAGGGGCGCCCTAATCTCCTCTTCATCCACCAAAGCAAACGACCCATGAAGAGTTACCACATGAACTTAGGAGCCGGCATCGACGGACTCACACTGAAAGAGCACGATTCACCGGCTATTCTTCCTTCTGAGGTTTTGGTTCGCGTGCATCCTGTTTCGCTCAATTTCCGCGAACTCATGATCCTCGTAGACGGAAAATACCCGTTGCCGGTAAAGCCGGACGTAATTGCCGTGTCGGATGGAGCTGGTGAAATAGTAGCCGTTGGAAGCAATGTGACCCGTGCAAAAGTCGGTGACCGGGTAACAGCGTCGATCTTCCCTCGTTGGATCGACGGCCCTTTCAGCCTCGAATTCGCCGACCAACTTGGCGGTTCGCTTGACGGAATGCTCACTGAGTGCGCGGCTTTAAGCGAAGACGCGATCATTCCGATTCCCGAACACCTCTGCTATTTGGAGGCCGCGACGCTGCCGTGCGCGGCAGTAACCGCTTGGAACGCATTGACTGGAGGGAAGCGCCTCCAACCGGGCGAAGTTGTGCTGACTTTAGGCTCGGGCGGCGTATCGCTTTTCGCGGTGCAGTTCGCGAAGTTGTTTGGCGCGCGCGTAATCGCTACGACATCAAACGACACCAAGGCGGCTCGGCTCAGCTCGCTCGGAGCAGACGATGTGATCAACTACCAAGCGGTCCCAGATTGGGCTGGCGAAGTTCGAAGGTTGACGATGGGACTCGGTGTCGATCGGGTTGTAGAAGTTGGAGGTGGCCCGACGATGAGCCAATCGTTTGCCGCGTTGAGCATCGGCGGCGAGGTAGCCCTGGTCGGAAATGTCGGAGGTGGCTCTTTGACCACTGATCTAAGCACACTCGCTCCGGCTGCAACCGTTCGACGGGTTGCAGTCGGTAGCCGCGCCCAATTTCTGAACATGGCTCGCGCAATATCGGTAAATCGAATGCGGCCGGTTATCGATCGAGTCTTTTCCTTCGAGGAGGCGGCTTTCGCCTTCGCTTATTATGCGGAGCAGAAAAATTTTGGAAAAGTGGTGATTCGGGTTAGTTCCTAACGATATTCATCTTGATGCCTGGCCCGATGGCTTCGAAGCAACCAAAGAAACGAGCGACCTTATCCTCTTCTGTGCCGCTCCTGCTCGGAGCGCATATGTCGATTGCCGGCGGGCCTTCCAAGGCGCTGGAACGCGGGCACTCGATCGGCTGCACCGCGGTGCAAGTGTTCGTAAAGAACAATATGCAATGGTTCGCCAAACCGTTCGCAGAAAAGGACCTGAATGCTTATCTCCTTTTCCCGGACCGGCCAAAGATCGTATTTGGGCATAGCAGTTATCTGATTAACCCCGCAGCCATAAATCCGGATTTTCTGGAGAAATCGATACAGGCGTTGGGGGAGGAACTGGTCCGGGCAGATCAACTCAAGCTTCCGTTCCTGGTGCTGCACCCTGGGGCCCATATGGGTGCAGGTGAAACCTCAGGTCTCAAAAGGGTCTCCCGAAGTCTGGATCAAGTCTTCAAATCCGCTTCGAAGACAGCTTGCAAAATAGCACTGGAAATAACTGCCGGTCAGGGAACCTGTCTCGGTTGCACGTTTGAACAGCTCGCAACAATTCTGGCGCAATCAAAGCACCCTGAAAGGCTTGCGATCTGCCTGGACACTGCGCATCTGTTTGCTAGCGGATTTGATATTTCTTCTGAAAAAGGATTCTGGAATACGATCAAATCATTCGATCAAATCGTAGGCCGCGAACGTCTGGTAGCGTGGCATCTGAACGATTCGAAGACTCCGCTCGGTTCAAAGGTCGATCGCCATGAACATATCGGAAAAGGGAAAATCGGGCTCGCACCCTTTCGCGAAATCATGAATGCACCGGAGTTTGCGGAAATCCCCAAGGTCCTGGAAACACCAAAGAAAGAGGACCTCAAAGAAGACATCGTGAATTTGGGTGTGCTAAAAAGCCTGCTGCAAGTCTGAGTGCGAATGCGAGTCTTTTGTTGGGCTTGCTTTTCTCGCGCTCACACCCACACTCACACTAGTAATGTCTTACCTCCAGCAAGCTCAGCGGGTTCTGCAGATCGAGATCGATGAGCTCCAACGGTTGAAAAGCCGGTTGGATGGGCGGTTTGATCAGGCAGTCCAGGTCTTGCTTGATACAACAGACGCCGGCGGAAAAATCATCGTGCTTGGAGTAGGCAAGTCTGGCCAGGTCGGCGAGAAGATCGCGGCAACGCTGACCAGTACGGGGTCGCCAGCGTTTGTGCTCAGTCCGCTGAACGCTTTGCACGGCGACCTCGGGATCGTGGCGGACGGCGACGCCGTCATTGCGCTCAGCGCAAGCGGCGAGACGGCTGAATTGTTGAATATTTTGCCAGCTCTAAAGCGGTTTAGTGTTCGCCTGATTGCTTTCACCGGTACGATGGATTCTACCCTCGCGAAGCATAGCGAGGTCGCGCTCGACTGTTCGGTGGAAATGGAAGCCTGCCCGATGAACCTGGCGCCAACCTCGAGTACGACAGTCATGCTCGCACTCGGTGACGCTCTAGCCATGGTGCTCCTGGAAGCGCGCGGATTCGATCAGCAAGATTTTGCGAAGTTTCATCCGGGCGGCCGGCTTGGACGTGTCCTCCTGCAGAAAGTGTCCGATGTCATGCGCGGTGCCGTGCGCATGCCAAAGGTCGTGCCTGAGACGACTGTGCTCGGAGCTTTGCATGCGATGAATGAGCATCGGGCCGGAGTCGCAGTCGTGACTGATCCAGCCGGGAAATTGGCGGGAATTTTTACCCATGGCGATTTCGTCCGCGCATTCGAAGAGAACCCCGACATGGTGAATGAGCCGGTCGAGCGTTACATGGTCCGGCATCCGGTCACCATTCTAGCCGATAGATTAGCTGTGGAAGTTCTGAACGTTCTGGATCAACACCGAATAGACGATTTGATCGTAGTGAACGAATCGAATGAGCCTGTCGGCATCGTCGATTCTCAGGATTTGACGAAACTGAAGCTTCTGTAATCAGTACTGTCCGCCCCTATAAGAAATTGGGCGACAGATTATCTACTCATGCCAGCAGCCAACGATCTTCGAAAAGGGATGGCCGTCCGTTACCACGGGGACGTAGCCGTCGTACTGGACGTCCAACATCGAACCCCGGGGAACCTCCGCGCCTTTGTTCAAGCCACGCTCCGGAGTATCCGTACCGGGAAATCCAGTAATGTGCGATTCAGTTCCACCGAATCGATCGAGCTCGTGGATGTGACCCGGCGAAAGCTGGAGTACAGCTATAAAGACCAGGACGGCTTTGTTTTCATGGATCCAGAAAATTACGAGACCGAGACTCTGAGCGCAGATCTAGTCGGGGATGCAGCAGATTACCTGACCGAGAACCTGGCCGTGGACTTGTTATACGCCGAGGGCAAACCGGTAGAGCTGGAGCTCCCCTCCTCCGTGACCCTGAAGGTCGTTGAGTCAGCGGAAGGGCTGCGTGGTGACAGCGCCACCAACGTACAAAAACCGGCAAAGCTTGAGACCGGTAAATCGATCCAGGTCCCACTCTTTATTAAAGAGGGCGAAACGATTCGAGTCGATACCCGGACGGGGAGTTATTTGGGAAGAGCGTAGCGTTTGGCGTTTGGCGTTCGGCGCTGAGATCGGAGGTATTTGGCTGTGCGCTGGGTGATCGAGCTGGGAGCTCAACCCACGGTCAATCCGGAGGATTGGGCTAGCCGAAGCCTCCGGTCCGGCCAAGGCCGGATGGGTTGACCTTAGGTCGATATCGTTGTGTTTCTCTACCTATCGGCACGCCCTTTTGGTATACAGTCCCCCGCCATGGCATCGAGCCGTCGTCAAACTACCAAACTGAAAACTGCCTATGCTCGCGAAACGCGAAACGCCAAAAGCTTGTCACGCCGTAGCCTCGGCGGAGGCAGACGCGAAACGCGGACCGACTACGAATGGGTAGTTTCGGCACGTTGGCTCAAACAGGTCATCGCGCTATTTCTTGTACCGGTCGCCTGGATATTAACTCGCGCATTTTTCAGCAGCTTTTCTACGGCTATCCATCACGCGTTCTGGCTTTCTGAAGAGTTTTGGTTCTTCTCACTCGGCTCGCTGCTCTGGCTGATCGCTTTTTTCGGGCTACCAAGGCCAATGCTTCTTTACGTGTTCGGGCATGAGTTTACGCACATGCTCTGGGTCTGGTTCATGGGCGGTCGGGTGAGCAAGTTCAAAATCGGTCGGGACGGCGGGTACATCGTGACCAACAAGAGCAACTTCTGGATTGCGCTTGCGCCCTATTTCTTTCCGCTTTACAGCATTCTTGCGTTACTGATCTACGCTGGGATCAGCGTATTCGCGGATGTTACCCCCTACCACCGCTGGCTTTTTGGTGTGGTCGGTTTTACCTGGGCGTTTCATATCACGTTCACCATTTGGATGCTCTGGAAAGGTCAATCGGATCTGATCGAGCAGGGCACCTTCTTTTCGATGATGATAATTTATCTGATCAACTTCACCGTGCTGAGCTTGTTGCTGATCGTGGCCGGCCGAGAGGTCACGTTTTGGTCATTTAGTAAAGAGTTACTATCCGGAGCGATGGATTTTTCCGATTGGTTGCTGCGGTTGGTGCATCTGAAGTTGTGATGGGAAGAATACAGGAGTCGTTTTTCGCGGCCGTTCTCTCCGCTCCTGTATTCTGTCTCCTGTCTCCCGTATTCTTCCTATAAGATGTCTATCGCCACAATTGCAGAACTCAAAGAGTCGATCGGACAGATCGGGGCAGCGCTACATTGCCAGGTAGACTCGACGCTAACTAAACAGACCCAGGAACAGAAACCGTTTCTCGAAATTGTTCTGCGTGATGCGACCAGTAGTTTTACGCTCCGGGTCTGGAGCGATCAGCCGGCCTATAGCTTTTGTACCCAACTCCGGCCAAACAGTTTCATCGAGATTCAAGGCGATTTTGCGATGCATCCAAAATATGGCCTGGAGGCACGTAATTGGTCTGCGCGTTTCTTGTCGGACGAAGAAGCATCTGCTCTCGTGGCGGGCCCGGAAGATGTTCGCAAAAAACAGGAAAACGACTTTAACGCTATCGTCTCATTTGTCGGCTCGATCCGTGACCCTCGTCTGAACGCGCTTTGCCGGCTCTTTCTGGAAGAGCTAGGTGACCGATTCAAGCGAGCGGCTGGCGCACGTAATTATCATCACTCGCGACGGGGCGGACTGGTGGAACACGTTGCTCAGATGATGCGCTCGGCCGACTCCCTGGCAACGGTTTATCCCACCCTTAATCGTGACCTCTTGATTGCCGGCATTCTTTTTCATGACGCCGGAAAGCTCTGGGAAAACTGTTACGCGAAAGAAAGTTTTGTGATGCCTTACGATCTCTGGGGCGAATTACTCGGGCACATCCCGATCGGTGTAGAACTGGTGAACAGGCTCTGGAATCGTTTGAAAGAGAATCCGGAATTCACGAAATGGAACCTGCTTTCGCCCGATTCCGATCTGGTACGGAGCCACTTGATTCACCTCGTAGCAGCGCACCACGGTGAAAAGGAGTTCGGTTCGCCGGTTGAACCGAAAACGCCGGAAGCGATGGCGCTGCACTACATCGATAACTTAGACGCAAAGCTCGAGATGATGGCGAACGCCTACCGGGCCGGCAAAAGGATTGGTCAAGATGTCATTGAGCGTGTCCGGCCGCTGCCGGCGAACCTGGTGGTGCCATTGAAGCCGGTTGATGACGAGGGCCAAAATCCGCGCGGTAAATAGCCGAAAGCCATGTGCCAGGGTTCAACTCGCGCAGGCGGTGTCTCTCCGTAGCCTGTGGCAAAGGCGGAAGCGCGAGCCCTACCCCTAATAGACCGCCGCCGACGATCGGTAGGGTGGCGCCTTCCACCTTCGCCACAGGCTACGGCGGACAGGTCTGCACGACCTGAATCCAGCGCCCGCAAAATCGGACGCTCGTTTTCAAAAAGGTTCTGCCGTTTTCGCCGCTACGCCAACGCCGGTTCCAGCTTTCTTGCTTCCGGTTCCGTCGGACCTTCGCCTCGGCGTTGCCGATCTTTCGTGTGATCTTTCGCCACCAGCATGTAGACGGATGGCACAACAAACAGCGTGAACGTTGTTCCAATAAACATGCCGCTGACCAGCATGATACCGATGCTGTTTCGAGCCGCAGCGCCTGGCCCATGCGCAAATACCAGCGGTGTGTGACCAGCAATCGTTGCGACCGAAGTCATTAAAATCGGCCGGAGACGCGTCGCTGCCGACTGAATAATCGCCTCGAATTTTTGTACGCCTGACTCCTGGAGCTTGTTGGCAAACTCCACCATCAGAATTCCGTTCTTACAGACGAGGCCGACCAGTGTGACCATGCCGACATAGCTGTACGTGTTCAGCGTGGTGAAACCCAGGAAGCTGAAAATGAGGGCGCCAGTAAGTCCAAGAGGAACAGAACCCAAGATAATGATGAAGGGGTCGCGGAAACTTTCGAATTGAGCTGCCAATACTAAGTAGATCAAAACGAAAGCCAGGAACAGGGTCGTCATGAGGGCGCTTCCCTCTTTTCTCAGCTGGCGAGACTCGCCCGTGTAGTCAATCGAATAACCCTTAGGCAGGATCTTGGCCGCTTCTTGCTCAAGCACCTTGAGGGAATCGTCTAGCGTGCCTTGACTTGGGAACCCAGTAATTGTCGCAGAATTCAACTGGTTAAACCGATTTAACGACCGCGGTTGAGTGGAATTGTCGATTTTAGCAATGGTGGAAAGCTGAATCGGCTGACCGTTCGGACCGGTTACATACAGATTCGTCAGGTCGTCTGTTGTGAGTCGATCGACACGTTTGACTTGCGGTATTACCTGGTAGCTTCGGCCCTGAATCGCAAAGTAGTTGGTATAACCGCCGCCCAGTAAGGTAGCCAGATCACCGCCGACCTGAGCCAAATTGAGCCCCATTGCCGCCACCTTGTCTCTATCGAACGTGATTCTCCCCTGCGGCAAATCATACTTCAGATCGCTGTCAGCAAACATGAACTTACCGCTCTTCATCGCAGCTTGCACCAGCTGTTGCGAGAACTCGTTGAGCTCCCGTGGCTCAGCAATTGAGGAGAACACAAATCCAACTGAACCGGACTCGGAACCACCGGGCAGCGGCGAAGGCGTAACGGCGAAGATCTGTACTCCAGGCAGCTGGGACAGCTTCTTGTTAACCTGCCCAAGAATCTGTTGGGTAGTGCGGGTCCGCTCGCTCCAAGGCTTTGTTACCATGCCCGAGAATCCCTGCGTCGGGAATGTTACCTGAAAGGTTTGGTCTGTTTCAGGAAAACTCTTGTAGATGTCATTCATCTGCAGGGAAAAAAGCATGTTCTGCTCCAGCGTCGCATTTGCTGGAGTCTGAACGATGCCAAAGATAACTCCTTGGTCCTCGGACGGCGCGAGCTCGCTCTTGGAGAACATCCATAACGGGAGACTGAGGAGCATAAACAGAAGCGCACCAATGCAGACCACCGGCCAATAACCCAGGGTCCAAGTCAAAACCCGGCGATACCTTTCACGAACGGCATCAAACACGCGAGCGATCAACCGCGGCAACCCGCGCTCTGTAGCGCCTGGCTTTAACAACTTGGACGACATCATCGGCGACAGCGTTAGCGCAACCACCCCAGAAATCGTAACAGCTCCAGCCAAAGTAAACGCGAACTCGCGGAATAATGATCCGGTTAGTCCTCCCTGAAGGCCAATCGGCGCGTACACGGTCGCGAGACTAATGGTCATTGCGATGATCGGCGTAAACAACTCGCGAGCGCCCTTGATCGCCGCATCAAACGGTTTCATTCCCTCCTGCAAGTGGCGTTCGACGTTCTCCACCACCACGATGGCGTCATCCACCACAAGACCGACTGCCAAAACGATCGCAAGCAGCGTCAACAAGTTCAGTGTGAACCCGAATACGAGCATCAGGAAAAATGCGCCAACCAACGACAGCGGAATCGCCACGATCGGGATGAGCACTGACCGGAACGAACCGAGGAACAAGAAAATAACCACGATGACGATCAGGATTGTGTCGATCAGGGTGCCGACCACATCGTTGATCGCACTCTCGATATATTTGGTCGAATCGTACGGAATCGCCATCTGCATCCCGGTCGGCAGCTCCTTCTCGATATCGGGCAGAGCCGCACGCACACGTTTGATAACATCGAGAGCATTCGCTGTCGGCAGGACGAAAATCCCCATAAACGTCGCGACGTTCCCGGAAAACCGCACATCGGAGTCGTAGCTCTGTGCGCCGAGCTCTACGTCCGCAATATCCCGGAGCCGGACGACGACGTTATCCTTCTGTTTAACTACCAGCTGCTTAAATTCTTCGGCAGACTGCAGATTGGTGTTGGTAACCAGGTTTACGGTTACCATTGAGCCTTTGGTTTGGCCCACACCGGCAAGGTAGTTATTGTTCTGGAGCGCATTCTGGACGTCCGCTGGAGAAACGTTCAACGCCGTCATCCGGTCTGGTTTCATCCAGATCCGCATCGCGAATAAGCGTGCCCCGAGAATTTCGGCCTGTTGTACGCCGCTGATCGCCGAGAGTTTGGGTTGTACAACGCGGGTTAGATAGTCTGTGATTTGGTTCCGATCGAGGTCCTTCGTATAGAAGCTCAGGTACATCGACGCGAACTGCGTATCGACTGAAGTAATCTGCAGAACTGGCAACTGCGATTGAGGAGGCAGCTGGTTACGAACCTGGTTTACCTTGGTCTGAACCTGCGCCAACGCTGCGTTGGGATCGTAGTTCAGCTTCAGGTGGACGTTAATTGTGCTTGTCCCCTGCGTGCTCTGCGACTCCATGTAGTCGATTCCGTCCGCGCTCGCGATTGACTGTTCCAACGGCGTCGTGATGAACCCGCGAACCAAGTCGGCATCGGCGCCATAATAGGTGGTCGTTACGGTGATTACCGAAAAATCACTCCGCGGATATTGCCGGACACTCAGGGCCCTGATCGCCTGGTAACCCGCGATCAGAATAATAAAGTTCACGACCATCGCGAGCACCGGTCGCTTGATAAATAGATCGGTAAATTTCATCGATGCGTTCTAGCTGTCAGAGGGCGTCGGCCGAAGTTCCGCCTCGGGTTTCGTCTGGTTGTTCACAACGATCGGAGCGGCGTTCCGCAAACGAAATACACCCGAGGTTGCGACTTCCTCCCCTGGTTTCAGCCCCGACACGATTGCCACGAGATCGCCTCGGGTCTGGCCAACCTTCACGAACTGTTCCCGCACACCTTTATAAGATTTGCCGCTCTGAGGGTCTTTCATGTCAGTCACAATGAAAATTGAATCTCCATAGGGAGCGTAGTGAATCGCCGTCGCCGGAATAGCAACTACCGGCTTGGATTCATTCATCAGGACGCTCACCTTTACGAACATGCCCGGTCTCAGCTTCGCATCCGGATTAGACAGCGTCGCCTGGATTTGTACGTTCCGTGTCGCCTGATCAACCAGAGAATTGATGGCGTTGATCTTGCCGGTGAATGTCTCTTTTTCAAACGCATCAGCATGCAGCTCAACTGTTTGGCCGACAGCAAGCTTGCTAAGGTCTTGTTGCGGTAACGAAAAGTTTACGTAGATCGGATCGTAAGATTGCAGGGTAACGACTGGATCGCCGGTATTCAGGTATTGGCCAAGGTTCGCTTGTCGAATCCCGACTATACCGTCGAACGCGGCCTTGAGCGTCTTTCGTCCGATCAAAGCCTTATAC
>JBKPCS010000130.1:0-9992 GCA_046727495.1 bacterium | reverse complement strand
GATTCAGCGCCAAGATTTCGCCCTCCGTCCAGCCATAGACGGAGGCCAGTGTGTGAACTTCGCGCAGCAAGCGCCGCGCGGCGGCGTTGATCTCGCGCCAGAGAAACGTGACGATATCAAAAGGCGCTTCCCACTTGTGCTCGCAGCTCGGACACTTCAGCGTGAGCTGAATCTCCGCCATCGGATCTGTGGCCAACATTTTTTCGCTGACGGCAGGAACCAAATCTGCCGTCCGGTGATCGCCGCCACGCAACAAGCAGCGTTCAAGCAGTTCCTCGGCAGTGTCGGCAACAAGCAGATCGGCGCTGGTCGGCAAACGAAATCGCACCTCGCGACCATTCGACTGGACTGTAAGCTCCTTAGGCGGCTCAGGTTCACTCGCCGGACGAATATCCGAGCAGTTGAAGTTTAGTTCGATATTTTCTCCGCACTCGGGGCAATCAGTCAGGCCGGTCACTGCGGATCCAAAGATAACTTCCCGCAGCTCCAGCAAACGCTCGTCGCGCTGGCCGATGGTCAAACTGGCAAGCGAATCCGGTGAAGCTTCCGGATAAGCGGCGGCGAGCATGGTCAGCGCGCGTTGTAATGGAACCTGACTCCTCCCCGATTCCCAGACCTTCAACAGTTCGCTGGCCGAGAGCGCGCGCATGGCAGCTCAACTCAGGTTGCCGGATTGGTGAAAGTGGGTTCGCTCGGCTCGGGCACGGATTGATCGCGTTCCCAGCCCTCGTTTTCCAGTTTGATATGCTGGATAGCGACGGCATTGGCGTTCGCATCGAGGTCGGGCAACGCCTGATATTCGCTCACCCACGCCCGATAAATTTTGTAAGCGAGCGCGACCTGGCCCGCTTCATTATACACCTCCAGGATGAGGTTCTTGCGGAAATCCTTCAACGATACCTGTGCGCCGAGTCCACTGCCAAAGTTCCACACTTTGTTGGCCCACTGCTCGAAGTCTTTATCATGTGTAACGCCCCGCTCGAGCGTAATCGCATTGTATTCGGTACGGCCGGGCGATTTGCGGCTGCTGCTGGGATCGCCGCCTTCGCGGTGCTTCATGACTTCGGTGGTGCGCGTGAGTCCGCTAACTTTGCAGACGCCGGCGACGTAGCGCCCATCGCATTTAACGCGGAACATGAAGTTCGGATACGGATTGAACCGGTTTTGGTTAACTGTGAATTGAGCCATAGGGTTAGTCGATGTTTGGTAGTTAAGAGTTGAGCGAAGAGATCAAGTAGCGAGTTGTCCGGCGATTTGCTGAATCTTGATGATCACAAATTCCGCCGGTTTGAGTGGCGCAAATCCGACGAGGATGTTGACGATGCCGTGATCCCTATCGTTTTGTGTGGTGGTCTCGCTGTCGCACTTGACGAAGTAAGCTTCTTGGGGCGTCTTGCCCTGGAACGCGCCCTGACGAAAGAGATCTTGCATGAACGCTCCAATGTTCAGACGAATCTGGGACCAGAGAGGCTCATCGTTCGGCTCGAAGACGGCCCACTGGGTGCCGCGATACAAGCTTTCTTCCAAGAACAACGCCAAGCGCCGGACGGGAACGTATTTCCATTCGGACGCCTGCTGGTCGTCGCCGTTGAGCGTACGCGCGCCCCACGAGACGATGCCGTAAACTGGAAAATTGCGGATGCAGTTGATCGCTTGGGGATTGAGTACGCCGTTTTGTCCATCGGTCAGGGGCACCACGACGGACGCCGCGCCAGTCAGGCTCGCTTCGGTGCCGGCGGGCGCTTTCCACACGCCGCGCGTACCGTCGATGCGGGCGTAAATGCCGGCGATAAACCCGCACGGCGGAAACGCGCGTAGGCGGTTTCCCAACAGCGGATCGGGCGCGTTGAGCCACGGAAAGTAGAACGCCGCGTTCAGGCCGTCCGCACCGGTCAGCGTGGTGGCGGGGCCGCTTTGAAGCGAAGTGAACGTCGCGTTGCTGGCGCTATCCACCAGCAGCATCGCGCGGTGATCGTGGCAATATTTCTCCACGGCAGGGAGCGCAGTCGTGTTTGTTTCACCGGGGATGCACAGGATGTTGAACAGATCCACATGATCCAGGAAATCGATGCCCTTTCCGTTGGCGGGCACGAGCGCCGCTTCGAACTGGCCGGCGTCGTTGGGCGCGAGCACGTCGCCATCGAGTCCGCCCGTCAGCGGAGTGGTTCCGTCGGCGGGTTGAGTCGTGCCAGAGGTCGTCGCGTCGATGAACGTCGAATCTTCGGTGATGACCGATGCAACAAACGAGCTGTCGGTCGGGTTCATCGATAGATTTTCAAACGTCTCGACCGTGGCTTCCTGCGGCGTGCCGGCTTTGTAGACCACGGCCACGCGGAACCGGTTGGCGTTGGGCGCGGGACGGGCCTTAATGGTGATGCTGTAATCATTGGCCCATTGGCCAGAATTTTTCGCCTTCAACTTCAGATCGCTGAGCGTGACCTTGGCGAAGTCGGCGTTGTTCGCGGTGAGCCGGATTACGTAGCACTGTTGGCCGCCGTTGAGAAAAAAATAATAGACTGCGTAACCGAGCGGGCTGCGCGAATCCAGGCCGCCGAA
Source organism: bacterium (assembly GCA_046727495.1). GTDB lineage: Bacteria > Verrucomicrobiota > Verrucomicrobiia > Chthoniobacterales > JAFAMB01 > JBKPBY01. The sequence goes on along the minus strand of JBKPCS010000130.1, from coordinate 7,436 downwards.
CTCGCGTTCGTAATCGGCGAAGCTCAGGATCAGCTCGGCGCGGTCATTGGCGCCGCGCGGCGCCCAGCCGATGAACGCCGCAATGGACGTGGCGACACCGGTGATGGTGCGCACGCCGCTGGGAATTTCTTCGATGTAAACGCCGGGATAAGTTGGTGTGATTGGCATAGTAATCTCCTTTAGTTAAGCGCGAACAACAGCAGAACACCGAGGATGTTGCGGACCGCGACCGTGACGTTTACGGCGCTCTTCGCCGAGGAGAACACGCTGATCACCGTGCCGGCGCCCTTGCCCAATTGTACGAGTTCTGGCGGAAGCAAATCGGTAATTGACCGATCAGCAGTACGAGGGGTCGCGAACTCGTCAGTAGCCATTGGTCGATCTCCTCCCGGTCCTGAGTGTTTCGTTATTTGAGTCGCGACTAAATACCCAACGTCCAAACACCCAAGCGTTTTGCATATCACCTTTTTGGAACGCCGCGATACTTCTTTCGGGTACCTTTCAAAAGGGCCTTCGCCGGACACGGCTGCTGCACGTTGACGGAAAACTTCGCACTTTTTTGACGCAAAACTTCCGACTTCAGTCAAAGTTCCGAGTGTTTAGTAATTCGCCCAGCTTGGACGATACTATTCGGCAAGGAGCGGCAATTTTTGCAACAGGTTACGAGTCGCGATCGCTTTTCCGATCTACGGGAGCAGATCGCGCAAGCTTGGCACGGATGGCCCCTCGCGCAAGGATCTCTGACCGATGCCGAGGGTTCCTAGGTTCCCGGCAGTCAGGCCGCCATGTCTGTAATCGATGGGAAAACGGCATTCCAGAGCCGACTGCAGATTGTTTCCGCTGTTTGCAAGATCCAAATAGTACATAGCGATATCGGAGACATCGCCCGTGACAGCGTCATAATTTAAGACTGAAAATGCTGGATTGCTGGACGGTCCTTCGCGGGCTATTTGGCATATCGTACTCGGTCACCGAAGGGTGTTGACATCCAAAGAGACTGTCGCCAGCCATCTTAGTTCTGCATGATTCGTTGGATCATCCAATAACTGCCGGCAAAGGCGACGGCGACTGAACAGACTGGAACCCATCGGCGTACGAATATTCGGTTTCTCCTTAGATGCCACAGAATCGGGAGTACCATGGCTGCAACACAAAGTTGGCCAATCTCCACGCCAAGATTGAAGCCGACGAGTGGCATAACAATCCCAAATCGGCCCGAGTTGATTCCAAGTTCCCGAAGCGCATCGGCAAAGCCGAGTCCGTGCACCAATCCGAAAACAAATGCGATCAAGCTCCGCCACTTTGGCATGTCACCTCGGAACAGATTTTCAATACCGACATACGCAATCGAAGCTGCTATCATCGGTTCCACAATTCTTCCGGGCAGCCGAACAATGTCGAGAGCGGCTAAAGCCAGCGTGATTGAGTGTGCGACTGTGAAACAGGTTATCACGGTCAAGAGTGAGCGTAAATCCCGACAAACAACCATTAATCCAAACAGGAAAAGAAGGTGATCGTAACCTGTCAGAATGTGTTCTATGCCAAGCTTCAGAAACTCCAAAAACGAATTGCCGTTGTGCAAGGAGATGGTTGTTGTCGCCGGCAAGTTGACCTGGACCGTGTTTTTCTTTGCTGAGAGCATCGCTTCCGCGAGACTTGCTCCAGTCGCGGTTTGGACGGACAGAAACTCACGGTGACCAAGAGGAAGCCTCTCAAGAAACGTCGACAGTAAGCGTAACTCCGTAGCATTAGTTCTCCTGAATCGGAGCAGAATCTCGAGGTTTTTGCTGTCCTTCAGTTGCGCGGTCGTTTGAAGGGGTACGGCACGTTCTTCTCCAAGATAGAAGCAGAACTCGCTCGCAGCGACCGATTCAAGCTCGGCTCGCACTGCTTGCAGGCCTTCTGGTGTTCCGATGTCGGTCGAATTTGCGTCTGCAGGAAGAATAAACGCCGCATCCTGTTTCGCGAATCCGAGAAGAACCTCGATTTGTCGATCTTCAACCGTCACCGTTGCCGTGCTAAGACCAGGGTCATGAGCTCTGGCTGAGAACGTCAAAAAGAGCAAAAGGACAAAATTGACGCAATGCGCGATTGTTTTCATAGATCACTGCCTTGACCGGGACATCCGAGCGCTAAAAGGGGCGAGAGAAAGGCTCGCCCCATTTAGTTTGTCCTTCGCTATTCCGGAGGCAATCCGTGATGGCCGTGGATGCGGCCGTTCTGCGGAGTCGACTCGTACGGGAATACTCTGTTGTAGGCCATGTCGTTGGCGAACACCCCATCCCCTTGCGGAAACGGCACGCCCGAGGGCGCCAGCAATGCGTCAATCGCGATGTCCACCACATCGTCACCGAACCGGCGACCATTTGGCCAGCCACCCGGAACGCTCTTTTTCTGGAGCGAACTGAAAAGTAAGTCACCGCCGAAGACGCTCAACCGTGCGAATTTTGTTTCGGGATCGTCGCCTCCAGTATTCGTCAAGCGCACGCCCGGAGTTGAGAGGTCTACCTTAATCAGATCCGGGATGAAGATAGCCGCCAGATCCGTACGACCCATTGTGATCTCAGGATGAGTGCCGCCGAGCAGGATCGTATTTATCAGTCTGCCCAACTCAGGGTTTTCTGCGTACTTACGAAACAGCACATTGTCCGACTCTGGGCTAGTGCGGCTATAACGATCCTTGTCCGCAATGGCGACAAAACCTTCGTTAAAGAGCGGGTTGCCTTGACGCGCAACCTGGACCCAGCGGCCAAGGTTCAGATCATCGTTCTTGCCTGAACCATGCTCGAGCAGAATGCGCACCTGTCTGCGGCTGGTGCTGGCGTACACGCCCACGACCTGCTGGTCGCCGCCCAGTTCCTTGACTGGGATCTGCAGAGCCATGAGGTGTATGTTGAATCCGCCTTGGCTATCTTTGCCCGGATTACGAAGCCTCAGCAGGTCAAAGATCGACTGAATGTCCGCGTAAAACCCATCATCTCGCTGACCCGCAAATGAGATGTAGCCGTTGCGCAATGTGGCGATGGCCTCTTTTGTGTAACGATCCAGATCGGCCGCATGCTTTACACCCTGTTTGGCAGGATTTTCGCCATTATCGCCCTGATTATAAAAGGGCGTGGCGTTGCCTTGATTGTTCGGGGGAACAAGAATCTCAGTGCCCAACACAGTTCTCTTGTGGGTGCGATGATCAACCTTGGTTACTGTGTACTTTTGCACGAAGTTCTGATTGGCGTCCCCCACGTGCTGAATCACGCCTGTAAAGTTCTGCAGAATCGTGTTGGGGTTCCGGGTCTCGCTGCGGAACTCGAACTGGTAGCTTAACGTCGCGCGTCCTGCGGCAACGTCATTGCCCAGAGCCACGTGGATCTCGTACAGCACGTTATCGTCGAAGTTGAACTTGTTGGGTCCGATCCCTGGCTCTTCGAATGGATACACGCCCAGAGCCACGGCCAGGGACTTCGGTCCATGGTCGTCCTGGTCGACGAATGCGTATACATCGGTGGTGTTGGCCGGCGGATCGAGGACGGCCAGAGGGGCGTCCTGATGGCTGGAGGCAAAAAGCGGGCTTCCAGTCAGCGTAAGCGAGGCGGCCGCGACTGCGACTGCTAGCTTGTAACTGTGAGGTTTCATTGTTGGTGTTGGTTCTCTTTGGTTGATGGTTGGGTTGTTTCTAAGTTTCTATTACCTGAGGCCAAAACCGGTTTTGCCGACTGCGCAGCTGCCAAGATCCTTCTCTCCGACGGCAGCAACATCTCTTGGATAGCTGTCGCCTTCGCCAGATACGTGGCCGCCTTGTCGCGCTGGCCGACTGCAGAAGCGATTACACCCGCATGCAGAAGCAGTCTCCCGTCCTGCGTTCCCTCGGCAACCGCACGTTGTGCGAAGGCCCAGGCCTGCTCGGTGTCCGCGTTGGCCATCCACGCCCAGGCCAGTGCATCGAGGGTAAAGACATCGGCGCGCCTCTCAAGTTCCGCGTTCGCTAGCCGAAGAGCGCCAGGAACGTCTTCGTTCCGCGTCGCAAGATATAGAGAAAACGTTCGAGGATCATTTGTGGCGCCCTGACGCTCCAATTCGGCTTCGACACCCTGCGCCTCTTCAACGCGATCCGCCGCCCGCAGCGCCTCGCTAAGCGTCCACTGATATTCTGGGAGCGGATTCAACACGGCAGCGCGCTTCAAGGCTTCGATCGCCTCCGGCGTCTTTCCCAAACCCAGCAGAACCCGGCCCCGTTCCAGGAGAGCAGGCGCATAGTCAGGTTGCCACTCCAGCGCCTCATCAATTAGCTCAAAAGCCTTTTTCGTATTGCGCGCCTGCCATTCGTAGCGGGCAAGATGAACGCGCATCCATGCCCCAGACTCAGGATCACGTGGGTTGCTTGCTCCTGCCGCCCACGACATCAACTCGATCGCGCCCGGCAGGTCCCCTTTAAGCCAACGGATGTAGGCTGCGCGACTATACGCCTGCGGGCTTGGTTTTTGGTCCATCATCGCCTGATAGGCGTGTATAGCGTCTTCCAGTTTGCCTTGCTCCATCAACGCGTCGCCGAGTACTCCGTAATCAAAGTTCAGTCCACGCTTTCTGACTAATTCCTTGCCGACCGCTTCCGCCTCCTTGAATTTGTGAAGGCTGTGCAACACGTGAGCGCGCAACAAGAGACCTTCGGCGCAGCCGGGCTTTTTCTCGTCGAGACATACTGCGCATTGCTCAGCTAGTTTATAAAACCCGGGGTCAAAGCTAACGCGCGCTTTGGCTACAAAAGCCCATCCGAGTTGTTCCAGCCAAACCGCTGGATCAGAAGGGCTTCGCACCTTCTTTTGGAGCCGAATGATCTCCAGGTCCTGCTTATCAGTCCCTTCGTGTGGCACCAGCGCTAAGGCGCACGGATCTCCGGCAACAGTTGGACCGCCGACTTCATCCGCAGCTAGGGATGACGAATCCAGTGAAGCGATCAAAGCGGCGACAATGGTCGCAACACCAACGTAAATGATCTGCGGATTCATGATCGCTCTCTATACAGTTAAAGGTTAAGTGATTGGCGAACAGTTCCCTGGTCGCCTTTTCCCATTAGTCTTATGCGCGGCCGCGGGATTGCTGGATGCAGCGGGGCAAAAATCAAAAGTCTTTGAATGTCCTCCTGCTCAAGAGCTGCGGCCATGCGGCTCTTCCGGCGCGCGTCTTCCCTGGTGTATGTTGCTCCCTCAATATCGGAGCTGCCAGATCAAGAAGGGGTTCCTTATTTTGCGGCGACGAGCGACGCTCGATCTCCGTTCGTGCCCGCTTCTGCCTACGCCAGATTGCTCGCGAAGTACGGAGTGAGCTTACTCACCGCCTTGTTCAGGCCCTCGACGTCGTACAGGCCGGCCGCGCAGCGATGCTTTCTTCCGGGGACATAGGTGATCGTAGTTTATGCGAGACAATAGCAGACAAGGCGATCGCTAAACTCGGATCGATCGACATCCTAGCAATCCAGGCTTTTTCAAAAACGAAGTCCACTAACGGAACTCGTCAATCGGAGCTGCACTCCTTATTGCCCGACTAGAACTATCTTGCCTTCCGGCTGGGGAGCACCACCCGCCTTTTCGATGCTTATGGCAAACTTGTTGGCAACATCGATGGGACCGGTGGGATGAAATTCCGTTCGAGTCAACCCTGTCCCGCGGACTGAGATTATTCCAGCGCTGACTGGGCCCTTTGAATCAATAACCCACAATTGATAATCTTTTCCCTCTTCGGCTGGCGGAAATCTATCCAGCTGTAGTACCCCGATCTTTCTCTTTCTATCCCATACGATAACAGCGGTGGATTGCTCGTAAGCGGCGACCTGTGCTTTGAGCGTGGCAATCTTGATCTCGGCCAGTTCGTCTCTATGACGATAGGAGCTCAACTCTTTCTGCATGCGCGCGCGCTCCACGCCGAGAACGAGACAGGCAACTGCAAAACATGCAGCCAATGCCCAAGGTACAGCGTTAAACCACCTGCGTTGTAACGTGGGAGGCGCAGATGTGTGCTGGATTGGTTGTCGCGCTTGGCGCAGAATTTTTTCAAGGAGTTCTGGAGCAGGCTCAACCGCCTTCACAGAATGAGCGATCGAGGCGAACGTTTCTCTCACTTCATCCACATGCTTGCGCAGCTCAACATCCGCTTCCAACTCTTTGCGGAATTGCTCTGCCTCGGTGGGACCTAACTCCCCGAGCAAGTATTGGACGATCAGATCTTCTTTTGATTCGTCGATCATAAGCTGCCCCGCAAACCGTCGCGCAAGCGTAAGAGCCCTCTGCGAATGCGCGCCTTAATCGTTCCCAGCGGTGCCCGCAAGTGCTCCGCTATTTCTGCCTGTGTTAGTCCTCCAAAGAATGTTAGCTCTAGAGCTAGCCGTTGCTCGTCTGGCAATTCCTCGAGCGCTTTTCGGACAAGCACTCCGCGCTCTCGAATCGCAGGTTTCTGGGCCGAATACTCGTCTGCTGATGAGAGCGAATCTTTTTCCGCTATCACCTTCTCATAAATAAGTTTCATGCGGTTGCGCGCACGGAGGCGATCGATAGCTTTGTGACGAACTATCATGACGCTCCAAGCAAATGGACTGATTCTGCTTGGATCGTAGGAACTGGCCTTCCGCCAAATATAAATGAACCCCTCCTGAAGAACTTCTTCAGCTTCTCCTGCATCGGCCATCATTCGAACCGCCAACCCGTACAACCTGGGCGAAAACCGTTTATACAAAGCTTGAAACGCAGACTCATCGCCACCAGCAATCTGCTCGATCAACTTGGTATCAAACTCGCGTTCGGCGTCCCCCACTCGTACTTATCTTACTACGTTGTTTTCTCTTTTGGCAGCCCCATCTGGAGTACCGTGCGTCACCCAAAGCGATGTGGTCATGATTGATGACAAAACCAGCCGAGGACAGCCCAGGTATTAAACCATTCCTTAATTTCTGCAGCCCAATCGATTCCTGTGCGTTCACTATGCGCGATCGCCGTTTCGCACGCCTCTTCGACGGTAGCGCCCCGAGCAATCGCCAACAGAATATGGAAAGCTTCCGGTTCGAGCCGTTTGTAGTAGAGACTATTGTCGTGGCGATGTACGGCCAGCCAGACCTTTTCGCGTTTCGGCATCCGAACAGGTCTCCTACGAGCCGCAATTTTTGGTGCTGAATCCATTGCATTGCTGGCTTCAGACCGTAACACGTCGGAGTCTCGTTTTGTAACAGCGATCAGAAAATCATCGACGGCGAAATCGAGATCAAGCAGTGACAAATAAGGTTGCAAAGCCAATCGCGGTTTTGCCGGCGACACGCCGAGAATATCGTCCGGTGTGATTGCGGGCTTTGATGGTCCATCAAACGCGACGACCTGCGCCCACTCAAAGCGTGCCATGTTGATTGCCAGTTCCTGTCTCGGCACACTCCACACCGGTTCATCACGAAGGAACTGCTC
>JBKPCS010000129.1:0-36886 GCA_046727495.1 bacterium | reverse complement strand
CCATCGTGTGCGATTCGGTTCCCGCTGCAGCGCTCTCGGTTCAAGACGCAGCTTGCCTGACGATGGGTTTCGGCGGCAGAGGCCTGCCGCCCTACAAGCTTTGTCCACCTTCAAATGAAATTCGAGGCCATAGCCGAAGACGTCCCCGGATCGAAATGGGGCGCGCTGTTCAAACGGCTTTGGCCCTCCTACGAACAATGGTTCCTGCAGGCGGGCGAACGGTCGCGTCCTTATTACCTGACATGTGTTCGAGCGTTGCGAGAGCACATGCCTGAGCTCCTGCCGACATATGAAAAGTTGGTGGACCTTGCGGGAGGCGACGATTTAGCGGCCCGATTCCTATCTTCCTATTGCCCACCTCCGTATCTTACCAGTTGCTCACAGGCTGTCTGGTCCGGTAGTTCGCCGTTATTAGTGCGGAACTACGATTACAGCCCTTTGTTATTCGAAGGAGTAACGCTGAAGACCGCTTGGAACGGTCGTCAGGTAATCGCCATGAGCGATTGTTTGTGGGGCGTGCTCGATGGTTTCAATGACCATGGCCTGGCCGTCTCGCTGAGCTTCGGTGGACGCCCAGATGTCGGGCAGGGGTTTGGTGTTCCGCTGCTTCTGCGATATATTTTGGAGTTCTGTTCGACAACCCAGCAAGCGGTTGAGGTGCTTAAACGGGTTCCAGTCCATATGACCTATAACGTCACGGTCTTGGATCGTACTGGCGACTTTCAAACCGCTTACCTTGCGCCCGATCGCTCGACCATTGTTTTACCTGTCGCGGTCACCACCAACCACCAGCAACGGGTCGAGTGGGAAGAACACGCACGCTCGACCGCCACAGTCGAACGACAGCGGTTCCTTGAAGACCGGCTCCAGAATAACGCAACCGGATCAGAAGAATTTGTTCAAGCTTTCTTGGAGCCGCCAGTCTATTCGCTGGCCTACGAAAGAGGATCCGGGACACTCTACACTGCGGTTTACAGTCCTGCGGTTCAACGGGTAGACTATCTCTGGCCAGACTGCCGCTGGCGCCAATCGTTTACAAAATTTGAGGAAGGATCGCGTACGATAAAATTTCCCCAGACGGTAGAATCGCGTTCTTGCTCGACCAAGACCTAGAGCGACTCTGCCAACCGTTCGAACCACCCTCCTGTTGCCATGAATACAACGAACGAGACCGAACCTATAGCGGAGGATTCTCTTCTCGCCCATTACAACGCCTCCCAGCTCCGAGTCGACGCCTGGAACCGGCTGATGCACAATACTTCGCACCTGTTCGAGACGGATCGCCGCAACGGCGATTGTGCGCGGCTGCGGCAAGCCATTACCGGTGACATCCAGTTGCTTGAGCCGGTTGAAACCTATTGGGCGTTCCCAGGCAAAGCCTGCCTCGCACATTTGGAGCGCCTGTTTGAGCGGCGTGAATACGTTCACCTCGCGCGCACGGCGGCTCGAATCAACCGTATCTTGGCCAACGAATCATACCGGGTGCGTCCGGAGCGCTTCGATCTGCAACATGACAGCGAGGCCCTCGACCATGAGCGAATCGACGAAGAGGGAGAGCTGATTTCTCACTCAAAGCCCTACTTTGAAGTCCTGGTCGTTGATACGATGACACCGCTCGAAGAGGAACATCTCAAAGCCGGTTTACGGCGCGTCCGTCGAGATGAAGATAACTTTGTGTACGAAGTTGTGGCTGTCCCGAGCTTTGAAGACGCTCTGATCGCCGTTCTTTTCAATCACAACATTCAGGCATGCGTCATCCGCTACGGATTTCCTTTCCATTCTTACCATCATCTGGAGGAACTGAAATCGTATCTAGGCGGGATGGATGCACAGATGTTTGAGGATCGCCCAGACAGCGAGCGAGGGCCGCTGCTGGGAGCGGTAATCGGAAAGCTGCGCCCTGAGATCGATCTCTACCTCGTAACTGATGCTGCGGTTGAGGATGTCGCAGGCAACATAAGCCAGAAATTTCGGCGAGTGTTCTACCGGCAGGAAGATTTTCTCGAATTGCATCTCAGCCTACAACGCGGCGTCAACGCCCGCTTTGAAGCGCCGTTCTTCAATGCGCTTCGCACGTACGCGCGCCAACCGACCGGCGTTTTTCATGCGCTTCCGGTTTCGCGCGGTAAATCGATCGTCAAATCGCATTGGATCCAGGACATGGCCGAGTTTTACGGAATGAACATCTTCCTCGCCGAAACCTCGGCTACATCCGGTGGACTCGATTCATTATTGTACCCGTCTGGAGCATTGAAGGCCGCACAAGAATACGCTGCGCGCGCATTCGGCGCTCGCCACACGTTCTTTGTAACGAACGGAACCTCCACGGCAAATAAGATCGTTGTGCAGGCTCTTGCCCGGCCCGGGGACATTGTGCTTGTCGATCGCGATTGCCACAAATCACACCATTACGGCATGGTCCTCGCCGGCGCGAATGTGCGCTACCTCGATTCATACCCGCTCCATCGGTATTCGATGTATGGAGCGGTGCCGCTTTCAGAAATCAAGAAGGCTCTTCTCGAGTTTCGCAAGGCCGGCCAGCTCAACCGAGTTCGTCTAGTTCTGCTAACCAACTGCACCTTCGACGGCATCGTATACAACGTTGAACGCGTGATGGAAGAATGCCTGGCCATTAAGCCGGATCTGGTTTTTCTCTGGGATGAAGCGTGGTTCGCTTTCGCCCGGTTTACACCCACTTATCGGCAACGCACCGCGATGGCAACCGCAGATCGGCTCCGAGAGCGGTACGCCAGCCCTGAGTACAGGAAACAATGGGAGACATTTAAGGAGACGATGAAAGCGGCGGACGAAGCGAAATTGCTTTCGACCCGGCTGCTACCCGACCCGGACAAAGTGCGAGTGCGCGTGTACAGCACCCAGTCAACCCACAAAACCCTGACTACTCTCCGCCAAGGTTCGATGATCCATGTGAACGATCAGGATTTCCGCTCGAAGACGGAGGAAACGTTCCGCGAAGCGTTCATGACCCATACGTCGACTTCGCCCAATTATCAGATTCTCGCTTCGCTTGATGTCGGTCGCCGGCAAGTCGAGCTCGAAGGATACGAACTGGTTCAGAAACAGTTGGAAATGGCGATGGTACTCCGCGAACGCGTCACCACTCACCCGATTCTGGCCAAATATTTCCGCTTCCTTGGGACCGAAGATTTGATCCCGCCCGAGTTTCGCCAATCTACCCACTGCCCGGCGAAAGGATGGTCTACGATGGAAAGGGCCTGGGCGGACGACGAGTTCGTTCTCGATCCAACTCGGCTGACGCTGTACGTGGGGCCGATCGGCGTCGACGGCAACACGTTCAAGAACGACTTTCTCATGAACAAGTTCGGAATTCAGATCAACAAGACCTCACGAAACACCGTCTTGTTCATGACCAATATCGGCACCACTCGCAGCTCAATAGCCTATCTGATTGAGGTCCTGGTCAAAATCGCGCAGGGAATCGATGAAGAGCTTCAGAACGCAAGTCCGATCGAATGCCGCATTCATAAACGCCGTGTTACTTCACTGTGCGAAGAGCTGCCGCCGCTACCCGATTTCAGCCGGTTCCACGACGCCTTTCGTCCGGGCGCATCTGCGGGCACGAGCGAGGGCGATATGCGTGCTGCTTACTTCCTGGCATACGACGAAGACAAAGTAGAGTACATCCCGCTCGCCGAAGCCGCGCGATCGCCCGATCGCACGTACGTATCTGCAAATTTCGTGACGCCTTATCCGCCCGGTTTTCCGATCCTGGTTCCCGGGCAGGTTGTGACCAACGGGATTATTGAGTTCTTGTTGGCAACCGATGTCAAAGAGATTCACGGATTCCACCCGGACCTCGGACTCCGCGTGTTCACTGAAAAAGCGTTGGAGGCGCTCGCACCGAAGCTTCCTGTTGCTGGCGACGGGCAAAAAGCGATTCATCCGCGTCCAGTTGCCAGGACGAAAGGGAAACCTTCACATAAAACCCGCGCGCGGATGACGCTGTAGGCGAAATGAATCCTTCACACAAAAAACGTTATTCGACGGTTTTCCTCCTACTCACCGCATTGACGGCTTTGGCTGAGACGTCGACCGATTTCCAATCGAAGGTCGCTCTCTTCGACTACGACCCTAAGCAGCCGCTCGATATCCAGGACAAGGTTATTGAAGAGTTCGATGATGCGACGCTTCACGATATCACTTATGCAAGCCCAAAGGGCGGACCGGTAGGGGCCTATCTCGTCGTTCCGAAGGGAAAAGGACCTTTTGCTGCCATCCTATTCGGTCATTGGGGTAACGGCACGCGAGCGGAGTTTATTCCTGAAGCCAAGATTTACGCTAGAGCCGGCGCGGTTTCGCTAATTCCTGATTACCCATGGGATCGACCACAGCCCTGGCATAAGTCCTTGAGCCTCGGCGAAAAAGCGGAGCAAGATCGCGACATCCAAATCCAGGCCGTTATTGATCTTCGCCGCGGCATCGACCTATTGCTCCAGCGCCCGGACGTTGATTCCAAGCGCCTGGCTTTTGTCGGACATAGCTACGGTGCACAGTGGGGATCGATTCTTGCCGCTGTGGACAAACGTATGAAAACTTCGGTGTTAATGGCGGGAGTGGCCGAGGCTGGAGACATCTGGCTGCGAACCACTGATCCCGGCTTGCTCGAGTACGTCGAGAGTCAGTCGAAAAGCAAACTCGAAGAATACTGCCGAATCGTGGGCGAGATCGATGCCGTCCAGTTCGTCGGACATGCTGCTCCAATTCCTTTGTTACTGCAGTTTGCCAAGTATGAGCAGTACTTCGGCAAGGCCTCGATGGACCACTACGCTTCGGCCGCCAGCGATCCAAAGAAAGTAATCTACTACGATACCGGGCACGATTTAAACGATCCGCAGGCACTCGAGGACAGGTACGATTGGTTGGCCAAGTACATCGGTCTGAAGCGTCGGTAGCAGGGTGGGATGTGGCCGACGCAGTCCCGGTCACATGTTAAATATCCTTAACATACTGATTGCGACTGGACGCAACAGAAAGTAAGCTCCTGGAATTGTTGCGGGCTGCCTTCAGTGCCTCGCTTCCGACCTATCGAAAGGAATCCCATGCATACGTCACCTGTTAACGATCTTAGTGCATATTGGATGCCGTTTACGGCAAATCGACAGTTCAAAGCTGCGCCTAGATTGGTTGCCGCCGGTAAAGGGATGTTCGTCACGGATGTAACTGGCCGAGAGATTCTCGATGCTGTCGCTGGACTCTGGTGCATCAACGCCGGTCATTGCCATCCCAGGATCGTTGAAGCAATTCAGAAACAGGCGGCCGAGCTGGACTTCGCTTCAAGCTTTCAGATGGGCCATCCAAAAGCATTTGAGCATGCAAGCCGGCTCGCAGGGGTGATGCCGGGTGATCTGGATCATGTGTTTTTCGGATGCTCGGGCTCGGAGGCAGTTGACAGCGCGCTGAAGATAGCGCTCGCCTATCATCGTTTAAAGGGGCAAGCCTCGAGAACCAGGCTGGTCGGTCGCGAACGCGCGTATCACGGCGTGAATTTCGGGGGCACGTCCGTGGGCGGAATGGTGAACAATCGCAAGCCGTTCGGTGCGCTTTTACCGGGAGTGGACCATCTGCCTCACACCTATAACGCCGACCATCAAGCCTTCAGTCGCGGCGAGCCGGAATGGGGTGCGCATCTTGCCGATAACCTGGAGGACATCGTAGGGCTTCATGGAGCGGATACGATTGCTGCAGTCATTGTAGAACCGGTCGCCGGGGCGACCGGTGTGCTCCCTCCACCGAAAGGTTACCTCAAGCGTTTGCGGAGCATCTGCGATAAATACGGTATCCTGCTGATCTTTGATGAAGTGATCACCGGGTTTGGCCGGCTGGGCGCCCGATTTGGCGCCGAGTACTTCGGCGTTCTACCCGACATCATGGTGATTGCCAAAGCGATGACCAACGCCGCGGTACCGATGGGAGCCGCGATCGTGCGGAAGGGGATTTACCAAGCCTTCATGCAGGGACCGGAATATGGAATTGAATTGGCCCACGGATACACCTACTCGGGCCATCCGCTGGCCTGCGCAGCCGGGTTGGCGACACTGGACGTGCATCAAGAAGAGGAGTTGGCAAAACGCTGCGCAGCGACTGCGCCTCTTTGGGAAAAGGCTGTTCATTCATTGAAGGGCTTACCCCATATCGTCGACATTCGGAATATCGGTCTTCTGGCAGCGATTCAGCTTGCGCAACGGCCTGACGCGCCCGGCACTCGCACGTATGACGTTTTCCTAAAATGCTTTGAGTATGGCGTGCTGACGCGGGCAGCGGGAGAGAACTTGATCCTGTCGCCGTCGCTGATCATCAATGAAGATCAAATCGATCGGATTGTTTCGACGGTAGCGAAAGCGATCAAAGGTGTGGGTTAAAGAACGAGCTGCTGAGGGGGCTGGAGAGAAACGCGCCTCTGCCATCCTGAAGGGATGGATGATAGAGTCGCGAGCCAGCCACCGGGTCGCGGTCGACCCACGCTGGCCGTGGCTAACTATTCTTTCCCATCTGCGCCCGCAGAAATTGGATCAATAATCTCAATCGAGCACTCACTTCTGCCACCTCTAACAGTTGCTGCCGCTGGTACCGTTCGCCGACAAACGCCGCCGCAACGACATCCGAGAGGACATCCGTTGAATCCATCTGCACCAGATGATCCATCAAATTCAACGGCATCGGGACACTCATCTGCTCGATTTCATGGCACATTTCCTTAACCTTCGCACCGAGCGCGTCAGCCTCGATTGGATTGTTCAGCGTTGACTCGACAATCTCCGTCCGCGCGACCCGAAACGGTTCCTTTTGCGTCCATTCCAGGAGGCGGACCCGAGCAAGTCCTTGGAGAACCAGATTCGATGTTCCATCTTCGTTCCCGACACACGCACGGATCAAACCGACACCCGCGATTGGGAAATGGTCCTTCACTCGGTGGGCAACCGCCGAGGCGGGCTTCCTGAGCGCAACCGCAAACATTCGGTCTTGATCCAGGCAATACGCGAGCATCGCTCGATAACGAGGCTCGAAAATGTGCAACGGCAGAAGCGAATGCGGAAATAGCACCGCATTCGGTAACGACATGATCGGAACTTCGGCTGGAATCTCTATCACGGCTTCGATTCGCAAAATTGAGCAACCTGCTGCACATCCTTATCGCCGCGCCCGGACAAATTGATGATCACAATCTCTTCTTTGTCCATCTCTCTTGAATGCTTCATCAGGTAGGCGACGGCGTGGGCCGACTCCAGCGCCGGCAGTATACCTTCGCTGCGCGCCAGTTGCTTAAACGCGGCAATGACTTCGTCATCTGTCGCATAGTCATAAGTCGCGCGTCCAGTGTCACGGAGGTAGCTGTGCTCGGGTCCAACCGCAGCATAGTCTAGCCCGGCTGACACGGAGTGCGTCGCCTGGATCTGACCATCGTCATCCGCCAGCAAGAACGTTTTTGTCCCTTGTAATACACCCAGTCTGCCTCCCTGGAACCGTGCGGCGTGGTCGCCTGGCCGGATTCCCCGCCCTCCCGCCTCCACTCCAACCATCCGGACAGTTGGATCTTCCAGAAAAGCGTAAAACAATCCGATCGCGTTGCTTCCGCCGCCGACACATGCAACGAGCCAATCCGGCAGGCGCCCTTCAACATCGAGGATCTGACGCCTCGCTTCATCGCCAATGACGCGATGGAAATTTCGAACCATCATTGGATACGGATGCGGGCCGTACGCGGTTCCCAGGAGGTAGTGAGTATTGCGGACATTCGTGACCCAGTCGCGCATGGCCTCGTTGATCGCCTCTTTCAGCGTTGCCTGGCCGACGCCCACCGGAACCACCTTGGCACCAAGAAACTCCATCCGGGCCACGTTCAGGGCCTGTCGTTTCATATCGACTTCGCCCATATAAATTACGCACTCCAGCCCGGAGCGCGCTGCCACCGTCGCGGTTGCAACTCCGTGCTGACCCGCGCCGGTCTCGGCAATTACCCGCGTCTTTCCCATTCTTTTCGCTAACAACGCTTGTCCGACCGCATTGTTGATTTTGTGCGCTCCAGTGTGGAGGAGGTCTTCGCGTTTCAGATAAATCCGGGGGCCACCGAGATCCCTTGTTAGCTGCTCGGCGAAATAGAGTGGAGTCGGACGCCCGCAATACTCTTTCAAAAGGCGCTCCAGTTCTGACTGAAAGGCCGGGTCCTTCCGAGCTGCCTCATACGCTTCTGCCAACTGGTGGACCGCAGGCATCAACGTCTCAGGAACGAAGACTCCCCCAAACGATCCGAAATATCCATGGGCGTCAGGCAACTGATGAGACTCAATCGATGCGTGCGTCATAGATTTGCACAACCACTAGAACCGCAGTTTTCCCAGATTCCACAGATTTCTTTTTACATCCGTTCCGGCACCTGAATCCCTAATAATTCGAGGCCCTTCTGTAGGACCCGATCGAACACATCACACAAAAACAACCGGCTCTGCCGTGTAACCCCTTGCGCCGTCAACACGGGACACGACTCGTAGAAGACGTGGAATTGTGCCGCCAGTTCGTATAAGTAGTTGGCCAGCACATTTGGTTTGAAGCCGTCCAAGATCGAAGGAACCGCCTCTCCGAATTGCAGAATCTTTTTTGCTACCGCTACCTCGGAGGGCTCCCGAAGCTCGATTGATTCCGGCAAAACAAACTGCTCATTCAGCTTCCGGAATATTGCTCGGCTTCGTACGTATGCATTTTGCAGATAGGGCGCTGTGTCCCCTTGAAGCGACAATAGTTTGTCCCAAGAAAAGACGTAGTCAGTTAACCGATGCTGGGATAACTCAGCATACTTGATCGCTCCCAAGCCGACGATCTGTCCAATGGCGGATCGTTCCGCTGCACTCAGTTCCGGATTCTTTTCGGCCACCAAGGCCGTTGCTCGGGTCATCGCTTCGTCCAGAAGCTCTTTCAACGGTACAGATTCCCCAGTCCGCGTTCGCATCAACTTTCGGTTTTCACCGAGGATGCTGCCGAAAGGGATATGTTGCAGATCAATGGTAATCCCCAGTTTACGAGCCAGACTGAAAAGCTGCGCAAAATGCAATTGTTGCGGCGTTCCCACAACGTACCAGATCCCGTCTGGATGCCACTTCTGAATCCTGAACTCGAGTGTCGCAACGTCTGTCGTGGCGTATCCAAAACCACCGTCGGACTTGCGCACCATGAAGGGCGTTTCGCTTACATCTGGATCGAACACCACAACTGCGCCTTCGCTTTCCCGGGCGATCCCGCGCTTCAACAGTTCCTCTACAACGCCTGCAAGCTGAGGATTGTAAAAGCTTTCACCAAGCTGCTCATCGAAATGGACGCCAAGCCGGTTATAGATCTTGGCAAATTCCTGTTTCGAGAAATCCACGCACTTTTTCCAGATCTGCAGATTTTCCGGATCTCCTTGCTGGAGCTTGACTAGCTCAGATCGGCAGATTTCTAGAACTGCTGGATCGCGTTTCGACAGGTCGTCAGCAACTCGATAGATACGAACCAGTTCATCAACCGGTTCGGAATTGAGTGCCGATTTGTCCAGAAGGTTCTTCCATCCATAGACAACTTTTCCAAACTGGGTTCCCCAGTCCCCGAGATGATTATCAGTAATGACTTCGTGCCCCAAAATACGGGCGACCCGGGCAAGCGTATCGCCCAGGATTGTAGAACGGATATGTCCGACATGCATGGGCTTAGCGATGTTCGGGGAGCTGAACTCAATGATCAGCCTTTTTGGTGAAGCCACGAGGTCGACCCCGAGCCGTGCGTCACTCGCACACGACAGCAGCCGCTGGCAGACAAAATTGGTCGCTAACCTGAAGTTGATGAAGCCTGGACCCGCAATCTCGGCGGCCGGCCCAATGTCCTCAACATTTAACTTTTCGACGATTTGGCCAGCAATCGCTCGCGGGCTTTGTTTGAGCTTTTTGCCCAGCACCATCGCGATATTGGTCTGGTAGTCGCCATGGCGCTCCTCCGCCGTAGGTGTTACCTGGACAGGCTCGTCTGCCCGAATCCCGGCCCTTTCTAGAGCGTCCTGAAGCCGCTCTTCTAAGATCTGCGCAACCGTCGCCATGCCCTCTAGCTGGCCTGGGGATGCGGCGCTTTGTTATCGAAAATCGACAAAATCTCCTCGGAAGACCCCGCACGGCCGAGACGCTCGCGTACGGTCTTGTCGTTGAGAAACTTCGCAATGGCTGCCAATGTGCGCAGATGCACCTGGAACTGGTCCTTGGGAACAATAAACAGGACGATGAATCGGACCGGCGAATTATCGAGAGAATCAAACTCGATCCCGGTCGAGGACCGGCCGAATGCAGCAACAACTTGAGTCACGCAATTCGAAGAAGCATGTGGAATCGCAATACCGAATCCGATTCCCGTGCTCATGGTCTCCTCCCGTTGTCTCAGAGCCGCCAGCACAGAATCTCTGTCGCCGCTCTGGATATGCCCTTTCTGTACCAGCAGATCTATCAACTCCACGATGGCTGTCCACCGTTCGGTGGCCTTCATTTCGGGAATAATCTGGTCTACTGATAGCAGGGAGCCCAATGTCATAGCTCTGGGTCAAGAATTTGCCACCTTAGCAAGCAGTGGCTCGTTGACAAGGTACTTTCATTTCTCAGGTGCGTGTCACTGTGGTTTCAATTTATACTCAAAGACACGTTGCGTACCGAAGCCTATTCAACAGGAGTTTATTGCATGAAGATTTTAATGGCAACCAGTGAGTTCGCCCCGCTCGTTTCCACCGGGGACCTCGGAGAACAGGTGGCGAAGCTGACGGCTGAACTAAGAAAACTGGGGCACGACGTCAGTGTTGTGTTGCCCCTCTACCGCTCGATCAGAGCCACGGAACCGAAATCAACCGGAGTCGAATTTCAAGTTTCGCTCGGCGCAAAGAAAGTTTCGGCCGAAATCTTCGAGAGCACCGCCCCGAGCCAAATCTTTCTCGTCCGCAAAGACGAATACTTCGATCGCTCTGGAATCTATTCGGGCAATGGAAAGCCATACGAAGACAATTCGGAGCGATTCATTTTTTTCGCGCGCGCAGCTGCCGAGCTAGCCAGCCGCTTATCGCCTGCGGTCGACGTAATTCATTGCCACGACTGGCCTGCCGCGCTAGTGCCCGTTTTCGTCCGGGACCAACAACTTCCTTTCCGAACCGTACTGACGATTCATAACTTAGAACATCAAGGTTCGTTCTGGAGTTTTGATTTTGCCCTGACCGGGCTGCCGGGAAGTTATTTCAGTCCGCGAGGTGTTGAGTTTTACGGACGCCTCAACTTCTTGAAGGGAGGCATTCTCGCAGCGGACGCGGTGACATTTCCTGGCGAAGTCGGTTTGTTTGAGGCGTTTGCCCCGCAGCACGGCTTCGGACTGGATGTCGTTTTGCGAGAAAATCAGGGTCATCTATTTGGCATCCCGCATGGAGTCGACTATTCGCAAAGCAATCCGCCATTGCCCGCGCAGAAAGGCAGGAGAGGTAACGGCAAAGCGGCAGCCCGACAAAATCTCCTCAGTGAACTCGGTCTTGATAGCGCTGTAAAAGGCCCGGTAATCGCGTTGCCGGTCGATCCCTCCGACGCCGCCGCCTTCAATCAAGTTGCTCCTATTCTCGATCTTATCCTGACTTCGGACGCATGCCTGATCGTGACAGGTGAAACCTTGCGGCTGCCGGAGATACTGGTCGCCGAAAGAAAATATCCGACCCGATTCGCATACCGCTCGAATCCAGACCAGGCGCTTTTACAACGAGTGCTGGCTGGGGCTGATTTCGCTCTCTTTCCCGGTTCGGTGGGATATAGAGGTGTGACACTTCAGACGGCGCTTCGCTATGGAACACTACCGGTGGTTCGAGCCGATGGCGGCATTCATCAATTGGTTACCGATTACGATCCATTGAACGATACCGGCTACGGATTCATTTATCAGCGCAACTCTAGCCGAGGCCTTTGGGATGCGGTAAGGCGAGCCAGCCAGCTTTATCGGAAGCGAGATTCCTGGAACGCCCCCGTAAGCAGGGCGAAGGCTGTGGATTTTTCCTGGGTCGAATCGGCAAAAGCATTCGCCGCATTGTATGCGAATCTATTGAGGCACCGCGAAGCGGCGTAGGCAGCGGCGTTTCGCGTTTGGCTCTATAGTTTCGCGTTTCGCGCGACTGGCGATATGCGAGGCCTCGCGAAACGCGAAACGCTAATGTTCCCCGAGCTCATCACGGAAATTCCTGGACCTGCTTCTCGCGAGTTGGCTTCCCAGCTGGCCCGATACGAGAATTGGAATGTCACTTACCTGGATTCCGGCTTTCCGATTTTTTGGGAGCGCGCCGATGGCGTCAACGTCTGGGATGTAGACGGCAATCGATTTCTCGACTTAACCGCCGGGTTTGCTGTAGCGGC
The DNA here is from genome assembly GCA_046727495.1 of bacterium. Classification (GTDB taxonomy): domain Bacteria; phylum Verrucomicrobiota; class Verrucomicrobiia; order Chthoniobacterales; family JAFAMB01; genus JBKPBY01. The sequence continues at coordinate 24,467 of JBKPCS010000129.1, read as the reverse complement.
TCACGGGCACACACACCCGCGCATCAATGCTGCACTATCTGAGCAATCGGCCAAGCTGATGCACGCGATGGGAGACGTTCATCCGACCCGGGCTAAGGCCCGGCTCTGTGCAAAACTGAGCGAAATCACTTTTGAACGCTGGCAGCTCGGTCCGGCAAAAACTACGTTGTGCAATTCTGGATCTGAAGCAGTCGAAGTAGCAATCAAGACTTCATTACTGCATAGCGGTAAATCCGGGGTGATCGCCTTTTCCGGCGCCTATCATGGTCTCGGTTACGGCGCCCTTGAAGTGATCGGTATACCGTGGTTTCGCGAGCCGTTTCAGCAACAGCTGCGAGATTTCACTACCTGGATTCCTTATCCGTATTGCTATCGTTGCCCGTTCGGCCGAACCGAAGGGTATCGTCTCGACGGCGCACGATTTCCCAACTGCGCGAGTTCGTGCTTAGAATCAATCGAAGAGCAAATCGTTGAAACAATCCGGCAACGCTTAATCGGATGCATCATCGTTGAGCCCTGTCTCGGACGCGGGGGAGAAGTTGTACCGCCGATCGATTTCTTGCGCATGCTACGCCAGATTTGTGACACCTATAAAATTCTGCTCGTGTTCGACGAGATCTATACCGGGTTCAACCGAACCGGTTCGTTATTCGCTTGTGATCAATTTGCCGTCTACCCGGATCTCATCTGCGTCGGTAAAGGGTTAACGACCGGTTTCCCGCTTTCGGCCTGCATAGGCCGAGCGGAGATAATGGACGCGTGGCCGCGATCCAGCGGCGAGGCCCTCCACACTTCAACATTTCTAGGGAATCCAATGGGATGCGCGATGGCACTCGCTTCGATCGAACTTCATCTGGATCCCAATCTTCCGAAACAGGTGCAGAAGTTGGGCAGATATTTTCGCGAACGCCTGGCGGGAATAAAGTCAGATAAAATTGGTAACGTGCGAGGAATTGGACTGATGATCGGCGTTGAGCTTGTCCAGGACGACGATAGCTCCGGACTCGCGGCAAAAGTCGTGCAACGCGGCTTAAAAGAAGGGCTGATCTTTCTTGGCGGCGGCCAAGCCGGCAACGTGCTCTCGTTCACCCCGCCATTCACCCTTTCGACCGCAGAGATTGATTACGTCTGCAGCAAACTCTATGAGTGCTTGCGCTTCGGATCGGTCTCGTAATCCAGCACAAGCTGTTCACCGGTGTTTGGCTTAATCGTTTCCTCGATGAACTTGATATAGATCGGCTCTTCCTTAAACATGGCGAGCCGATCCTTTGAATCGAAATCCACCGCCACAAAAAAAGGCCATTCGTTCTTAGGATCGAGGCGGCGGCCACATCGCACATTCATCGCTACCGGAATCTTCAAAAGCTGCATGCGAGTCTGAATCAAAATCTCCTCGAGCTCCTGAGTAGTCACTTCCGGTTTAAGCTTATACAAAACAATGTGGTGAATCATTTGCGGCTCTTCTAATCTTCTGTCCTCGACTCTCCATTGTGGATTGCAACCACGCCACTGCGGCGAGAGGGACACTAAAAATTCGTCTAACAGTACGCAAGGAATATCGCTCATGTTAACCTGGCGTAAATTAGGCGGAGAGAAATGGCTTGATTCGTGGCAGGAACGATTGGCGTTTCTAGGACGGGAGCGCCTGGTTGTCACCCAATTGGCCGGCTCCCACCGGATTCGACTAGAAATCTTTGATATTACGGCAAAGGAATCGCGACTCCTGGTGAAGCAATTCGGAGGAGAAATACGCGATCTGAATCGCTCAACCGCCGATTGGGTAAGAAGCGTTGTGCTGAAAAAGCCGATCTCGATTCGGGGGCGCCTTTTCATTCAAAATGATGAACCGCTGCCAGATTCGGTTCTAGACCCTAACACGATTCATATTCCGGCCAGCCTTGCGTTCGGCACTGGCGATCATCCGACGACCGCTGGATGCCTTCGGCTATTGGTCGATATCGCACCACGGAAGAGTTCATGGAGCTTTCTCGATGCCGGGACCGGAACAGGAATTTTATCGATTGCGGCCAAAAAATTGGGAGCGGACCGAGTCGTTGCTTTCGATTTCGATTCGGTCGCAATTCGTCTGGCGAAAACCAATGCCCGAATGAATCGGGTGAAAGAAATCAGTTTTCAGGTTGCGGACGTTATGAGATTTCAATCTCCAGCTCGCTTCGATATCATCGCGGCGAATCTTTATGCGGAGCTGTTTTGCTCGGCAGCGCGTCCACTCTGGAGAGCACTCAAATCGTCGGGTTCGCTGATTTTGTCGGGAATTTTGCGCGATCAGGAAAAAATGATTGAGGATGTCGTTCGCCGCCTCGGCGGTACGATTTGCTGTCGTCGACGCAGAGGAAAATGGATGACAATGGAGGTCAGGAAGAAGAGGATTTAGAATCACGCGAAAAGCGATTCTTGGTTGAAAACCAGGAGAACGCCATATAGTCGTGGAGATTCTCGTTATGCAACTTTCCGCTAGAGCCACCAGCTTGACCCCCTCCCTTTCCCTTTCCATCGACAGCAAAGCCAAAGCGATGAAGGCGGAAGGTATCGACATTTGCAGCTTCGGCGCAGGCGAACCAGACTTCGATACTCCAGAGCATATCAAGGCCGCGGCGATGGCCGCTCTGGAAACGGGCTTCACTAAATATACCCCGAGCTCGGGTATACCTGAGTTGCGACAGGCAATTGCTGACAAGCTGTTGACCGAGAATCATATCGATTACAAAGCCTCACAAATCATCGTCAGCGACGGAGCAAAACACTCTTGCTACAACGCAGTCGACGCGACTTGCCAGGACGGAGACGAAGTCATTATCCCCGCTCCGTACTGGCTCAGTTATCCCGAGATGGTCCGGCTTGCCGGTGCTGACCCTATCTTCGTGCAAACCAAAGAAGAAAATGGTTGGAAAATGACTGCCGAAGAGTTCGAGAACGCGATGACGCCTCGGACCAAGATGATCATCTTGAACAGCCCGTGTAACCCTACCGGCGCAGTCTATACAAGGGAGGAATTACAAGCGATCGCCAACGTAGCGGCCGAAGAAGAGATCTTAATCCTCTCGGACGAGATCTATGAAAAGCTGGTGTACGATGATGTCAAACACGTTAGCATCGCGTCCCTGGGAAAAGAGTTCTACGACCTTGCCATCACGGTGAACGGTTTCAGCAAGTCGTACGCAATGACTGGGTGGCGGCTCGGCTATCTAGGCGCGCCGGAGCCTATCGCGAAAGCGATCGATTCCATCCAGAGCCATAGTACATCCAACCCGTGCTCTTTCGGGCAAAAGGGTGCATTGGCGGCAATCAAAGGTGATCAACAGCCGGTGAACGATATGCGCGACGAATTCAATCTACGTCGCGAGTACATGGTAGAGCGATTTTCCAAGATTCCGAACATCACCTTTGTGCGGCCTCAAGGCGCCTTTTACGTGCTGGTTAACGTGAGCAAGTTTGGCCTCACATCGCAGAATTTTGCAGATCGGCTTTTGAGCAAGGCCAATGTGGCTGTCGTCCCGGGAATCGCTTTTGGCGACGATCGCACCCTCCGGTTCAGCTATGCAACAAGCATGGATGTGATTAAGAAGGGGCTCGATCGGTTCGAAGAATTTTGCCGGACGTTGTAGCTTTCAAAGAGTTACGGGTTCCGGGTTCCGAGTTTCGGGTCTCGGCTTTAGAAATCTGAGACGACGGGCGCCCGGAACCCGTAACCCGGAACCGTAACCGTGCCGGCATGTCTATCCTCCGAAAATATTTGGCTGTCTACGGCGTGATGTTACGCAACTCGCTTATCCGCGAGATGAGTTTCAAGCTGAACTTCGTCCTCTGGATGGTCGTCGAAGCGCTCTGGTTCGTTGGGCAGCTCGTCTTTATCGAGGTCATTTTCAGCCACGTAGAGAGGATCGGCGACTGGACGAAATGGCAGATGGTCCTGCTGGTTGGAACGCACCAGATCATCAGCCAGATTTTCCAGGCTTTTTTCCAGGTAAACGTTACCAATATCCCCGAGTTGGTCCGAACCGGGAAACTGGATTTTGTGCTGCTCCAGCCTGTCGACGGCCAATTTATGACGTCGCTGCGGCGATTCGGGTTAGATAGCCTGGTCAACGCACTCGTGGGCGTAGGAATTGTAATTTATTCGCTTATGCAGCTGCACGTTACACCCGGTATCGGGCAGATACTCCTCTATATTGCCACCGTCTGCCTCGGCGTGACGATCCATTACGCGATTATGTTCGCCCTGGCGTCTGTCAGCTTTTGGATTATCCGCGCGCAGGGCCTGATGTGGGGCTATTACAACATTATTAATCTGGCGCGCTACCCGGACGCCGTTTTCAAAGGCGTCATGAAATTTGTCTTCAGCTGGCTGATTCCAGTCATCGTGGTCACTAATGTTCCGACCCGTGTCCTGACGCAGGCTTCTGCGACACCTTGGCTCCTTATCGTCCACCTCCTCTGCGCATCCATTTTGATGCTGCTCTTTTCGCGGTTTGTCTGGCGAATTGCGTCGAGCCGTTACGCCAGCGCCAGCTCCTAGGACGCAAATTTTGGCGATGCCATCAGCCAAAAACCCAACCGAAAAAGGGGGTCTTCCCCGACCTTAAACTCCGGGTACATACTCAGTATCTTTCCCCTTGCGTGGCCGTCTAATTACCAGTATATGTTCGCCCTTCCTAAAACGGGAGTGGCTGGCAAAAAACCATACGCGCCTTGTTTATCTTATGGCGAAATCTAAAACACAAAAGAAGGAAACGGTCTCTGCGAACGGCCAGATCAACTCACGCCGCAGCCAGAAAGCACCGGTAAGCAGTTCGAATAGCAGCGGGAACGACGAGAATCTTTCGCCGTTTTTGCGTAAGCAAAAGGGCAAGCTCCTCCAACTTCGCGACAGCCTTCTCGATTCAATGATGGGTGTATCCCGCGACACCCTACGGTCGCGAGCCGAAGGCAGTGAAGCTTCGGCTTTTGGTATGCATCAGGCTGATGCCGGTAGCGATGCATATGATCGCGATTTCGCGCTGAGCCTTCTTTCCCAAGAGCAGGACGCCTTATACGAGATCGAAGAGGCTTTGAAACGGGTGGATGCCGGAACCTATGGTATCTGTGAAATGTCCGGTAAACCGATCCCACACGCTCGCTTGGAAGCAATCCCGTTTGCTCGATTTACCGTCGAATGCCAAACGCAAATTGAGAAACAGAAAAAAGCCCAACGCGTGCGTCAGCCTGTCACCTCGCTCTTTGGCCTGACCGAGGATGAAGGGAGCGAAAGCGAAGAGGAAGAGGCGGCGCCAGAGTCGAAGGACTAACCAATTATGCCTAGAGACATTATCACTCTCGAGTGCACTGAGGCGAAAGCAGAGGGCAAACCTGCGTCGCGGTACGTTACGACCCGCAATAAGAAGAGCCTGAATACGCCAGGCCGCCTCGAAAAAAAGAAATACAATCCTTTTCTCCGCCGGCACACGTTACACCGGGAGACCAAATAGTTCATGGAACCGAAAACCGCTAAACGCAGATCGAATTTCCGTCGCGCAAACCGCATCATGCCGCGTCGTCGCATTGACATCGCGACGGAAGCGATCGACTACAAGAACCCCGATCTCCTGAAGAAGTTCGTTACGGAAAGCGGGAAAATACTCCCTCGCAGAGTCACCGGTATGCCGGCGCATATGCACCGGAAAATCACCCGCGAAATCAAACGCGCCCGCTCGGTCCTTTTGATGAAGTAGTCGCGCCGAGGTTTTCTGTCCTCCGTCGACCGTCTTCCGTCGACCGTTAGGTTTCCTGTTCTCAGTTAAGTGTTTCCCGAGGGATATGCGCCTCGGTAATACCACTTTTAGCTATTTTACGCCCTCGGCCGAAACGTTGAACGGTCGACGGAGGACCATTGACCGCCAACGGCAGCCCTGAAAGGGCTGCCTCCTGCGGCGAAGCCGAAGCCTAAAAATATAGCCTAGGGCGTAGCGTAGCCCTAGGTCGTACGCAGAAACAGCGGGCCGCACTGAAAGTGCGCTTCAATCGAGGGGGCGTGTCGCGCACGTGGCGTGCTGAACTCGATATTTCCGGAGCCAAGCGCCCCGATGAGACGCACCTTCAGCGCGTGGTCATCTGGTTATAGAGAACCAGGCTCTTTTGATTCGCGGCTTCGCCGCTTCTTTCATTCCGACCTGTCCAATGAACCAAACCATTCTCGATCTCCAGTCTTCTAAAGGAGCCAACCCTTGCGGCGGCCCCGCATGCTTTCGGCGCCGCCTAAGATTCGCCTTGCTACTCAGCCTTTTCCGGCTAAATTCCGCTTCCCTCCGAGTCCGTAAAGGCAGACCCCCAGGTACGGGGCGCCCGGACCCGGAATAACCCTAGTGGCAACCGTGGTTTGTTAGTTCGTAAACTCTTTATGACAGAAATGCAGGAGCTAATCGCGAAGTCCCTGCGCGATTTCAAAGAAGGCAGCATCGTTAAGGGCCGTATACTGGAGATTCGCCCGCGTGAGGTTTTAGTGGACATTGGTTACAAGTCCGAGGGTGTTATCCCGGTCTCAGAGTTCGACGACATGAGTGAAGTCGAAGTCGGTGACGAGGTCGAAGTCCTTCTTGAGAAGCTTGAAAACGAAGACGGGATGATCGTTCTCTCCAAGGAGAAAGCCGCTCACAAGCAAAACTGGGACAAAATCGTTAAAGTCTTTCAGGGAGACGGCCTGATTAAGGGCAAAGTAAAGGCTATCGTGAAAGGCGGTTTGACCGTTAATATCGGTGTCGAAGCGTTTCTTCCAGGCTCCCAAATCGACATCGTCCCCCCGAAGGATCTTCAGCAGTTTGTCGGCAACACTTACGATTTCAAAATCGTCAAAATCAATGACGAGCGTAAGAACGTCGTTCTGAGCCGACGCGAAATCATCGAGCACGAACGCGCTGAGAAACGCGCCAAATTCCTCGAATCGGTTCAGGTTGGTAATACCGTCAAAGGTACAGTTAAGAATCTGACCGATTTCGGAGCCTTCATCGATCTCGATGGGATGGATGGGCTGCTCCATATCACAGACATGACCTGGGGCCGGCTGACTCACCCGAGCGAACTCCTTAAGATTGGTCAGGAAATCGATGTTGTGGTTCTCGATATCAACCGGGAGAAAGAACGCGTTTCCCTCGGTCTCAAGCAGACGCAACGTAATCCTTGGGACAAGATCGAGGAACGTTTCCCAGTCGGCGCGACTGTTAAGGGCAAGGTCACGAACCTGGTGCCTTACGGAGCTTTTGTAGAGATCGAAGAGGGAGTCGAAGGACTCATTCACGTATCCGAGCTCTCCTGGACAAAACGGATAACGCGTCCGTCCGACGTTTTGACGCAAGGCCAGGAAATTGAGGCCGTCGTGCTAGGCGTGAACAAGGAAGAGCAAAAGATCTCTTTGGGTGTTCGCCAGCTTGAACCAAATCCGTGGGATGCAATCGAGCAGAAGTACGTGATCGGCTCGAAGGTGAAAGGCAAGATCCGTAACATGACCGCCTACGGCGCCTTCGTTGAGCTTGAAGAAGGAATCGACGGCATGATCCATGTCTCGGACCTGAGCTGGACTCGCAAGATCAATCATCCGAGCGAAGTTCTGAAGAAGAACGATGAAGTAGAAGCGGTGGTTCTCGATATCGACAAGGTCAATCAACGTATCAGCCTTGGCATCAAACAACTCGATTCTGATCCGTGGAAAGAAATTGATCAGAAATACAAGATTGGCGACTTGGTCCATGGCAAAGTCACAAAGCTCGCGAGCTTCGGTGCCTTCATACAGCTGCAAGACGACATCGATGGCCTGGTCCACATCTCACAGCTCAGTGAAGAGCATGTCGCGAAAGTTAAGGATGTTCTAAAGGTCGGACAAGAAGTTGAGGCCCGAGTGATCAAAGTCGATAAAGCGGAGCGCCGGATCGGTCTTTCGATCAAGGCAGCGCATTACTCTGACGAAGAGCTGCGGCGCGAAACGGAAGCCTTTGACAGCTTGCGTCCGGGCGAGGACATGGTTGGCCTGGAGCAGGCGTTCCAAGCCGCCGAAGAAGAGTATCGCCCAGGCGAACGCAAGAAATAGTTAATCTCAACCGAAAAAGGCGTCGCCATCCCTGGGACGCCTTTTTTCTTTGCAACCAAGAGAGATCACACGATTGTGAATCGAAGCAATATGGAAAAACCGCAAATTGTCGCTTACCTGAAAACCTCCTGCGGATGGAGCAATGGTGTCCGGGCAGTGCTCAAGAAATATGACTTGCCATATCAAGAAAAGGACATCATCCAGAATCCGGCCTTTCGCTGGGAGATGGAACAAAAGAGCGGACAGCCGCTTTCCCCGTGCGTTGAAATCAATGGCAAAATGCTAGCCGATATCAGCGGCGAAGAAGTGGAGCAATACCTCATCGAGAATCATCTGGTTGAGGCGAGCAGCTCCGACGCCGGAGTACCGCTGAACGCTCCCTGTCCACCAGAACAGCACGAGGCCGCGAACATCACCTTTCGGCCGTAACGCGAGCCGTTGGCTCGCGGTTTTCCGTCGACCGTCGACGGTCCACCGTCTTCCGTTGGGTAGGGTTCGCGCCCTGAGCGAACCCTACCTATTCCACGAACTCGAGCTCTACCGGCACTGGAATTAGCTTCGAAGCGCTTGCTCGGCCGAGAAACTCTCGGATTGCGTTTCGTCCGACTGTTCCGTAGTCGCGCGTAAAATCGTTTACGTACATCCCGATAAACCGATCAGCTTTTTCGAGATCCAAGCCGCGCGCTAACGGCATCGAGTGCTCGACCCCCGCGCGGCGATGTTTGAGCCCGTAGTCGATGCTCTCTTTTAGAATATCGGCGACCTCCCGGCGAACCTTCTCAGGGATATCTTTGCGAATGACATTCCCGCCGAGCGGTAGCGGCAGACCGGTCGTCGATTTCCACCAGGCGCCCAGATCGAGCACTAGACGAAATCCTTGGTCGGAATATGTGATCTGTCCCTCATGAATGATTAACCCGACATCCGCTTTGCCCGCTTTCACAAAACCAAAAATCTCATCGAACTGAACAGTAACCGTCTCAACCTCATCGGCCATTAGCCGCAGAGCAAGATAAGCGCTCGTCTTCTTGCCTGGGATCGCGATTCTTTTCCCTTTTAACCATTCGTCCACCCGATCCCCTTCAGCAGGTGGTTTCTCAAGCGTCACCAGCATCGGCCCATATCCGTCACCCATGCTGGCTCCACACGGCAGGAGTGCGTATTTGTCGGTCAGGTACGCGTAGGCGTGAATCGAGACGGCCGAGATATGCAGCTCGCCCCGAAGCGCTCGTTGATTGAGTGTTTCGATATCCTGAAGAATGTGTTCGAACCGGTGTCCGCGTGTATCGATCTTGTTCTGCGCCAGCGCATAGAACATGAACGCGTCGTCCGGGTCAGGCGAATGTCCTAGAAGAAAATCCATGAAGAAGGAGTGTTAGGGTTGGTGTGAGTGCTTGTGGAGGACACTAAGCATAAGACTGGGAACGGTAAACTGTAGACCGAAAACCGATAACCGATAACCGCGACGCCGAAGGCGTTGCGCTATTCCCACTGCTCGTGCGCCCTGCGTACCTCATCCTGCATCACGCGCCAGCGCGAATGCTGTTTTGGCGAATAGAATAGGTACAGAATTCCTCCAACCACGCCAAATAGCATGAAGTAGGCGCCACCCAGAAGTGAGACCAGGACGCCCAGCCCCATCGGAACATTGCACAGATCGTTCAACAGAATCTGCAGAAGCGATTCCCGGAATCCGATGCCGCCGGGTGTCACCGGGATGGAAATAATCGCCGTAACGATCGGCATGATCGACAACATATCGAGCGCTGAAACCCGCGCGCCGAGGGCTCGTCCGGTGCAATAAAACGCTCCATAAAACGAGAACAATACGGGGAACGAGAGCAGGAACGCGTATAACAGAGACTTCTTGGACTTCGCGAACAAGGTGTAAGCCTCGGATGTCTCAACCAGCCGGTCGCGAAACGGGAAATGCTCAGGCAATCGGTGAAAAAGCTTGAATCCTCCAATTGCAAACGAGGCAGTCGTCACTACAACAAATCCGATCATAACGAGGATAAGGACCCACAAAAGAACCGCAGCTTGCGGCGTTCGCTGAAGCCAATTCCATCGAAACGTCGTCGTGAGGACAGCCATCACGATCAACGCAAGAAACCCGATTAACCGGTCCATTACCACGGTCAACACCGCCTCTTTCTTTTTATCCGGGAATTCGCGCATCAGATAATAAAGCCGCGCGAAATCGCCGCCGGTATACCCAGGCATGAACATGTTAAAAAAAAGACCAACAAAGAATAGCATGATCGCTCGTGGCCAACTCATCCACATCCCCTGCACGCGCATAAGAATCTGCCAGCGGGTGATGTTCGCCACCTCCCCCGCCAGAGCGACCGGCAGTCCAATCAGCAACCACTTGAGGTGAGCGTGACCAATTGCGCTCATCATCTGCGCCCGTTTTTCCGGGCTGTGAAAAACCCAGATCAAGATTGCGATCGTAAAGATAGCCTGGAGCGTCCGGATGATCGCTTTATTCATCTAGGGGGAAGTAGTATGCGGCGGCGGCTCACAGCAGCTAAAGGGACCACAGGCCCTAGGAGGGCGTCAAGGTTGTGAAAGGGTTGCGGTTCCGGGTTCCGGGATCCGGGTTCCGAGTTTCGAGGCCCTCCGAAATCAGCTCCGGAATTCGCAACCGGCCAATTCGACGAAGCCTTGGCGAAGTCGGAAACCCGGAACTGGAACCTTTAGCTGTCCCGGTGCACAATAACCGTTCCAATGACCATAATCGACCTGCGAACCGGTGATCCTGCCCGCTGGAAAGATCGACTGAACCGCCGATATCGACCGTCCCCTGACTTGATCGACCGGGTTGCTGCGATTATCGCAGCCGTTCGTGACCATGGCGACCAAGCGGTGGTCGAGTTCGCGAAGCGGTTCGACAACGTCGATCTGAGCCCGCGCGATTTACAGGTTACGGCTTCAGAAATAGAGGAGGCGCAGGGACAGGTTGTGCCGGACCTGCTCGACGCGCTACGCACTTCTCATGAAAATGTGACCGCTTTCGCCAAGCGCACCCTTCGCACCGGCTGGCTCGGCAAGAACTCGCAAGGGGCGGCTGTTGGGGAAAGGTTCGATCCCTTGCAGCGGGTCGGCGTGTATGTGCCTGCCGGTACCGCTCCTCTCGTTTCGACAGCAATCATGACTGTCTCCCTGGCCAGTGCTGCCGGCGTTCCAGAAATCGTCGTAACGTCTCCCGTCGGCCCCGACAAGACGGTACATCCCGGCCTTCTGACAGCACTTCAATTGGCAGGCGCCACTTCGATTTACAAACTCGGGGGTGCCCAGGCCATTGCTGCGTTGGCGTTTGGAACAAACACTATTCCTTCGGTCTTGAAGATTTTTGGTCCAGGCAACGCGTATGTCACCGAAGCAAAACGCCAGGTGTTCGGATTCGTCGGAGTCGATTTGTTACCTGGTCCAAGCGAAATCATTGTGGTGGCCGATCGCACCGCCAATGCGGCATGGGTTGCTGCTGACCTGCTCGCCCAAGCCGAGCACGGACCGAACAGCGTCATTTGTCTGGTTGCACTCGAAGAACAAGTCGCGGCCAGCGTACAGAACGAAATCGATCTACAAGTCCGATCGTTGGCACGACAATCTTTCCTCCGTGAGACACTGGAAAAACAGTTTTTAGTCGTCATCGCTAAAGACCGACAACAAGCGACTGATATCGTAAACGACTTCGCACCTGAACACGTTTCGCTCGCGATCGAAAACCCAAATGAACTCGCAGACAGTATCAGGACAGCAGGGGCGATTTTCCTCGGCCACCAGTCTCCGGTTGCTGCAGGCGATTTTCTGGCCGGCCCGAGTCATGAACTCCCGACCGGCGGCGCAGCGAAGTTTCTCAGCGGTCTGACAGCCGACCAATTCCAGCGGCGGACCAGCATCGTTCAATACGACAAAGAAGCGCTCGAAAAATCCCTTGCGGTTCTCAACGCATTCAGCAACGCAGAGCGCTTAGACGCGCACGGACGCTCGGTTACAATCCGCCTGGAACAGCAATGCTAGTGCTAGAACACTAGCACTAGCACTCCCCCTACTGGCTCGCCGGAACTTCCAATTTCTTCAGTTCACCGGCGGCCAATCCCACCTCGGCTGAACCTTTGTCTTTAGTCCCTTCCCACGTCACCAGGTATTTCCCGGCCGGCAGATAAAAACGAGGCGTGACGTCATAGCTCACGGCGATTTTATCCCGTTCGCCTTCTTCATTCGCTGCGCCAAGAATGTGCCAAGCGATTTCTTTCGGCTGCGTTCCCTCAGGTAGGGTTGCAACGGCATCGAGCACACCTGCCTTTAAAACTACGATTTTACTTACAGTCTGTCCGGACTCCACAGTCGCGTCGACGCCAGCGCTAGCCTGGCCCCGTTTGCAGTTCACTCGATAGGTACCTGCTGGCACCATAAAGCTCGGCTGCCCATCGTACGAAACATCGATTCGATTAAATTCGCCCTCTGAATCAAGCGTTCCAATCTCCCACGCGACCTCTTTTTCCACCAAAGGACCCCCTTCCTTCATCGCTGCCGAAACCTTTACCGTGACGATTCCGAAAACAGCTAAACTAACGACGAGGAGGAAATACTTCATTGCTCTATTCTTAAAATTCTCTGAGGCCTTCCACTCGCGCCGACTCGCAAATGAGCGGCCGGCACGGCGCCTCGAAATACGATTTCAGGAATCGGGCACGAACCATTTCAGTTTTTTTGAGGATCCAAGAGAACACGACAGAATGCGACGCATTCTCGCATTAGGTCTTAGATTTCTCATCCGAAGGTGTATAGACCACCTCGAGCCGCTCAAAATATAGTCTCGCCATGCCGCAAGCCCAATCCGCCCAGTTCCACACAACTCGCTGGAGCATCGTTCTGGCGGCGGCCGGTCCCGAACGAGCAATACTCGCGGAAAGCCCTAAAAGAGCTCTGCCGCATCTATTGGCAGCCGCTGTTCGCTTATCTCAGGCGAAAGGGATACGATCATCACGATGCCCAGGACTTGACGCAATCGTTCCTGGCTTCACTCCTGAAAAATCAAACCATTCCGAGGGCTGACCAGGAAAAGGGAAGGTTCCGTTCTTTCCTCCTTGTCGCCTTGCAAAGATTCATCATCAACGAATGGCACAAGGATCATGCGCAAAAACGGGGTGGCCATATCCAGTTCTCGTCAATTGATGCAGAGAACTTTGAACGCACATATGCGGAACTGCCTGCTAACCTTTCTCCGGAAACTGTTTACGAGCTTGATTGGGCGTATGCGACGGTGCAAAACGCGCTGGCAAAAGTACGGGCTCAGGCTGAAAGCAGAGGACGCGGTAAACTTTTCGACTCGCTGAAAGTCTATCTTACCGGGGAATCGGTGGATACCTCGCAGGAGAGAACTGCCGAGGAATTAAAGCTTCCGGTCGCAACGGTACGAACGATGGCGCACCGGCTCCGCAAGGAATATCGCGAAGCTCTGCGTAGAGAGATAGCTGACACGGTTGCGACCTCGGACGATATTGACGATGAGCTACGCTATTTGCGGCAAGTACTTGTAACCGCCAGCCATGTTGAGAAAGCCAGGCCCTGAATTGGTACACTACTCCCTTGCTTTCTCCGCGCCTATCACCGCTCGGTCTTTGATCGTGGAGTTTGATGCGGCATCCTGAGATAATAACACTTAAATAGCTTGTTTTGTAGTTCTTCTCCGTCGATCAATTGGACACCAGTAACGACTTTTCTCGAGCAGGGCTGAGCCGTTGAGCCGGCGCCGTTCGTTTCTGCGCCTCGATTCCCAGTTTAAAACCATGGTTAGGGTGGCGATTCGTGAGCCGCACCCTTTAGTTCTCTGGGTAAGAAGTCGTAGGTGGCAAAGGTCCATTCAATTCGGATTGGTTGTCCGCAAATGAGACCGGTGTTGGGCTGGAAAGTCATAAAAAGTGAACAGCCATTCTTTGGCTCTCCAAGCACTCGGTTGCTGTTGGATACTTGGCTTGGTAACTGGCGATAAACTAAATCGAAGGGAGGGAAAACGTCTCACCCGGTCATCCATTTTTCATCTGCCTGCTATGCCACCAGCGAGCTGTGCGGAGCCGTAGGAGACGGAAACTCCGCCAACCTACGTTTGATAGCCATTCGAAACGCAGACGGCCCGGAAGTCACGCCGCGGCGCCTCAACTGGACAGGACGGTTGCTGGTGAAGGCGAGTTCAAAGCTGGATAGGATTCGGGAAATAACTAATTTCATTTCGAACTGGGCAAACGCCATGCCTAGGCAACGCCGGGCGCCTCCACCGAATGGTAGGTATTCAAAGGGAGAATAGCGGCGCTCCAAAAAGCGTTCAGGCCTGAATTGTTCCGGGTCCGGGTATACGTCCTCGCGTCTATGAGCGAGATAGATACAACCCATCACAAGAGTGTCAGGTTCGAGCGAAGTACCCGTTAGCTCAACGCGAGTTTTCGTGACGCGAGGAAAGGTCAGCATGCCCACGGGGTAAATCCGCAACGTTTCGGAACAAACCGCATTCAGATACGGAAGCCGAAAAATAGTGTTAGGATCGTAAGCGCCGCGGATCGAACCGAGCTCGGCGAACAGTTGCTGGCGTACGGACGGTCGTTTATGAATCCAGTACAAAGCCCATGTCAGGGCAGTAGCAGTAGTTTCATGGCCCGCAGTTAGAAGCGTCATCAATTCGCCTCGCAATTCGACGTCCCTCAACGCCTCGCCCGCTTCGTCACGGGCACTCATGAGTAACGATAGGATGTCGTTCCGGGACATATCCGCACGAGCGGAAATCTGTCTCTGGGACCATCAATGGAAACCAAGTCGTCCTCATAGTCGACGGCGAACTGCCTAACAATGGAGTATCGGTTCAAGCAACTCTCGCCGGAGTTCTCTCAGCAACTTCGGGCTCAGGCGATTTGTCGATAGGCCAGCAGCAAGCAGGTACTTGGACTTCGAGGCGGCCAAAACCTGATGAAGATCTCGAGCCAGATGCCAAGGTTAGTGTTGATTACCGGTCGGAGCGGCCCGGAGCATCGCGGAAGATCACATTCGAAGATCTGCCTAAACCGGGGTTTCCGCTGACGCTGGCAAACCGGCCTAAAACGATTCCCAGGCCCCCTGACGCACTGCCCAAAGCTCCAAGAGGATTTCAAGTCTCACTCAACGGCTGCAAGTTCCCCTATCAATATCACGGTGACATTTTTGCGGCGGTGCACGGTTCATGGAATCGGTCTGTTCCAACCGGCTACGAAGTCATTCGCGTCCATTTGTGTGATGGAAAATCCAACGGAGAATACGAGGATTTCTTGACCGGATTTATTACCGAAAAAGGAGCGGTCTGGGGTAGACCGGTTGGAGTAACAGTCGCACGGGACGGATCGCTGTTAGTGAGTGACGATGTCTCCAAATCGGTCTGGCGCGTAACGCACGAAGATGACCGATGGCAGCACATCCCGTAGGAGTTTGCCTCTCAGTAGATATTTGAAGGGCTGAGCCTCCGACGTCGCCAAGTTTGCGTCGGACAAGTCAGCACGACCCTACCGATGCTGCTGTTGACCGTGCCATTCAACAGCTCGGCAATGCCAAGCGAAAGGCACAGTCGCGATAGATCGCGACGCGACCGGCGATTGACCATCTAATGCTAAACGGAACGCACAACCCGCGAGATGCTTGTCAGACGTTTCTGAAATCGAAATTGAAATAATAGCTGCGCCTTTTATGCTTTGCCCGCTCTCAAAAATGGCGCGTAAAACACGCAGATCATTTCATTGGCTTCCGTTTCTGGCTCTGCTGTTGGCCGCTTGCATATTGTTGCCTGTTATCGAGGTGTTTGCTGTTCGATTCTTCAATCCGCCGATTACCACGCTCATGATTGTCCGCAGGATCGAAGCGATGGCGACACATCGATACAAGGGTGAAATCCATTATCGCTGGATTCCGATCAATCAGGTCCCGGACGATTTCCTGAAAGCAGTCTGGCAAATGGAGGATGCCCGGTTTTTCAGCCATGAAGGGTTCGACTGGATTGAGATGGAAGAAGCGATCCAGAGAGCGGAAAAAAAGCATCGGCCGGTCCGCGGGGTCTCGACGATCAGCAACCAGTGCGCCCGTTCGCTGTTTCTTTGGCAGGGACGTTCCTGGTTAAGAAAAGGACTGGAAGCTTATTTCACTTTCCTAATGGAGCACATTTTGACCAAACAACGAATCCTTGAACTTTATGTTAATGTCATTGAGCTGGGGGATGGAATTTATGGCATCGAAGAAGCGGCCAACCATTATTATTCGGTGCCTGCGCGGCGCCTGAATCGTAGTGAATGCGCGATGCTCGCCGCGATGCTGCCGTTTCCGCGCGGCTGGGATCCCCACAATCCCAGTCCGAGACTCCGGCTCCGATATTCGCTCGTGTTAAAGCGAATGAACGCAGGCGGCTCGATCGAACGAAAGCTGGAGGAATGATCGGCGCGGGCTTGCTGCTTGCGGGACTGCCCGGGTTTGTGGACCGATTCACCGGGAAAGTCACGCTAAAGCGTGACCCGACCAAAGATAGACCACGCCGTATAATTGGTAAGATCGCGCTTCAGCGCGACTGCACGGGTGGTGCGGTTTCCCGATTGACTCGCCATGCATCCTCAGCTCGCAAGCCTTGCTTCCAGCCGAGTTGCAGCCTCCGCGATGATTAAAGCCGCCTCTTCAAATGCCACCCGACCCGTGTTGATCGTGAGATCATACCCCAGCGGATTATCAATTTCCGCATCGAAATAGCGACGCACATAACGGCGGCGCGCGCTGTCGCTCTTTTGAATAAAGTCGGCAACCTCACCCGGCTGAACCTCGTAGTATTTCTGAGTATGACGTAGCCGTACTTCCAGAGGAGCGACCAGTCGGACATGCAGAACGTTCTTCAATTTCGACGCGATAAAACTCGATCCACGTCCTACCAGAATCGCATGCCCTAACCTCGCTAGCCGCAGAATGGTGTCTGTCGTGTGTTCCACTAGGGTCCACTGCAAAGGATGAAGCCCAAGCAATTGTTCTACAGCGTCGGTGACCGGAAACTTGGCTTCTTCCTTCATGAACTGCTTCAACCTCATCGGAAGGTCATGGTCTTGCAGAATTTTGTCGCTGAGGTCGCGATCGAAAACCGTCCACGGACACCAGTCAGCTCCCTTCGCACCTTCATTAAGCCGATCAGCAACCATTTGAGCAACGCTGATCGCCCCCGACCCGGTCTGGCGCGAAATAGTGATCGACGCCAGCTGTGCCCTGGCACGCGCCCCTTCAAACCCAGCGTGCGATTGCACGTACGGCGCAAATGCGTTTAGGAACGAACCTTTTCTCCTAGCCTTCACTTCTTCAGGGGGGTTGGTAGGGCGAAGCCTTGTAAGCCGCTGTGCTATCGCCCACTGTCGGTACCACCACAACGGCTCAGCAAGCTTCGCCCTACCAGCTCCTTATTCCTAATCCTTATTGCCAACTTGTTCAACCGTGTCGGCGCCGGCGCTTAAATCTCAGAGCAGCCAGGGACCGCGCGAGCGCAGCCTCCGTCTCGGCGATATCTTCCGAACTCAGGTCTTTGTTGGCCAAATCAGCTTCCGCTCTTTTAGCAGCTTCTTCTGTCGCACGTTCGTCGATCTCCGTCTCTCCCATCGCCATGTCGGTAAGAATCGAAACATGGGTTTGAGAAACTTCTACAAAACCAGTTCCGACGACGAGCTCCTTATGCTTGCCGCCCTGAACAATCTGCAATTCTCCCGGCAACAGCTGGGTCATCAGAGGAACATGCATTGGCAGAATCCCGAGTTGCCCTTCCACACCCGGAACCACCACCATGTCGACATCCTCCGAAAAGACTTTGCTCTCCGGAGTAACGATCTCGAGCTTTAGTTTTGCCATGAAGTTTTAATTTTCGCGTCTATTCGCGATTATTCCTCGCTCTCGCGAATTTCTTCGATGCCGCCCTTCATATAGAAGTTCTGTTCGGGTACCTCGTCGTGTTTGCCTTCTAGAATTTCTTTGAAGCCACGGACTGTGTCAGGAATCGAAACGTATTTGCCGGGTTTACCGGTGAAGACTTCAGCTACTTCAAATGGTTGGCTGAGGAATCGCTGGATTTTTCTGGCGCGATAGACTGTCAACTTATCGTCCGGGCTCAATTCATCCATGCCCAGAATCGAGATGATATCCTGGAGATCCTTGTAGCGCTGAAGCACCTTCTGGACGCCGCGCGCAACGTCATAATGTTCCTGGCCGACGACTTCAGGTGCCAACGATTTTGAAGTTGAAGCCAGAGGATCGACCGCTGGGTAGATACCAAGCTCGGATATCGCCCGGTCCAACACGATCGTAGAATCAAGATGCGCAAACGTGTTTGCCGGCGCGGGATCAGTCAAATCATCCGCAGGTACGTAAACGGCCTGGAACGACGTGATTGAACCTTTCTTCGTTGAAGTAATTCGCTCCTGCAGATCGCCCATCTCCGAAGCCAAAGTTGGTTGATAACCTACCGCCGACGGAGTTCGCCCAAGCAACGCCGATACCTCCGAGCCTGCCTGCGAGAAACGAAAGATGTTGTCGATGAACAACAACACGTCCTGATTCTTTTCGTCGCGGAAATACTCGGCCATTGCCAAGGCGCTCAATGCGACACGCAAGCGAGCGCCGGGAGGCTCATTCATTTGCCCATAGACCAGAGCAATCTTTGACTTGCCAATTTCCTGCTGATTGATGACTCCCGCCTCGGACATTTCCGTATAGAGATCGTTCCCTTCACGACTCCGTTCGCCGACACCGGCAAAAACAGAGTAGCCACCATGCGCCTTCGCAATGTTGTTGATCAGCTCCATGATGACCACGGTCTTGCCAACACCTGCGCCGCCGAATGCGCCGATCTTCCCTCCCTTCGCAAACGGACAGATCAAATCAATCACTTTAATCCCCGTTTCCAAGACGCTCGCGCTAGTATCCTGGTCCAACAGGGAAGGCGCTTTGCGATGAATCGGATACCGTTTTTCGAAATGGACCGGTCCGCGTTCATCCACTGGGTCCCCCGTCACGTTGAAAACGCGACCCAACACACCGTCGCCTACTGGGACGGAAATCGAAGCGCCCGTGTCTGTGACACTCATCCCGCGCTTCAAGCCTTCCGTCGAGGACATCGCGATCGCGCGAACCCAACCGTCACCCAAATGCTGTTGCACCTCCAACGTCAACTTCTTTCCATCCCCAAAGCTCACCTCCAACGCATCGTAGATGCCGGGCAAATCGTCGGTCTGGCTGAAGTCGGCATCAACCACCGGGCCGATCACTTGGACAATTGTACCTGTATTCATAAGCAAACTAGCCGACCGCAAGCTGCGCAGTCGTGATTTCGAGGAGCTCAGTCGTTATGTTTTCCTGACGAATCTTGTTATACTCAAGCGTCAGATCTTTGATCAGTTGTTTCGCGTTGTCGGTCGCGTTCTTCATCGCAACCATTCGCGCACTATGCTCCGACGCTCGAGCGTTCAAAAGCATCTGGTAAAGTTGAAAGCCGATGTAGTGTGGCAGGAGTGCATCCAGGACTCCCTGCGCATTCGGCTCGAAGAGAGCTTCTCCAGGATTCTGTTCCCCAGTAATACCGAGTTCTTCAACCGGGATGGGTAACAGCGTCCGCAGCACGGATTCTTGATTCAAGGTGTTAACGAACCGTGGATAGAGCACGCGGACCTGGTCCGTCTCACCCGAAACGAATTGATCCGAAACAAACCTCGCGATCGGGCGCACATCCGAGAAGCGCGGGGTGTCGTTGAGTTCGTAATCCGCAAGAAGTTCCCGTTTCGTTCTGGCCAGGAATTGGGCAGCTTTCTTGCCGCACGCCACGAATGCCGCCTTGTCACGTTCGACTCGGCTGAGTTCACGAAACAGATTGGCGTTCAGCGGACCGCACAATCCTTTGTCCGTAGAGAAAATCACTACGAGCTCCCGTCTTACCGGTCGCACGGCCAACAGTTTGTGGGTAGTCGGATCGACTCTCCCTTTCACAGCAGCAAGGACGCGTGCGAGAACTTCCTGATATGGTCTGCCGGCCAGCGCCGCGGATTGCGCCTTCCGCATCTTGGCGGCAGCAACCATCTGCATCGCTTTGGTGATCTGCGAAGTATTTTTTACCGACTTGATCCGCCGGCGTAGATCGAGCGTGCTAGGCATTAGCGATCAGCGATTTACGGTTTGTAGAAGCCTTTGAAATCCTTAATCGCGCTGTGAAGCTTTTCTTCGAGTTCTTTGTCAATCGTGAGCTTGTCCAGAATCGCCGCCAGCACATCCTCTTTCCGAGTAGTGAGATATTCCAGCATTTTGGTCTGGCAATCTTTCACTTTGTCCACCGGTACATCGTCGAAGTAACCCTTTTGCATCGCGAAAAGAATGGCGACTTCCTCTTCCACCGGAATCGGATTGTATTGGCTCTGCTTGAACAACTCGACAATGCGCGATCCGCGATCGAGTTTCTTGCGCGTCCCCGGATCAACATCTGATCCGAATTGGGCGAAAGCCTGCAGATCGCGGAACTGCGCCAGATCAAGTTTTGTTGAGCCAGCGACCTGTTTGATTGCTTTGATCTGGGCGGCAGAACCGACACGGCTCACCGAAATACCAACCGAAATCGCGGGCCTCACCCCTTGATAAAAAAGATCTGTTTCTAAAAAGATTTGTCCGTCGGTGATCGAAATGACGTTCGTCGGAATGTACGCGGACACGTCTCCTGCTTGCGTCTCAATGACCGGAAGCGCCGTGAGCGATCCGCCGCCGGCTTCTTTGCTCAGCCGCGCTGCGCGTTCCAAAAGCCGTGAATGCAGATAAAAGACGTCGCCAGGATAAGCTTCGCGGCCTGAAGGGCGTTTCAACACCAGCGATACCTGCCGGTAAGCGGCAGCATGCTTTGTTAAATCATCGTAGACAATCAGGGCATCCATCCCGTTGTCCATAAACCATTCGCCCATCGCCGCTCCAGCGTACGGGGCGAGGTATTGGTTCGTCGCACTCTCCGATGCAGGCGCCGAAATCACGATCGTATACGGCATAGCACCTGCCTTCTCCAGAGTATCGACTGTTCGGGCAATACTCATGTTCTTCTGCCCGACACCAACGTAGATGCAATAAAGCGGTGTGTGATGCTTGATCTTGCCCTCCACAGCCGCTTTGTTCAATCGTGCCTGGTTAATGATCGTATCGATCGCAATCGTCGTTTTGCCAGTCGCGCGATCGCCAATGATCAACTCTCGCTGACCACGACCGATCGGAATCATTGCGTCAATCGGGAGAATACCGGTCTGCACCGGCACAGAGACGCTTTTTCGCTTTATAATCCCAGGAGCAATCTTTTCGACTGGGTAGGTCTTTTCAGATTTTATCGGACCTTTTCCGTCAATCGGCTGGCCTAACGTGTTCACAACGCGGCCGAGTAGCTCTTTTCCAACCGGGACGGAAAGCAGTCTTCCAGTCGTGCGGACTTCTGTCCCTTCTTTGACCTCAGCAAAATCACCAAGCAGGATCGCGCCTACTTCGGTCTCTTCGAGATTGAGAGTGATTCCGTATAGGCCGTCTGGAAACTCAATCATCTCATTGAGCATCACGTCGCTCAGCCCCTCGATCTTCGCGACTCCGTCGCCGCACTCGTGAACTGTGCCTACGTTTGATCGGCTGGTGTCGGTCTTTAGTCTTGAGATGGTTGATTCAAGCTCCTGCAGAATGGTGTTCATGAGTTGTTAAATTTGTTCTTGAAGCTGGTGCAACCGGCCGCGCACGGAGCCATCCCAAACGTCGTCCCCAATCTTGATTCGAATTCCTCCAAGGAGCTCGGAATTAGTCCGAAATTCGATATCCAGATCGTCTCCGTATCGGGACTTCAAGTTATTCGCGACTTGGTCGCCAACTGACCGGTTTAATGGACTCGCGCTCTCTATCACGGCGTGTCGCTTTTCCTGTTCTAATCGCAACAGGCGTTGGTAATCCTGTAGCACGTCTACATAGTGACGCGGTTTGTTTTCTAATATCGATTCAACCATTTGTGTTATCCTTTCTTGATCCAGCTTTCCATCCCGAAAACTTTGTCTGAACAACTGGCGAGATACCTTACGAGCTTCCTTTGCAGTTCTCATAACTTTAAGCGGCAACCTGCCGCGCAGTTTCTTCGCTAATTCGTTGATGGTCCTCCGGAGTCAGCACCTTACCGGTAACCCTGGCGGTGGTATCTACCACCAAACGACCAAGCTCTTGTTTCATCTCCGCCATGAGCCGATCCCGTTCTTGCGACATCGCTTCTCTGGCTTTCTTTGTAATCTCTTCGGCCGAGGCGATCGCTTCCTGCCGCTTCTGGTCCGCCAGCCGATCTCCACTCGCGCGTACTTCTTCGATCAGTCGCTGCGATGCCGCGTTCGCTTTGGCCAGGATCTCCTCATACTTCGCCTGGGCCTCTGCCAGCTGCGCCTTAATTTTCTCGGCATTGATTTGCCCTTCTTCGATCCGGCGACGTCGCTCTTCCAGCATCGCGATCACCGGCTTGAATGCGAACTTTGCTAAGACCCAGTAGACAATAATAAACAATAAAACCTGGGCGATCAGATTGGGCCAGTAGACACCAAATTGATGTGCAACGTTACTTACGGCGTCCATATCTCGGAGTTTCTAACGTTCGGAAGGGGCGGAGCGCCGGTCTGCCCCGAACGGTCTCAGGACAGACCGGTGTAATCTCTCCCGATTATTTCGTGAATGCAATGATCAATCCGTAAATGGCGATCGCTTCGGAAAGCGCCATTCCGATGATTCCCATCACCAGAATATTACCGAATGCGCCCGGGTTACGCCCGACCGCTTCCGACGCTTTTCCCCCGACGATACCGACACCAATGCCGGCTCCCAGGCCCGCACCGGCCAAAGGCAAGAACGGGCCGAAATTTCCGGCCTCAGCCGCCAATATAGGAATCATTTCTAACATTTATTTGTTCCTTTCGTTTGTTCTCTCTTCCCGCCGCCCACGCGTTGCATGGTCTCGACGGAAAATCCTTCAATCTTTCTCGCACTCGCAATCGCGGCTTACACTCAGTGTCCTTCCTCCTCCATCCCGACCGAGAGTTTTATGTACACAGCGCACAGCATCGCAAAAACGAATGCCTGCAAAAGACCGACCAACAGTTCCAGAAAATAGAACGGCAGTGGAAACACCACGCGCGAAATGTAATTCAGCGGAAACGGCAACGCGTCACCTAGGCTCCCCATGGTATGCAATAGCGTTTCGCCAGCGAAGATGTTGCCGAACAACCGGAACGACAGCGATACCGGCCGGATCGCAATAGAGAAGAGCTCGATAACCCCAACGAAAATGAAAAGGGGCAGCAGAGCTGCCCACATAAACCCTTTGAGGTTGCCTTTGGGCTCAAAGTTGTGTTTGAGGAAGGCGATTGGCCCGATTTCTTGCCAGGTCCAGATCACCCACCAAATCATAAAGAAAATCGCCATCCCAAACGTCATGTTCAGGTCAGCATTAGCCGGCCGAAGCACAGGTTGAGCGACTTCCTTCAGTCCAAGCGGCGCTCCACTCGGTTCGCCAAATCCGATCGTTCCCACACCGGGCACCAGTCCGAACCAGTTCGAAGCCAGAATGAAAATGAAGAGTGTTGCCAGTAAGGAGCCCACCTTGGGGATCATATGTTTCCCAACCACGCCCTCGAACGTCATATAAAGAATCTCGACCAGCGCTTCGAAGAGGTTCTGACGGCCTTTTGGGAGCAGCTCCATCCGCCGTGTCGCGCGCCGCGCCCACACAACCAGCAAGACGGTCACGATCACGGTCACCAGCATGGAATTCGTGAACCAAGCCGCATTCGGAAAGAACGGGTTCGCCTGCACAGTCAGCTCTTCAACGGCGAGAAAAAGGTTTGGTTCCATAGGGGACACTTCACCCCCGTGCTTAACCGACTTCGCCTGGCTCGGGGCAGGACTGAGTAAGAGGGTGAACCACTTATAAAAGCAACTGCCGTTGCATAGCGCAAGTCCATTAGTGAAAAATTTCACAAGGAGGCCTCCCTTCACAGCGCTGCCCTGGAAAAACCGGTCGCGCGGTAGGGCGGCAGGCACCGCCGCCAACATGCATGGCGAACGCTGGGTTTCGGCGGCAGGGCCTGCCGCCCTACAGCGCTAACCTCGGGCCTCGAGATCGGGATCGAGACATCTGAGTCGGTCCGTCAAGTGTTTTGGGGCGGTTTATTAGCAGGCATTAGCGAGATAGGAGCCGCGGTTTTGGAGGCTGTGGAGATAGCGCTTTTGGTCGTAGGAGATGTGCCCTTTCCAGCAGGCAAAAAGGATGCGGATCCATTTGAAGGCGACCGAACGCACGGCGGCATGATGGCCTTTGCCTTTGGCACGT
>JBKPCS010000128.1:0-17251 GCA_046727495.1 bacterium | reverse complement strand
GCTCTAGACGGCTTGGACCACTACTCGCGTACGACGATCCGGTTGATAGGCGCACGCTAAGCGTTTGGCGATGATTCCTTCGAGCCCGCGCCCCAATTGCCAAGGAACCAGCAAATCTTGCCGCAGTATCCATGTGATCTGTGGAAAAATCCCGACGTTATCAATGAAGATTTGGGAAACAGAGTTACAAGCAGCGAAGCAAGAGGAGTTACCGGCGTCAGCAGTTTAATGTACTCCACGAAGCACACCCCACCAGACCACAATCAACTTCAGGCTGTTGCCGACTATCTCAAAAGCCGAGGCCGTTGGCAGGGCATTTCATTCCGTCTCGCATCCATCGCGTAACTTGTTCAGGTCGAGCAACCTGCCTCGCATGGATTCGAACCATGACAAAGTGATCCAGAGTCACTTGTGCTACCGTTACACCACGAGGCAATGAATGGCTCCAGCGCCTGCGTGCCTGCGGCAGCCCCGAAAGCTTTCGGGGTACAGCTTGCACCGAGGGCGGACCAATTCGGTACCGCAAAGACGCCAGAAGTCAACTCCCTAGAAATCGGTGTGTGGAGTCGGAAGTAGCTCTAAGCTGCTAATTTTGGACAGCAGAGGCGCGGCCTCGTCGCGTCCTGCAGCATGCGGAAGGGTGGACCAAGTCGGCACTGCAAAGCCGCCAGAAATCAACTTGATGCTGACCGGAAAAGCGGTGACCGTTACCGTAAGGGTAAGCTATAGTCCGGCCGCTTTCAGCTGGGCTGCTGTCCAAAACGGCAAGTCAGCCGTTCTGCCTGGCCGATCGGGAAACGCAATCATCTTGATTCCGAAGCCTTCAGCTAGCTTCAACGGTTTCTCCACTTGGCGTTACCGCCTTCGGCTTCCTCGGACGCGTGCCAATAGAATCGTTCTTCGAGGTCTGTTTTGTTGAGAAGCGGCAACCAAGCAGGAAAATCCTTGAGCGGAACGAAAATCATTGTGCGTTCAGATCCGCAACCGAACGCAACCCAGGCCTTCGAATATTTTTGTAAAACCGCTTGCTGTGAAGGATGAAAAGCAAACCAAAACCCGATGCGGCAATTCGGGCCGCTCCTCACACAAGGCCTCCAATTTTTCCCGTAAATCGGCCGCAACCGCCGCCCGAGTCGTACCACAAACGGACCACTCCCCGCGCGGCGAGTCTAGATCGCGATTACTTCGCCAGAGCTTTCGAGCTCGCGATCTTGTTTGGATTGCTTGCCGGTTCACCCTTGCGTGCTGATTACCCGCGTACTCTTGCTGTGATCTCGGCCACTCGGCGGCCCAAGGCTCGAGCAATTGCAAGGTCCTCCGGTTTTGGTTGCAACTCGCCCTGTCCTCCGGCGATTGTCGTTGCGCCATAGGGCGTACCGCCACGCCCTTCTGTGTGGAGCATCCCTTCAACTGAGTAAGGCACTCCCACAATCAACATGCCCAGGTGCAGCAGCGGAACCATCATTGTGAGGAGCGTGGTCTCCTGGCCACCATGGGTGGAAGCAGTGGAAGTAAACACCCCCGCTGGTTTACCCTCCATCTCGCCTTTGAGCCAGAGGCTTGCGGTCGAATCGATGAGCTGCTTCATTTGGGCAGTCATATTGCCGTACCGGGTCGGTGAACCAAAGATCACTCCATCGGCTGCGCGTAGATCATCGAGTGTGCAAACCGGGATGTCCTTCTGTTGCCCGCGAACCTGGTTCAGATAATTGTCGTCAGCGGTCTTCTTGAGCACGATGTCGAACTCTTCCACGCGACGGAAGAGCACTTCGGCTCCTTTAACCGATTCAGCGCCTTCTTTGACGGCCTGTGCCAGTTTAAAAACGTGTCCGTACAGGGAGTAGTAAACGATGAGGATTTTCATTTGCGTTCGGGCGTTGTTCTGGTGGTTTACGCGTCGGCCTGAGCGCCGATGGGTAAAAGCATTTAGTGTCACAGCGACCATCGTGAAGCAATCGCAAAGCGTGGTCACCTCCATGATTTTCATCATTCAAACTCCCCAACCGAGGTTTTGAATCATGCGCTACGAACTCACTGAAGGCGAAATCCATAAAACAAGCCGCACATGATCTTTCCGCGGAAGAATGGCGTTATTCTGTAAGCATGCGTTTACCTCGCTTGTTTCGGACCCTCCCCTAGCTTCTCCTTGATTCTTGGAATCGGTCTGAATCGGGACGAGTAAAAAATGTGCGCAAATGTCCGCATATTGCCGGAAACTCTGTCGTGTAAAACTTCAACCCGATGACAACCCGATAACAATGCGTTCTGCTCTCTATTTTTCGGGTGTCACTATCGCCTCCCAATTAGCTCTGAGACTTGATTTGCACCCGGAAGGGCTCGAACCTGCAACCCTGTGATCCGAAGTCAGATACTCTGTCCAATTGAGCTAAGGGGCTTGTGGTCTTGCTGCGCTTCGTGATCTTCAGCGTGGCACTGTCGTCGCAAAACTGGTCACCATGCGCAAGTCAGGCGAGCCGAACGCGTGAATTACCGCTGGCCCTCGTAGTGGTCAGCGGTAATCGACCAGCCTTCGCCGATGTTCAGCCGCATTCCAACCCAGACTCTCCATCACTTCCAATGCAAACCGTGCCGAAACTGTTGCCGGTCCGCCACCCATTTCGATTGCCTCTTCAATCGCCTCGAAGATCTCTTCGAATGATGCGCCCGCCACCGATGCCTGCTCAATATGCCACTGCATGCACGACTCGCAGTTCTTCTCTACGGAGATTCCTAGCGCGATCAGTTCCTTGTCTTTTTGCGCAGGGCGCCGGCAGTAAAGGCAGCCTTCTCCATCGCTAGAAAGCCTTCATAGACTTTCGAGCCGATTGCCAACACTAACTTCATCGCCGCCTCGAAGGCGGCGAATCGCCGATCGAAAAGATGAAGACGAAGCGTGTTCCTGGCCGTTTCTGCTTGCCGTTTGGCCGTCGCAGGCACAAACAACTTTGCATATTCCGCCTTTACTCCCCCTCGCAGCGGCGCTTATAAATACGCATAGGCGCCGCCTCATCCCCGCAATCCCTGATTCCCAACATGGCGGTGACCATCTTCAACCCAAAGAGGAGATCGCAATGTCAGACAAGAAAGTGATTGCAGTTTTGGGTGCTACCGGTGCGCAAGGCGGCGGATTGGTGCGCGCCATTCTCAACGATCCCAATGGTGGCTTTGCCGCTCGCGCACTTACACGCGACGTCAACAGTCCGAAAGCGCAGGAACTGGCACGGCTAGGCGCAGAAGTTGTAGCCGTGGACGTGGACGATCCTGCCAGCCTGAAGAAAGGATTCTCGGGAGCCTACGGAGCCTATTGCGTCACATTTTTCTGGGTGCACTTCTCGCCGGAGAAGGAAATGGCAGAAGCCAAAGCCATGGCCGAAGCAGCCCGCTCTGAAGGGTTGAAGCACGTTATCTGGTCGACGCTCGAAGATACACGCAAATGGGTTCCGCTCAGCGATGACCGCATGCCGACGCTTCATGGCAAGTACAAGTGTCCGCACTTCGACGGCAAAGGAGAAGCGGACCACTACTTTACTGATGCCGGCGTTCCGACTACGTTCTTGCTCACTTCGTTCTACTGGGACAATTTCATTCATTTCGGCATGGGACCCACCGCCGGTCCGGACGGCAAACTTGGCATCACATTCCCGATGGGCGACAGGAAACTCCCTGGCATTGCCGCCGAGGACATCGGCAAGTGTGCCTACGGAATCTTCAAGGCTGGAAACAAGTTCATCGGCCAAACCGTGGCTATCTCCGGCGAGAATCTTACCGGCGCGCAGATGGCTGCCGCATTTTCTGAAGTGCTCGGTAAAGAGATCCAGTACAACAGCGTGCCTCCGGGGGTCTTTCGCAGTTTCGGTTTTCCGGGCGCGGACGATCTTGGCAACATGTTCCAGTTCAAACGGGATTTTGAAGACTACTTCAGCGGAGTGCGCAATCCCGATTTCGCACGGACCCTCAACCCATCGCTGCAGAACTTTAAAGCTGGGCTGGCAGCGAACAAGAGCGCGATCCCGATTAAGTAGGTCATCAAGCTGGTTGAACGTCAAAGGGCCCCACGACACAACGGATCGTGGGGTTTCTTGTGTGCCCGTCTGCACGCATGGCGCCGGCCCAGTTGGCTTACAATTGCATTCTTGCCAGAGGACAATATGAAGGAATTCCAAGGAAAAGTCGCCGTCATTTACGGGCGCAGCGAGCGGCATCGGGCTCGGACTCGCCGAAAAGTGTGCTGTGGAAGGAATGAGTGTAGTTCTCGCTGACGTCGATGATGCCGCACTGGCCAAAGCTGAAGCTGACTTGAAGGCCGTCGGCGGCGCTGTGCTTGCCGTCCGAACAGTAGCGGCACGGACATTATGAGCTTGGTACCAAACGCTGTGGCCGCCGAAACCTTTGCGGCAACCAGTCCGCGCAGCAATCGGAAGTTGGCGAAAGATCTGCAGAAACTCCTACGCGACTGTCCTGAGGCGCGCGTCCGTTACGTTTTCTTTGCCGCCCCCGGTTTCAAGCATGAGCGCCAGCGCCTGCTGGAAACGGTGTCCGGTATCGGTCCTATAGTCCCATTGGTCCCATCCGATCAACTACCCAACGGTGTCGTCACCGTTGTGCCCGCCGGCGGTGTGAACTGAAACGTAGAGTCGGGAACTGACCCGCGATGCACATTAGTATAGTTGACCAAAATCTTCTCGCCTTTAGCGTCTTGTACCTGAACTTCGGTCGGAGTGAGGTTCTGGTCGATCGTCAAGTCAACTGACTTCAATAACCTCCGCATCGAAGAGGTTTTCGGAGTTAGCATCAAACGATATCCGCTGCCTTCTTTCGTTCCTTCGATGTTGTAGTAGCTTGTGACTTTCTGAAAATTCAGACCGGCAGCAATCGCCTGAAGCGAATCGCGGAGCATCGGTTTTTTTGCCAGATCGTACACTTCCAATTGTTGAAAGCTGGGGTAGTAGATCGACATCTTGTTTCCGTCGATGATCGTCGTGCTCGGCCTGCTGCCACTCACTTCGCGACGGACCTTGTCGGGCAACGTGAACCAAACTTTCCCTTGGCTGACCAAAGGATCTTTGAGCAGCGCTGTGTGTCGCTCCTCCCTGAAATTTGCTTCGATGGATGGCTCCGACTGGTGGAGTGCCTGAAGCTTCTGCACCAGTTGCTCGATATCACTTTGGCTCATCGGCGATGCTTGAGCCGCTGAGGCCAAACCTAACAGTGTGAACAGAATCAATTTTCTCATGGGTGTTATCGGTGCCAGATCGGCACAAAATTAAACCATTGCTCAGGATACTCCCGCACGATGGTTTGAAAAACGTCTGCAATTCGCTGGCTGTTTTCTTCGACCGAACCTTCGGCAGACATTTCAATCGGTGGATATGCGTAGCAGCCGTATTGGCCTCGTTCCAGTTGCAGAACAAACGCAGGAATGATCGATGCCTGCGTATGCTGCCAGATGCGGACTGCTGCCGCAGAAAACAATGTTGCGCGTCCAAAAAACTTCACTTCAACTCCGCTGCTCATGTAGGGGCGATCCACCAGCATGGCAACCAATTCATTTCTCCGTAGAGCCTGGATGATTTCTACAAACGCAAATTTGTCAGAGCCGATCGTGATCGTTTTGATACCAAACCGGTCGCGGTATTTCTTCCGCCAGGCGTTGAGCTCGGCGGTGGGCTCTTCCAACGTGACCACATTGACTGGGAACCCATCGGAGGCCAGGACCATGCCCCCGAGCTCCCACGCGCCGAGGTGACCAGTAATCAATAGGCTCCCTTTGCCGTTCTGACGGCCGAGCTTGAGATATTCGAACCCTCGACGCTCCGCCATCAGCGCGCGTACCCTCGGATTTCCGCCGAACGCGCAATCGCAGAAATCATGTAGCATCCGCAAAAAGTTTTCGAAATTTGCTTTCGCCAAGGCGTGCTGCCGTTTGGTGTCGGGAGTGATCGCTTCAAGATTGCGCAGGATTGCCCGGCGGCGATGCTTGCACAGGTAATATCCGAGACCGCCGAAACTTGCTCCGAGGGCCCGCGACGCCTCCTTCGGGATATGGTTGAGAATCCAATTCGCGATTTCGAAACTGCGCGGGTTGTACCACGTGTTTCGGGTGAGTGTTAGCTCCAGTTCGGCCGACGAGACCTGGGACGCGATTTGGGGTGCTGTTTGTTGCATTCGCCTGCGCAGCTATCTGCGTTTGTTAACCGGTTATGTGCATTAGGGTTTCAGCTTCCGGCATTCTATTCAAGGCCCGAGACTCATAGTCATCGACTGCCGGTGAGAAAACTGAATTTTTGCTTTGGATAATGTGCTCCCGGTCCGTTGGAACGTTGCCTCCCACTCGCCCGGCTTCTGAGCATGCGTTTCTTTGGAATCGAAATATGGAAGAATCTCTTTCAGGCTCGCCCAAGGCCGCAAAGGCCCAGGCGCGTGATGAACATCGCCCGTCCAGCCGGGGCGCGCAAACAGGCCAGTCGCCGTCATGCGCGATCCACGCATCTGGAGCTGCATCACCGGGACGCCCCCCTTTGAAAACTCGATATCATAGTCGCCACCGGGCAGGTTTCGTATCACGACATCACCGATTATTGAGCGCTTTGGCGTGACATACAAAAGCTGGCCGAGCCGTGTTTTTGCTTCCTGTCCCAGAGGCGAAATAGGCTGAACGATCGCGCAACCCCCCAGGCAGGCGGCTACGCCTGTCAAAAATATGCGGGATATCACAAAGTGCTTGGCTGCAATGGCAAAGCTACTACTAGGTGCAGCATTACAAAATTTCATCAAAAGCAGGGCTGTCCGGTAGACGATTTTTCTCTAGGTTCGATTCAGGTTACCGAGTTGGCCCTACGCGACTCCCATTGGCGGGATCGGTACCTGACCGCTCTCCATGACCCCGATGAGGTATCAAAGCAAGGGCAGGCGCAATTTTCGATGTTCGTTTCTGTAGTCTCACCAGCGTATCAAAAATCCAGAGTCGCCATCGCATGTCGAACTCTCGCGCTTCATTGCCAGATAGGACCGCGCTGACCGTCGGCACGATCTCAAAGATCTCTTTGGGGAAGAGAAATACCTCGACAAATTCTTGTGTGTACCATGCGGATGCCCAGCGCAAGTACAGATCAAACACCCGGCCAACCCGTTTCTCATAGTAACGAAAAGCCGGTTGCTGCGCTTTCGGGTCATCGAACACCTTGTTCAAAGCATCTGCCGCAAGCTCGCCGGATAACAGCGCTAAATAAACGCCGCTGCTGAACACCGGATCGATAAAGCCGGCGGCATCACCGGCCAGAATCCATCGATCGCCGGTGAATCGAGTGTTCCGGTAGGAGAAATCGCCGGTGGCATAGACTGGAGTTGTTCGCCGGGCGTGAGTCATCCAACGACGGATCGTGGGTTGCTCCTGGAGACAATGCTGGAGAGCTTCTTCAGGCGGCATACCGAGCGACTTGAAGCTTGCCGTGTCCATCACCACACCGATGCTGGTCTGACCATCACTTAAAGGGATCATCCAAAACCAGCGATCCTTTGCCCGGATCATTTTGGTGAGTGTTCCCTCAGGACCAGGCAGGCGTCCAACGTTGTCGTAGTAAGCAAAGACAGAAAACTTTTGCAGGTTGGGAAATGCCTTTCTGAGTTGGAATTTTCTGCCCACCAAACAATTCCGGCCGGAACAATCAATGACGTAACGCGAACGGATCGATGTCCCATCGCTCAGCCGAAGATCTGCTCCGTCTGCATCAAATTCGACGCCGGCGACCGATATTTCCTGTCGCACGTCGCATCCGGTCTCGGCCGCATGCTCAAGCAGGATCTGGTCGAATTTCGAACGCAGGACCTGATAGGCGGTGTCCCGTTTGGCTTTCCGGCCGTTCTTGAAATAAAAGCGGACACCTTCGCCGCTGCAGGCAGGGATGATCTCGCCGCCGTACTTAATTAGAAACCCGCCGCGATCAATTTTCTCTTTTACGCCCATTCTCTCGAGCGTATCGGAGCAGGCCGGCAACATCGACTCGCCAACTCGAAACCGGGGGAACTTCTCCTTTTCCAGGATCACGACCTTGCGTCCGGCCTTGGCTAGAAGTGTTCCTGAGGAACTGCCAGCCGGCCCTCCGCCAATGATTGCAACGTCGAACATAAAGGTAGGGATACAGTAAAGGAATACAGAATATAGGAATACAGAATATAGGAATACAGAATATAGGAGTCAGGATACAGGAGTCAGGAGAAAAGATCCCATCCCTTTAGACGTGCTCTTTTTGTGTTGCTGTCAAAATCGGTTCCAACTCTGTAACCAACTGGGAGAAAACGTTAAAATCGATTTGCTGTTGGCCATCGCTCAGGGCTTCGGCTGGGTTTGGATGCACCTCAATCAACAAAGCGTCCGCGCCGACCGCAACCGCTCCTCGGCACAGTACTTTCACCAGGTCGGCACGACCGCATCCTTGGCTTGGATCCACAACGACCGGAAGATGCGATTCCTTTTTCGCAATCGCGACAGCGCCCAGATCCAAGGTGTTGCGCGTATAAGTCTCAAATGTCCGAATGCCTCGCTCGCAAAGCAAAACATTCGGGTTCCCGTTGGCCAGGATATATTCGGCCGAAAGGAGCCATTCCTCGATTCTTTGGCTCATTCCGCGCTTTAACAGAATCGGTTTACGGCTGCGCGCACACTCGATCAGAAGCTGAAAATTTTGAGCGTTCCGTGCACCGATCTGCAAGATATCTGCAGTTCCGGCAACATCCTCGACGTCACGTTCACTTAAGACTTCCGTTATGATTTTGAGGCCTGTCTGTCGTTTTGCCGCTGCGAGCAGTTTCAGGCCTTCCCGGCCTAGACCCTGGAACTCGTATGGAGATGTCCGGGGCTTAAAAGCGCCTCCCCGCAGGATTGTAGCGCCTGCGGCTTTCACCGCTTTGGCGGTTGCCATCAATTGTTCTTCGGACTCGACGCTGCACGGTCCGGCCATAATGGCGAAGCCGCTTCCCCCAATCTTGATCCCGTCCACATCAACAACAGTATCCGTGTTTCGTGATTCTCTTGAGACCAACTTAAAGCGTTTCTGGACCGGAAGAACCCGTTCGACCTGAGGCAAAACGGTCAGCGATTCGAGCGTGTGGTGGGTCCGCTCGTCTCCGATCGCGGCTACCACAGTCTGAAGCTCGCCCTGAATCGGATGAGGTGTATAACCCAGTTTTTCGACCTCCTGGATCACCTCCGCGACAGCTTCTTTCGAGGAACCAGTCTTAAGTATGACTATCATGGGAGAAACGGTGCAAATAACACATCCAGGGAGGGGATCAAGCGGTAAACGCAGCGCCTTCAGCGCTGCGTTTACCGGTTGTCGGTTGTCGGTTTTCAGTTTTCGGTTGTCGGTTGGCACCGAGCGGCAAAGTCGGACATGGCTGAACCGTGCCAAAAAGAGCTCCCCTTAGGCTCCCAGCTCCCATCGCTCCCGCCCCTCCTTAAGCTTCAAGGCGAAAGAACTGGCAACCGAAAACTGAAAACCGAAAACCGAAAACAGCGGCGCTGTAGGCGCCGCTTGAGTGCTGCAGCGCTCAAGTGTACATCACTCTGTGCAAGATTTTACCGCTGGCGGTATTCACGCGCTGCGTACGTCGTTTGCGTCGTCAGGAAACCCTGAATTCGATCAGCGAATCCAACAGCTCGTTGAAGAGTGGGGAGTTACCGCCTCCCAAGAATTGATCGCCGAAATGATCGTGACCGCGCTTCGCATGGGGAGCGACGGAGTCCCTATCCCGGATCTGAAAATGATCAACCGGTCGCTCAAAGAATTGAGACACGCAGCCAACACGTTTGCCCCTTATCAAGGAATACGGAAGGTTGCGATTTTCGGCTCAGCCAGAACCAGTCCGAAAGCTCCGGAGTTTGGGGCGGCCGAATCATTTGCCCGGACTATGCACGATCATGGGTTCATGATCATCACCGGAGGCGGTGACGGAATCATGGGCGCAGCGCAACGAGGAGCCGGCCGCGAACACAGTTTTGGACTCAATATCCGGTTACCGTTTGAACAGCACGCGAACAAGATCATCGATGGGGACCCGAAGCTGGTAAACTTCAACTACTTCTTCACCCGCAAAGTTAACTTTGTTAAAGAGACGCAGGCAATTGCCCTGTTTCCGGGCGGATTCGGGACAATGGATGAGGCATTCGAATGCCTGACTCTCATGCAGACCGGAAAAGCCAGAATCATCCCCATCGTGTTTGTCGATAAGAAAGGCGGCACTTACTGGAAAACTTGGACCGACTTTCTCGAGCGGCATCTCCTGGCCCAGGGACTGGTCTCCGCCGAAGACTTCAATTTTTTCCGGTTGACCGACGACACCGACCAAGCAGTCGAAGAGATCCTCCAGTTCTACCGAGTTTTCCGCTCGTATCGCTGGGTTGGCCCTGAACTGGTCATTCGTTTGCAGAGACAGCTTTCCCCGGAAGCGATTGATCGGCTGAATCGAGAGTTTGCTGATCTGCTGATTACCGCACCGATCCGGGCCAGCCGAGCGCTGAGGCTAGAAAAGAACGAGCCTGACATCTTGGATTTACCGCGTCTCGTCTGCGGACCGCACCGCCGTAACTACGGGCGTCTGCGGCAGCTGATCGACGCGATTAACAAGTGCTAGCCCGGAGTTTTCACAGCCCAATGAGAAATCTGCTAAAGAGACGCAAGGAACTCTTTCCAGGGGGTAGCCATCAATGTCTCGGTTGATGAATGCCCCTTGGAGCGAATAATCATCGCAGCTCTTTCCACATCTTTGGCATCGGCCGCCTCAACGATATCGACAACATCAAAGCGTCCCAGGGTCGCAAAACTTTCTTTCCAAGTAACGCCTGGACACTGTTTCTTGATCTCCTTGGCTACGGTCTCGGCCACACCCTTCAGGTCCTTGGGATCTTTGACGGCGTCTGCAGACAACTGGCTCAGGATGACAAAAGTCGGCATATTACACCTCCTTTAAAGAAGAGCCTACACCCCTTCAGAAAATCATCCAGCTCGATATCGTTCCCGAAGGAAGAGCCAGGGGTAACCCTTACGTCGCCAAGTCCGGCTTATGCTGCAGAATGTAGTCGTGGATGCTGTTCACCGTCGCCAGCGCAGACCTGGCTATTTCGGAATTTGGAACCCCAACGCCGAAGGTCTTCTCAAGGCTTACAACCAATTGGAGAGCATCGATCGAGTCTAATCCTAAGCCGTCCGGCCCAAAAAGCGGGAGATCATTCGCGATCTCTTCCTTGGGCGTGCGAAGCATCAAGTTGGTTACAAGCATCTCCTTGATACGCTCTTTCAACTGTTCTGGCGGCATAAGGCAAAAAATGAACCGATAGCTTTAGCGTATTTGATGGTTTATCAAGATTTAAATTCAGGCCGCGCTTTCAGCGCGGCCGTTTACCCGTCGACCGTCAACCGTCGACCGTCTTCCGTTCTGCCGCTTTTCCGAACTTGATATGCGAAGGCTGACTGTGGCTGGGACGCCGTCGGCTGCTCGTTTTTCAATGCTGCAGGGCGGCAGATCTTGTCGTGCCGTGGAGAAACGGTTAACGGAAGACGGTCGACGGAAGACGGCCAACCGCGGCGCTGAAAGCGCCGCGAAAATTGGTGGACGGTTGACGGAAGACGTTAGACGGTCAACCGCGGCGCTGAAAGCGCCGCGCACGATGCGGCGAACGCGAATCGATAAGCTGCTGGTAGAGAAAGGATTTTTCGAGTCGCGCGAACGATCTCAACGATCGATTCTCGCTGGTAAAGTCCTGGTCAACGAACAGGTGATCGATAAGCCTGGAACTCTCATCCGTCCGGATGCG
This sequence comes from bacterium, assembly GCA_046727495.1. Lineage (GTDB taxonomy): Bacteria > Verrucomicrobiota > Verrucomicrobiia > Chthoniobacterales > JAFAMB01 > JBKPBY01. The sequence goes on along the minus strand of JBKPCS010000128.1, from coordinate 5,442 downwards.
AATGTGCGAGTCATCGGTGAAGAAAAATACGTGGGGAGGGGAGGCTACAAGCTGGAAGCGGCTCTGGATGCCTTTGCTATCGACATCAGAGATTGCATCTGTCTCGATGTTGGCGCCTCGACCGGCGGCTTCACTGATTGCCTCCTGCAAAGAGGAGCCAGGCGGGTTATCGCCCTGGACGTTGGCCACAACCAGTTGGCCTGGAAAATGCGAACAGATCCACGCGTTCAAGTTGTCGAAGGCTTTAACGCAAGAATGTTGGGTCCGGACGCGATCGGTACCATGGTGCAAATGGCGGCGGTCGATGTTTCTTTTATCTCGCTCACGCTGGTCTTGCCGCCTATCTTCAGTTGCGTGAACAAAGGAGGGCTGGTGGTTGCGTTGATAAAGCCGCAGTTCGAGCTGGAGCCGCACCTGGTCGGCAAAGGAGGTATCGTTCGCGACGATTCCCTTAGGCTGCAAGCCGTTCAAAAGATCGAGCGTTTCGCTAAAACCGAGTTGCACCGGGATTGGCTCGGCTCGATTGAATCTCCAATTTTGGGAGCAAAGGGTAACAAAGAATTCCTGGCATGTCTTCGCTGACTCTGGGTATCTACGCGCATTGGCGCAAAGAGGGCGCCGAGGCAGCCATGCGGGGCCTGATTCAAGAATTGGCGGCTCGCGGGATCGCAGTGTTGGTTGAAGAACATGCCGCCCACCTGATCAAAGAGCCGGCCTATTCCCTCGACGATCTATACAACCGTGTTGACCTCTTTGTTGCGCTAGGAGGGGATGGCACGCTTCTGCGCCTCGTGCGCGATCTGGCCGGACGAGTGAAACCGATCATGGGCATCAACTTTGGCTCTCTCGGTTTTCTGACATCGTTTGGCGGTCCCGAATATGGCGCTGCTGCCGAGGCGCTGGCCAGCGGCGACTATCGGATCGATGAGCGGACAATGCTCGAAGTCTCGCTGGAGCGAGCGGGCACGAACGTTTTATCACACCTTGGGTTAAACGAGGTCGTTCTGATTCGTCGTGAAGGGTTTCACCTGACCCGTACAGCAGTTCATATTGATCAGACCTATCTGACGGAATACAACGCCGATGGATTGATCGTTGCAACCTCCACTGGTTCGACCGCGTACTCTTTGTCAGCCGGTGGCCCGATCGTGATGCCGAGTTCCGGTGTTTTTGTGATCACGCCGATTAGTCCGCATGTGCTGACAAATCGGTCTGTCATCGTTCCGAACAAATCGGTTATCCGCATCAGACCCAGCCGCGGCGAACAGCAGCTTGCCGTGAGCATCGATGGACAAGACCCGATTCCTCTAAATCCGAACGACACTGTGATTGTAAAAGCGGCCGCGGCTAAATTGCCGCTCGCGTTTCCGCGAACGCTTTCATTCGCCGACATCCTTGGCAAAAAGCTTCGCTGGAGCGGTTCGGCCTTATGATTCGGCTTCGAGACACACTCCGAACGGAAAACACGCGGTTATCGATCAATGCGCAGTCACGAGAGGAAGCGATTCATCAAGTCGCCGAACTTCTGCGTTCGGACACGCGCGTAAATGATTGGCCGGAGTTCTATCGCGCCCTTAAAGAACGAGACGCCGGCGGCAAGACTGATCTAGGGTCTGGCTTGGCGTTGCCCCACACGCGTACATCCGCGGTTAACGACATGGTGATGGCTTTCGGACGCCTGGCAGTGCCGGTTCAAGGGGAGAACGGGCCGATAATGTTCGTGGTGGTTATCGGGATCCCCAAAACGATGGACGCAGAATATCTTCGCCTGGTCGGTATCCTCATGCGCGTATTCCGCAACGACCAACTGCGCTCACAGTTGGATAACGCTAAGAAACCATCGCAGGTCCTCGATGTCTTTGAGCATGGCGAAACCGAGCTATAAAGGAGGAACCGCAGATTACGCAGATTTCTTGAGAAGGTTGGGTGTACCAGACGTCTCCGTTAAATCTAATCTGCGTAATCTGCGGTTCCTTTACCGCTCAAAACGACTTCGCCGTCGAGACCGCTAACTCTTCTGCTTTGGCGAATCCCGCTTCGGCTACTTCTGCCGGACCCAGCGTCGCTTCTACAAAGATATTCACTAGATCAGTGATACCGATAAATCCGAAAATGCCGGCGAGGGTTTTGCTTTGTAGATCGTAATCTTCCATTCCCGTACCGGGACCATAAGCGCCCCCACGCGCATAAATTGCGGCAGCTTTCTTGCCGGTTACCAGGCCCTTGTAACCCGACTGCGGATCAAACGAAAACGTGAGCCCCGGCTGAACCAGAACATCGATATAATGCTTAAAGACGTATGGCACTCCAAAGTTCCACATCGGCAACGAGAAAAGGTATTTGTCAGCCGATTTGAATTGTTCAATTACATCTATGACCGATTTCCAAGCCTGTGCCTGTCCAGGCGTGTGGGCTTGCCCTTGGAGTATCGCGTACTTGGCTTCGATGGTGGCGCCATCGAAACGGGGAAGGGTGGTTGCCCAGAGATCTAATGGTTCAATGGAGTCGTCCGGGTGACTCTTCTGATACGCGGCCAGGAATGTCCGTGCGATCTTAATTGATCTGGACCGATCTTTCCTGGGTGAAGCGTCGATATAAAGAAGTTTAGCCATGATTAGAAATAGTGGTTTAAGCGGAAGTAATAGCGTACCGTTCCATTGATTACCTTGACGTCAAGGCATTTTTATTCGGCCTGCGACGCCGCCAGCGATTCCGCGTGTTTGCCCGCTTTCTTCAGAAGTTCTTCCAACAAAAGCCGTTCCTCATCGGGCAATGGACCGAACACTTCCTCCATCCGCCGCGCATGCCGCGAGAAAATTCGCTGAACCAATGCGTGACCCGCGCCGGTGAGAGAAACATAAATCACGCGGGCGTCGTCTACTGAAGGATCGCGACGCACTAGTTTCCGCTTTTCAAGCCGATCCACAGCGGTTGAGATGGATCCGCTGGTGAGCATGATCTTGCGACCTATTGTGTTAACCGGGAGAGAGCCTTTGTGCAAAAGAATCTCTAATACCTGAAAGTCCGAATGGCAAAGATTGGAATCTGCGATGCTCTTAGCGGCCACTGCTCCAATTGCTCCGTATGCCTTCATCAGAATGAGCCAGACATGAACGCCAGGACAAGTGGGAGCAGCGGTTTTCGACATGGATATATCTTGACATCAAGAGAGTGTTGGCGCAAGCAATCTGCGTACTGTCTTGGTAAAGAATAGCATCGAACGAAGCGCTCTTTTAAGAGCGCGAGTTCCATCGCCGTATCGCCCCTCGCCGCATCGTTCCAGTCGCCGACGTTCCTAACGCGCCCGAGCTCGCTCGATTTCCGGATTGATGTGCACCCTGACAACGTCGGGCTGTGCCTGCCGCAACGAACGCTCGAGCCGTGCCATCGTATCGTGCGCCTGGGCCAACGGCGTTCCCGGCGCGAATTCCTTTTCCAGCGTGACCACCAGCCCTTCGTCGGTAACCAGAACATCTTCAACGTGCACTCCGATAGTGTCTGGGAGTTTCGCGAGCGCTTCCTGGATCCGTTGGGTTGACTGGAGATGCCGAACAGCCGGTCTCGTCTCGTCGGTCCGCGGCTCAAGATGGACAGTGATGCGCCCTATCTCAGGTAATTCGTGCGCAATGGCAGCTTCCAGCCGCTCAGAATACCGGTGCGCCTCCGCCAATGTCTGCCTCTCGGACAATTCGAGATCGAGTTCTACCCGCCGTTCTCGCCCCACCAGGTAGATGTTCAGGTTGTGCACCTTCAAACCCAGCTTATCGGCGATAGCGCGAACTGTGGCCGCGCAAGATTCGTCCGGCGGCGCCGCAGGCTCAACGTGCACGATCGCTTCAGCATGCGCCAGCTCGTCGCGGATGGTTTTCTCTACTTTTTCTGTGAGCTGATGCGCGGATTCTAACGATGTTCCACGCGGCATCCCAAGTACGACTTCGACATGGGGCCGCTTTCCGACATAGCGCGCCCGCAGCGTTACCGTGCCGGGGACAACGCCGTCGACCGATTCTACTCGCTTGCGCAGCCGATCGCCAAGCTCCGGCGGTATGTCGTCCATTAACGCCCGCACGGCTCGCGACCCAATTTTCCAGACTGACCCAAATGCTATTGCCGCAACCACCAACGCCGCGACGGCATCTGCGCGCCCGATAAACCAGACAGGGAGAGAGACCAAATGCCCAAAAGCAACGATCAAAAGTCCGATCATGACTGCGAGTGATCCGAAAAGATCATTGGCGAAATGCTCGGCATCGGATGCGAGTGCATCGCTTGCGTGCTGGACGGCTGCTCGCCGCAGAGTGCGCGCTCTGAGAAAATCGACAAGGATAGAAACTAATAATACTGCAAACGACCATGGCGTCGCTGCCGGGGGGCTGGGATGGAGCAGAATCTTTTCCAGCGCATGGTAGACAATGAGTGCACCGGTACCGGCCAAAAGGAACATTCCGGCTAGAGCCCCGAGATGTTCCGCTCGCTCGTGCCCATAAGGATGATTTCGATCCGGGGGGACGGCGGCGACACGAATGACCAAAAAGGTAATCAGCGTTGAAACCAGATCGAGAAGCGAATGCGCTGCTTCGGCGAGAAGTCCAAGGCTCCCTGTAAAAATGCCAACAAGGAATTTGAGCAACGTCAGGCTGCCGCTTGCAACCATCGAGGTCTTGGCAATTCCCTCTTTGTCTTGCGTCCGAGGTCGTCGTTCTGGGTCCGGTTCTCTTGGCATTCCAGTCGCAGCCCTTTCAGGGCCGCGGTTAACAATTTTCAGTCTACCGTCTACGGTCTACCGTTGGTCCCTAGGCGCACATGCCCTTGAGGCCAGCGAAAACGCGTGTCCATGCTCGCTGACAAACAAACGTTAACCATACGAACAGCAAACACATCTGCAGTCTAGCGCCATTGAGAATGCTTTTACCAGTCTATGCAGGAGCGTTTTCAGCTCTAGTTGCGCCGGGTCGAAAAAGGTTTGGAGCTTAGACAACGGCCGACAGTCGACGAAGGACGGTCAACGGCCGCGCAGAAGGCGCGGCCTTGGCAAAACGCCGAAACCATGCATCCTTCCCGAGTGTCGACCGTAATTTTGTGTCGTACCCGGGTCGCGCCTCGTCTTAAAGGGATGAATCGATATGCGTAAACTGTTTTTCTGCGGATTTCTCTCATCAGGAGTGCTCCTTTTGTTCTCAGCCTGTGCAACTCAGTCGAGAAGTGCCGGCAGCGGGCCGGTCACAGGACTCCCGGAAGAGGGGGACGATGTTAAGATAAGTCCATCGACCTACAATCACCAGGCTCGCAGCTACGAAGAGCCCTGGCCGCTGGGACCGCTCTCTCGTTGACAGCGCCGACGGCGCTGACCGAGACGGCGAAGGGCGAGACGGCGAAATATACAAGAACGCAAAGAAGCGGTTTAATTGGGGCTGCGTGAAATCCTCTTTTCGACAGATTGAC
>JBKPCS010000127.1:0-6712 GCA_046727495.1 bacterium | reverse complement strand
CAGCGGCAGGCGGCCAAGTATTTTTGACAAGCCTCTTCGGTGGCGAACTCTGACTGAAATTCGCGCAAGGTTTTCGGAAACGTCGGGCGCACCACCCCATTACACTAGCCCTTGGGGTTTGCTGAAACAACCGGATAAGCATCAGACAGCTAGAGTCAGCCGTATCAGAACAAGCCCCACGATCAAGCGAAAGACCTAGAGTAACCTAGCGCGTTGAACCACCATGCGGCTTTCGAAACTAGCTCCTCGGCTAGGGCCAACCCAGGAAAGTTACGCAAGCGGCTCACACCGGTCCCAAAGCCGTCTCTCATTCCTCTTTCTCCTAGGCGAACCCAACTTCGCCTAACACCGCGCCTGTCCTTCCACCCGCTTTCGCGGATATAGTTTCCCAAGCCGGCTGAGGATCGGGGCGCAAAAGGGTCCGTGCCCTTGTTCACGTTACTTTGACCCTGCAAGTCGGAACATGCACGAGCACCTCCAGACAGCTGTGCGGTACCGGACGCGGGGGGGCGCGCCTCAGTCGCGCGATAGATCAGGATCTCAACAGGTTAAAATTGCGGCTGTACTGTTGTTCAAAGCCCACAGAAATGATTAGAAATAACCGTATGACCACGAGGAAGAATTTTCCCATGAGACTGGCGGTGGGGTTGTTCGTTGCAATCCTGATCGATACAATCCTGCAGCTTGTTTGGAAATCTGCGGTGCTGTCTTTGCCTAGTGATGGATCGCCTTGGCTCAACGTGCGGGCCGTTTTGCACACCCCTCTTTTCCTGTTCGTCATATTGTTGATGGCATGCCAATTCTTTAATTGGTTGATGGTTCTTCGCAACGCAGATTTGAGTTTTGCTCAACCTGTTGCAGCGCTGAGTTATGTTTCGGTTTTTTGCATGTCTGTCTTTTTTTTAAACGAACCAGCCGATTTGGTTCAGATAGCAGGTATCCTATGCGTGCTTGCCGGTGTTTGGTTCATCAGTCAGACGGATCACCTCACACAGCGCAAGGAACGTGAGGCATGATCGGCCAGGCCGCAGTTGGTGTACTGCTCGTGGTCATTTGCTCGCTGCTTGAAGGCGTGGCTCAGGTCTTCTTGAAGAAATCTGTTTTGGGAGCTGGCCGGTGGTATCTTTGGATTTCATGCGGCGTTGTGATTCTGCTGGTGGAAAAAGTAGTATATTCTGAAGCGTTGCTCTTTCTTGATGTCGGCGCCGCCTTTGCGATCAGCAGCCTGAACCTGATTTCGATTACGTTCATGTCGCGTTTTCTCCTTCACGAAAAGGTGACTCGAACGCGCTGGATGGGGGTTTGCTTGATTTTTGTTGGCGTTGGCCTGGTAGCAGCGCGCACGTGAACAAGCAGGCTTACGAGATTGAGTTCCTGAGCAAGGGCCCCTCAGACTCCACATGACCGCGGGTCAACCGGGCGGCGTTTCAGAATGAGGCTGACTTTGGCGGGTCACCGAGGTCACAAAGCGGTTAAGCGATGGACACTACTACAAGAACGGCACCTACGAGTCTCGCCTTGATTGTATCTATGAGGAAAGGAATGGAAAAGCCGCGTTACGAAGAGGCGCTGTTTATCACAACAATGGAACGCACAGCTCACGAAAGAAGTTGGACCAAGTTTCGAAAACGGCTATGTGCTCTTGAGTGCCAATTTTCGTTACTTCGGCCGTGTACTAAGACAATCAAACATAGCTCTCTTTCCCAAAATAAATTCGATGCTTAAGCAGCTCGGCGGGGACACCGTGTGAACCACCCCGCCGCGCTATCAAACAACTACTGACTCTTAAGAAGCGGCTCGCCATTCGACTTACACATTCCGAGTTGTTTTTTTCACAAGATCTTGTGCCTTGGAACCGGGCAACAACAAATGCCCAACAGAGTTATGGCCTTTGAGGAGCCAGCAGTCGTCTTTGCAGCAGTACCATATGGCGGTGGCTCAATACCGTAATGGACCGATCTGACGCCGAACTGTTTCTCTGTGCTACATTTGCCGGTGCTCAGGTGTAGAATGCCCGCGTAGCAATGTGATGGTTTATCGTGACTGCTCAACAACAACTGATTCAACTGCCGGACGACTCCAGAGCGATATTAGAGGCAGCAGCGCTTCTGGATCAGCCTTTCTCTGTCCCTTTGTTGATTGATCTCGGGTTCTCGCCAGACGCCCTTGATCCTTTATTTGATAACGGCATTTTCCGCGAACCGTTCCCAAACCAGGCTGAATTTACGAATTCAGAACTTCGGGACGGGCTTCTTGACCAGATGTCATGGTCAAAAAGACGGCATTTCTGTGAGCATGTTGGAGAATTGCTCAGTAAGCGCCGTGATACCCTTGACCAAGCAGCCGATTTTTTTTGCCGGGCTCACCGTTACGGTGATGCTCGCGCTTGTCGCACGCAAGCGGCCGAAGAAGCCTGTCACAGCGGCCAGTACACCAAGGCCTTTACCCTTTGGAAACGAGCGCTTGAGATTTGGCCCGCTACTGAGGATGCTGACCAGCGAAATCACGCTCTTAAAGAGATGGCTCGCTGCGCCCGTCACGCTCGTGACTTTGGCGCCGCCCGACTTGCCTGGGAAGAAATACTGGCGACCGGGTCGGCAGAAGCCGAGGTTGAAGCGCACAATCAACTTGCAGAATTTAGCCAACTGCTTGGGGATCATGCCGCAGCAGTCAGCTCTCTAAGAAAGGCTGCAGAACTCAGACAGCGAAAGGGGTCGGCTCTCCAAGCTGCACGCCAGTGGCTAGCGCTTGCAAGCTATTTGGCTTGGCGCATTCGACTTCGGGACGCGCTCGCCACGCTAGCACTAGCCCGCGAAGCGGCAGAAAAGGCCAAACATGTCGGCCTCCTTTCCGAGATTCTCGCCCTCGAAGGATTTGTCCTCGCCATGATGGCCAAGCACGATGAAGCCCAAGAGAGAGTCGACCGCTCTTTGGAACTTGCTTTGAATAACAGCCTTCCTATGCAGGCCGCCACAGCCTACCGGTTATTGGCGGACCTTCGGGATTTCAAAGCCGACTACGGTGGGGCCCGCGACGCGCATCTGCGCGCGATCTCTTTCTGCAGGGAGCAAGGAACGGTAAGCGAAGAACACCTCTGCCTCGGCTGTCTGGGTTATGCACTGTTCCGCACTGGTCAATGGAGAAAAGCGATTGAAAACGCACGCAAGGTATTGGTCAACGAGGACGCTCTCCCGATGGCTCGTGTGGCTGTGGCAGTCGTGCCTGCCATGATCGGCGTGCTTCGCGGCGAGCGCAGGCACGCGAAGGCCCGCCTAGCCGAGACACTCTTGCAGCTGCGAGCTAATAACATTGTGACACTCGAATTTCTTGTGCTTTGGGTGAGTGGCGTGATGGCCGACTTTGAGGGCAACCATCCCCTTGCAGCCGAACAATATCGAGAGCTCTTTAGCCTATGGCATCAAACCGAGGACCGGATGATGACAGTTCCGGGCGTTGTTTCAGCCGCAGGATTTTATGTCGACCGTCGCGACAGCACGAATCTGGCGGCCTGCTGCGAAATACTTAATATCATAGCGCAAGAAAATCAGAACGAGGAAACCCGCGCAGCCAGTCGAGCAGTACTCGCGTGGAGACTGCCTGCTATCACGGCGATCTAACGAATGCGGTTGCTCTGATGCGCGAAGCGGTCGAAGGGTACGATCGGGTTGGAACGACTTTGGAGATGGCCTTTTTGCGTCGTCGTTTGGCTTTGATGCTAGCGACCGGGGGTCAGTCACGGGAGGCCGAAGAGAAACGCCGTGAGGCGTCGGAGCTGGCTCGGCGGCTCGGACTTCGACCTTTTCTAGATTTATTGCAACGCGACACGATCACGGTGGGTTCTTTGCTCTCTGAAATTGCCTCCCGGCCGGGACCCGCAATCGGTCTTACGCCCAGGCAGCATTCTATTCTCGGTCTGATCGCAAAGGGCCTGACGAACAAAGAAATCGCTTCTCACCTAAACCTCAGCGCTCGTACGATCGAGATGCATGTCGCGCTAGCTCTCGAGAGATTGAATTGCCGCACACGAAGCGAGGCAGTCAGTCGGGCGATGTCTCTGGGATTACTGGGGCTCAAAGGCTAGCCCGGAGCCGCTGCGACGAAAAGCGCAATACCGTATTCGCGGCTGCTCAATACCGCAATAGACCGATCTAACATAAGACGGTTTTCCGCGCTAGAACTCCGGCATGTTGAACAAGCCGGACATCCGCGACGAGACGAGCGGTCACCAACCCATTCGTGGAACCCCTGAAGCTCCAAGGAATGTTCGGGAAACCTTCACTCGGAAAGAATAATGAATGACTATGTTTCGTTCCTATTGGAAACGGATGCAGCGAAGCGAAGGCTCGCTAACCTATTTAAATCAGAAACTCGCAGATCGGTAGATCATTGGTCGACGGCAATCGTCCCTGGTGACCAAAGTCGTGCAGCTCAGACTGGCGGCCAAGAGAATAACAACACATTTAGAGAGTATCGCTCCACGCGAACGCCTGGTCGTGCTCGAGCAAGAACTGCTATCCCAACCATAGAATCAGGCCAAACCAAACGAGACCTGACTGTTTCCAGTTTCATGCTCGCGCTTGTGCTGGTGGGCGTCGTCTTGGCGGTTCACACTGACCGGCCGGTATTCTGGCTTCTCATCGGACCCACTCCTTTTGCCGTCTTGCATACTGTAAGGACGTTTTTGCGACAGCGTATAATCCGGCGGGAAGGGCTGCTCACGTTCTGCGAACGGGATCGATGATATCACGAAACTCTTCTAACGAGAAATTCCAACCCGACCGGCGCAATCGCGCAAGCGCGTCCGCCCGGGTCAAGTCAAATAGCAAACACCGCGACTCTGAATCTTGGCGCGTCCAGGCGTCCATCCATAAATGCCTGCAGCCACACCATCCCAACCCATCAGTCGAAGTCCCAACAAGAGAAAATAAATATGCAAGTAACAACTGACACTGAAACGTCGGCAGGCGCCGACAAACCCTCATTGAACCCCGATGCCCTCAATCAGCTTCTTGGCCAGATGGTCAACGATCTCGGGGCGGCCGTAAATGGAGCGCTCGTTGTACTCGGCGACGCGCTTGGAATTTACGCCGCGCTTGCCGATATTGGCCCAGCGACCTCGCATCAACTCGCCAAAAAAACCAAGCTCCATGAGCGACAGCTCCGGGAATGGCTTAGTGCCCAGGCTGCTTCTGGATACGTTAGCTATGATGCGGTAAACGAGGCTTTTTTCCTCACTGCCGAACAGGGCGCAGTGTTTGCTGATCCGAATAACCCTGCCGCGATGACGGGAGGTTTCTATGCCATTTCGGCCATCTACAACGATCAGCCGCTTGTCGCCGAGAGTTTTCGCACCGGCGCGGGTCTGCCTTGGGGAAAGCATCAAACCTGCCTTTTCTGCGGGATAGAGCGGTTCTTCCGCCCCGGTTATCAGGCCAATATAAACGAGAAGTGGATACCCGCGCTTGACGGCGTCCAGCAGAAGTTGAATGCCGGAACTCGTGTCGCGGACATCGGATGCGGTCATGGCATCTCCACCCTCATCATGGCGAAGGAGTTCCCTGAATCTGAATTCTATGGATTTGATTTGCATCCGGTTTCCATCGAGACAGCGAACCGGCACGCCAAGGAGCAGCAGATTAGGAACGCCCATTTCAGTGTTGCTGCAGCGAAAGATTTTCCGGGTAATGACTACGGATTTGTGACCGTGTTCGATGCCCTGCACATGGGCGATCCGGTTGGAGCGGCGTCACATGTTAACCAGTCACTTCAAGCCGACGGCACATTTATGATTGTGGAGCCACTCGCTGGCGATTCGCTCGCTGAGAATATCAATCCAGTTGGCAGAGTGTATTACGGTTTTTCGACGATGCTATGCACTCCTGGTTCGCTCAGTCAGGAAGTCGGGCTTGCTCTTGGAGCGCAAGCCGGCGAGCGGCGCTTGAGAGAGGTTCTTTCGAAAGCTGGATTTACGCAGGTCCGTCGTGCCGCAGAAACGCCGTTCAATATGATCCTGGAAGCGCGACCATAGATTACCCGCGATCTCCACACTCATCGAAAGAACGTTTTAATCCTCCGTTTCGATTCTAGTATCGATAAATCCGCTGACCAGCAAGGTTGAAGATGATTGGGCCGGTCAGCCCGGCTGGAGAGCGCCATGGAGCAGCGGACATTCACGAGGCTGTTTCAAATCTACGGTAATTCAACGGTAATAAATCTAATCTCCCGAGTAAAACGCTCGCCCCCTCAAGGTCGGTCCAGAAGTTCGACCAGATCGCTATTTAAGGGACGGAATTTCGGTTCTAACTCAGGGCCAAACTCAGGACCAAAAATGGTCATTTTCATGCATTTTGGTGCATTTAGAGCGCTTCGAGCAAGGCTCCTATTTTTGGATATCCTCGAGGCTAATCGACTGGTACTGAGCTACTTGCGATTGGTTGCGGGGGCGGGATTTGAACCCGCGGCCTTCAAGGTTATGAGCCTTGCTGTTCTCCTAGGAGTTCTGATTTTTGGCAACAATCTGGCAAGAAAAACGGGCATTTTACGGCCGAATAAATTCCCCAGGAACAGAACATTTTGAAAAGTAGTTCGGAAGGTTGACCTGCTGGCGCGCTTGGCTGGGAAAAAATTCTCGGATTGCACGTTCGAGCCCTGCCGGGTTCATGCCTAAGTCGTCGTCTTTGAATCAGATCGCAGGCCAACCCGTGATGATCCT
>JBKPCS010000126.1:0-23603 GCA_046727495.1 bacterium | reverse complement strand
GTCACCCTGATCGATATCGCCCAAGACGCTAATGTCTCACGCGCAACGGTCTCGCTCGTCCTCCGTAATGTTCCAGTCGTGGCCGAGCAGACACGCCAGCGAGTGCTCGATTCGATGCGGCGGCTCGGTTATGTTTACCATCGTGGCGCTGCCAGTCTTCGTACCCAGCGAACACGGTCCGTCGGCCTGGTTGTGACCGATATCGCGAATCCCTTTTTCGCCGAGATCATCGTCACTATCGAAGAACGATTGGAAAAAGCAGGATACGTCACGCTGCTGGGAAACAGTTCGGAGACTGCGGCCAAACAACAACGACTGGTGAAAACGATGGAGGAGTACCCGGTAGACGGACTGTTGCTCTGTTCGTCCGCGGACGGGTCACACGAGTTAGCTGAGCAGATCCGCCGGTGCAGGGCGCCGAAGGTGCTTGTCGCACGCTCGCTGCCCGACCTTCCTTGCGATTACGCCGGAGTCGATAACCGGCACGGCGCAGAGCTCGCCGTGACGCATCTGATAAATTTGGGACATCGCCGAATCGCGTTTCTGGGAGGGCCGTCCGGCATCTCTTCACGGGATGAACGGGTCGCCGGCTATCAAAAGACTTTGCGTAAGCATGGTCTGCACGTGTTCGAATCGCCGGAAAGCAAGCCGACGCGAGAGGGTGGATATCAACTGATGCAGGAGCTTTTGCGCCAGCCAGATCCGCCTACTGCGGCTCTTTGCTTTAATGACCTCGTAGCAATTGGCGCGATGGAAATGCTCGTTGCAGCAGAAAGAAAACCGGGAAAGGATTTTTCGATCGTTGGTTTCAATAATGTCTCTGAAGCAGCCGTCTGCCGCCCGACGTTGACTACGATCGATACAATGCCTCGCCAGATCGGAGCGAATGCGGCAGGACTTCTACTGCGGAGAATTCAGGAACCTGACGCTCCATTTCTCAAACGACTGGTGCGACCGCGGCTTGTTCTGCGCGAATCCTCCGGATATCTGAACTATCAAAACTCTAACGGATGAACGCTCAAAACAACAAGATCGGCTGGGGCTTGATTGGTGCGAGTGATATCGCAAAAACGCGGATGGTAGTGGCAATAAACTCACAGCCCGACAGCGAAGTTCGGGCGGTGATGAGCCGCGATTCGGATCGGGCAAAAGCGTACGCAGCGGAACATGGAATTCCGCGTGCGTGTAATACTTTGGAAGCGCTATTGGAGGATCCGGATGTTCAGGTGGTCTACATCAGCACCACCAACGAACGGCACAAAGAAGAAGCGATCGCCGCGGCGAAAGCGGGGAAACATGTTCTTTGCGAAAAGCCTTTGGCACTGAACCTTCCGGACGCTCGCGCCATGGTGCAAGCTTGTAACGAGGCGGGCGTTGTGATGGGGACTAATCACCATCTCCGGAACGCCTTGACCCATCGCACGATGCGGCAACTGATCCAGGAAGGAGCAATCGGAACGCCGCTGGCAGCCCGTGTCTTCCATGCGGTCTATCTTCCGTTGCATTTGCGTGGGTGGCGCCTCGAACAACGCGGCAAAGGTGGCGGTGTGATTCTAGATATTACAGTTCACGACGCTGATACCCTTCGTTTCGTCCTCGATGATGAACCGGTCGAAGTAACTGCCTTTTCAGCGAGACAAGGTCTTTCCAAAGGTCCAGTTGAAGACGCAGTGATGGGTATAATCCGTTTCGAAAGCGGAGTCATCGCTCAATTCCACGACGCTTATACTGTGCCGAACGCGCCGACTGGATTGGAGGTTCATGGAACCGAGGGTTCGCTAGTTGGCGAAAATGTCATGACTCAGGACCCGGTAGGCCGAGTCTTTCTCCGCCATGCTAATCAGACGCGCGAAGTCGAGCTCGATTCCTTCGAAAATCTTTACGTTCATCAGGTGCGACATTTTAACGAGGCAGTCCAGGGACGCGGCAAGCCGTTCGCAACTGGTGAAGACGGTGTGAGGTCGCTAGCGGTCGCATTGGCGGTGATGGAGGCCGCCGGAAGAGGCAGGCGAATCGCCGTTCAAGATGCTTAGGGATTCGAGCTGGTTTGTTATGCCACGAACACGATTTATTTCCTTGGAAGAAGCTGCCGATCTGGTTCCCGACGGCGCGACCGTTACGGTCAGTTCGTCGAGTGGATTGGGGTGCCCGGACGCAACGCTGAAAGCGATTGGTCAGCGATTTGAGCGGGTTGGCCACCCTACCGGCCTGACTACCCTCCACCCAATTGCTGCCGGCGATATGTACGGCATCGCCGGGATCGATCATTTGGCGCAGCCAGGTTTGCTAAGACGTGTGATTGCCGGCTCTCTGCCCAGTGGGCCCTCATCTTTCCCGACGCCGAAGATCTGGAAATTGATCGAAGAAGAGAGAATCGAGGCGTACAACCTGCCCAGCGGAGTGCTCTATCACATGCATCGCGAAGCCGCCGCGAAACGGCCCGGTGTTTTGACCAAGGTTGGCCTCGACACATTTGTCGATCCGCGCCGGAACGGCGGGCGAATGAACGCATTTACCAAGAATGACCTGGTAGAGGTAGTTCAGTTCGACGGCCAGGAATGGCTCTATTACCGCTCGATCGCGCCGGATGTCGCAATTATTCGAGGCACAACGGCCGATGAGAACGGCAATATTTCAATGGAACACGAGGGCGCTTTTCTCGGAGTGGTCGATCAGGCGTTAGCGGCGAGGAACAACGGAGGAATCGTCATCGCTCAGGTTAAACGCTTGGCCGGGAATGGAACTTTGCGGGCGCAGCAGGTCAAAGTGCCGGGCGTTCTCGTTGATAACGTTGTCGTCGACCCAGAACAACTCCAAACGACGCAAACTGCCTACGATCCGGCGATCAGCGGCGAAATATTTAGCCCGGTGACCGCGTTTGAAGGTGTGCCGTGGGGCTTGGACAAAGTGTTGGCACGGAGAGCAGCGATGGAGCTGCATCAGTACGATGCGGTAAATCTCGGATTCGGTATCTCTGCGTTGGTGCCGCGAATCTTGCTGGAAGAAGGGCTACACAAACAGGTCACTTGGGTAATTGAACAAGGCGCTGTTGGTGGAATGCCGTTGCTCGGGTTCGCATTCGGGTGCGCCGGCAATGCGGACGCAATTATGCCGTCACCGGATCAGTTTACCTATTTTCAAGGTGCCGGGTTCGATTGCAGCCTGGTCTCTTTTTTGCAGGTAGATCAGTTTGGCAGTGTGAATGTGTCGCGATTAGCGGCGCGTCCTCATGTCACCGCAGGCGCTGGTGGCTTTATCGACATCACTGCGGGCGCAAAATCGATTGTCTTTTGCGGATATTTCACCGCTGGCGGGTTCGATGCACGCATCGAAGATGGCCAGCTTAGAATTCTAAAGGAAGGCAAGAACCGAAAATTTGTGCCCGAAGTTGAGCACGTGACGTTCAGCGGGCGACGCGCAAAGGAACAGAAGCAGAACGTTGTTTATGTGACCGAGCGGTGCGTCATACGGCTGATGCCTGAAGGCCTGACCGTCACAGAAATCGCTCCCGGAATTGATCTGAAGCGAGACGTCCTTGCGCAGTCGGAGACACCGCTGCGGATAAGTCCCGATCTGCGGGAAATGGATCCGCGGATCTTTCGACCCGAACCGATGGAGCTTGAACTGAAAAAGCAGAGGTGAAACCACGTATCGGCGTATCGGCGTGTCGGCGTAAAAGAGACAATACCGACGATGCGAAAGCGTCGTGAAATTCAAAACCGTGAGAACTGATAATCAAGAATCCCAAGGTTTCGTTACCTTCAACGAACACGAAGCCCGAACCGCGACCGCCATTTTCGAGCGCCTGTTTCCCGCCGATCAATCCGGACCCGGAGCCACAGAAATCGGTGTAACGAACTACGTCGACAAAGCTCTGGCCGGCCCATACGGAGACCAACTGGAAATCTATCGAGCAGGTCTCTCCGGCTTAAACAGCGGCGCGAAAGAGCAGTACGGTACCGACTTCGCAGCTTGCACCCTACATCAACAAGACGCCTTGCTGACAGAACTGGAGCGCGGCGCGGTCCACGATTCTCCCCGCACATTCTTCGAATTGCTCCGATCGCACCTGCAGGAAGGTCTGTTTTCAGATCCGGCTTACGGCGGCAACCGTCAGAAGCTGGGATGGAAGACGTTAGGGCACCCCGGCGTCTGGCTGGAAAATTCGGCAGAAGAAAATTTAACTGCGGAGCCGGTTACCAAAGGCGGAATCATTCAATCGCTGGCTGACCTTGACCTGAGTCAATTTCGAACGAAGCAGGAACCGATTGTCCGCCCGAGATTTTCGTCCTCGACTGAAGTCGATATCATCCTGGTCGGGCTGGGCGCAATGGGCGGAATTGTGGCGCCTGTTTTTGCAAAAGCCGGCCTCAAAGTTGTTGCCCTGGAGCCTGGTCCGTGGCGGACAGGCGCCGACTATCTGCCAGATGAACTTGGAGCCACCTATTATTGCCGGGCAAACATGGGCCCGAAGTTCATGAGCGAGGTTCCTCGCTGGCGCCGAAACGTCGGAGAGCCGACTACTGAGGCCACGTTCTCGCTGGGCCGCATGATGAATAGTGTCGGCGGATCGGTCATCCATTACGGAGCCTGGTTGCGCCGGTTTCATCCGCACCATTTCAAGACCAGGACACGCATCCAAGAGAAGTGGGGCAAATCAAACGTAGAGTCCACCGTCGCCGATTGGCCGATTCGTTACGAAGACCTTGAGCCTTACTACACTCTGCTTGAGCAATATATCGGGGTGGCCGGCGATGAGACGAACCCGTTCATCAAGCGAAGCCAGCCGTTGCCGTTGCCGGCGACTCGTCCGTTCCGGTTAGGAGAATTCTTCAGTAAAGCAACCCGCGAGCTAGGTCTTTATCCGCATCCGGTGGCTGTCGGTCTGACCACCGCTCCTTTTAAAGGGCGGCCAGCTACAACTTACTGCGCCTGGAACAACGGGTTCGGGTCGTTCGCCGGGGATAAATGGGATCCATCGCTCTCCTCAGTTCCCGAAGCGCTCGCCACGGGAAACCTTGATTTGCGAACTCGTTGCCGTGTGATCCGGCTTTGCACGGATCCAAGCGGGCGGGTCAACGGCGTAGAGTATGTCGATGCCGATGGCGTCAGTCATGTTCAACGTGGGCGGACTGTAATTTTGTCGGCATACACGTTCGAAAACATTCGCCTCATGTTTCTCTCGGGCGACTCGAAGCATCCGAACGGCCTGGGGAATAATACCGGTCAGTTAGGCAAACATTTCATGACCAAAATGTTTGCCCATGTGAATGGCTATTTCCCGAACACAATTTTCAATCGTCACACCGGTCCCGCGGCACAAGGTGTCGTGATCGACGACTTCCTGGCGGACCAGTTCGATTCGATGCAGCACGGGTTTATCGGCGGAGCGACTCTCGGTGCGGAACAACAATTCTTGCCGATCCAGATCAGCCGGGAAGCCATCCCATCCGATGTTCGCCGATGGGGACAACCTTACAAGGATCATATCCGCAACTGGCAACATTATGGTGTGATCCGGATTCAACCGGACACCCTGTCGTATACCAACAACTTTATCGACCTCGATCCCGTGTACCGTGATAGAAGCGGACTTGGTATGCCGGTGATACGCGTAACTTATGATATGCGCGAAAACGAACATCGACTGGCCGAATGGATGGAAAGCAAGGCAGAAGAAATTCTCCGTGCAATGGGCGCCGTGAAGACGTGGAGAGGCCAACGATTCACTGGTGTTGGTAGCAGCCATGAGCTGGGAGGCGCTCGAATGGGGAACGACCCCGGGTCCTCAGTCGTATCTCCTGAGCTCGCAGTGCATGACACACCCAGCCTCTACGTTTTTAGCGGAGCAACATTGCCGACCTGCCCCGGAATCAACCCAACCCTGAGTCTGTGGGCAGTCTGTTATCGAGCCGCAGAACGGCTGGTGGAGCGGATTCAGAAGGGAGAAGAACGATGAGCTTTAAGGGTTGGTCGCCGAAGGCCGTGACTATGAATGACTCCTCATTTGTGCAATTCACAATTGATGGCCAGATCGCGACCATCGTTCTGAATCGCCCAGAAAAATTGAACGCCCTGAACTACGAAATGCTGTCCGGCTTGGAAACAGCCGCCCGAGCGATAGAACAGGATTCTTCTGTTCGTGTCGTTATTCTCTCCGGAGCCGGAGAAAAAGCGTTCTGCGCAGGGGCCGACATCAAAGCCTGGTCGGCGCTCCGCCCAATCCAGATGTGGTCCGATTGGGTTCGTCAGGGTCATCGTGTGTTCGATCAATTGGCCCGGCTGCGACAACCGCTGATCTGTTTGCTGAACGGGATTGCCTTTGGAGGCGGACTCGAGCTCGCCTTAACCGCAGACTTTCGCCTCGCGAGCGCACACGCACAATTGGCATTCCCGGAGGTCACAATCGGTACCGTCCCAGGGTGGGGTGGAACACGACGGTTGCCAGCGCTGATCGGTCCGGCTCGCGCAAAGGAGATGATTTTCACCGGAAAACGGATCGACGCCGAGACAGCGTTGGCCTGGGGCCTCGTGAACGAAGTTGTTCCAGTGCAGGATCTGATGAACCGCGGGCGCGAACTGGCGGACTCAATTGCAAAGAACGCCGGCGTCGCGGTTCAGCTCGCTAAACAGGTTATCGATGCCAATGACGCCGGAACAGTCGCAGCGTTCGAATCGCTGGCAGGTGCACTCGCCGCCACAACCGAGGAGGGTCAGCAGGGCGTCGCAAAATTCCTGAAGAAATAGCACCAAACGCTTATGCTCCCGAAACAGCCATACGAATATACGATGTTGATCGGTGGAGACAGGGTCCAATCTCGCACCGGTAAACAGTTTACCCGCGAAAGCCCGGCTCACGACGTGACTGTCGGACGCTATCCGATGGCCGATGAAGCGGATACTGACGCCGCGGTCGCCGCAGCACGCCAGGCATTCGACGTTGGACCTTGGCCGAAGGTGTCGGGCGCTGATCGATCAAAAGCATTGTTGAAAGTTGCTGAGGGGCTTCGAGCAAAGAAAGAAGAGCTGGCGTTGATCGAAGTGTTGGAGAGCGGAAAACCGATCAGCCAGGCGCGTGACGAAATCGAATGGAGCGCTGGACTCTGGGACTACGCAGCGGCCTTGTGTCGCCACATTTATGGCGACTCTTACAATGCTTTGGGTGAATCAGTGATCGGTCTCACGATTCGTGAGCCGATCGGCGTGGTGGCGATGATTACGCCATGGAATTTTCCACTGTTGATCATCAGCCAGAAACTGCCGTTCGCGCTTGCTGCCGGATGCACCTGCGTTGTGAAGCCAAGCGAGCTCACTCCTGGAACTACGCTGCGGCTCGGAGAACTGATTGAGGCGGCCGGCATTCCTAAAGGCGTGGTAAACATTGTATCCGGGTATGGTAACCCGGTGGGCGCCCGGCTCGCTTCGCATAACGCTGTCGACATGATCTCGTTTACCGGTTCCACCGCGGTAGGGCGTAGCGTGGTTGAGGCGTCACGTTCAAACTTGAAGAAGGTTGAGCTCGAGCTCGGCGGAAAAAATCCGCAAATCGTCTTTGCCGACGCCGATCTTGATGCGGCCCTCGATGCAGCTGTTTTTGGTGTCTACTTCAACATGGGTGAATGCTGTAACAGCGGTAGCCGGTTGTTGGTACAGAAAAACATCGCAAAAGAGTTTACTGCCAACGTTATCAAGAAGGCGAGGGAGGTCGTTGTAGGCGACCCGCTCGATGAGAAAACGAAGGTAGGTGCGATCGTAAACCAGGCGCAGCTCGGCAAAATTGAAGGGTACGTTCAAGCAGGTCAGCGCGAAGGCGCGACTCTGAAACTCGGTGGAAACAGGCGGCAGACTCAACAGGGACGATTCTTCGAGCCGACCGTGTTTGACAGCGTGAATCCGGAGATGACGATCGCCAAAGAAGAAATCTTTGGTCCGGTCTTATCCGTTATTTCATTTGAGACTGCCGAAGACGCGCTCGAGATCGCGAACAGTACAGCGTATGGATTATCAGCCGGTGTGTGGACCAGGAATATTGATGTCGCATTTCAACTCGGACGCGGCATCCGCGCCGGTACGATCTGGATCAATACATTCATGGATGGTTACCCCGAGCTGTCGTTCGGAGGCTATAAAGAAAGTGGCTTAGGCCGCGAGCTCGGCCGGTTTGCCATCGACGAATTTACCGAACTGAAAACGATTCAAGTTCACCTGGGACCGAGAAACAAGTGGTTACCGTAACACCAATCGACCGCGAAGCGGCGTCAGACGTCAGCCCAGGGCTTCAGCCCTGGGTTGGTTCGCAACAATCGGCGGCTCTGAAAGAGCTGCAGATCGGGCGCGACCGGCATGGTTCGCACGCCCTCGGTCTGTTGCCCTTTCAGGGCACATCATTTTTCAAACGTTTTCCCAGGGCTGAAGCCCTGGGCTACGATCCCTCGCTCCATTCGCAGCGCAACTACCAATGACATCCGCCAACACCACGTTCGATTTCGCCCAGCAACAGATCCGCAACCTCATCACGCGGCACTCCGACTATTTCCCGCTTTTCACTAAAGAAGGCCGCTGGTACCACGAATCGGAGTCGTGGACGAATTGGTGCGAAGGATTTCTCGGTGGTCTACTTTGGATTTTTGCCCGGCGAACCGGCGACACTTGGTGGCGCGAAAAGGCCGAACATTACTCGCTCCTGATTGAACACCGGAAACACGACCGAAACGTACACGACCTCGGCTTTCTTTTTTTACCAACCTGGAAAGCCTGGTACGATCTGACGGGGGACCCGGCCAAGAACGATGTGGTGATCGAAGCGGGCAGAACTCTGGCGCTTCGATTCCAAGAGAAGGGCAAATATCTTCGATCATTTGTCGCTCCGGAAAGCTTATTCATCGACATCATGATGAACGTCCCGATCATCCTCTACGCCGCAAAACAGACGAGTGATCAGAAGCTGCTTGAGATCGGCCTGCAACATTGTCTTACAAGTCGCCGATACCTTGTTCGCGGCGATGGAAGTACCGCGCATGAAGGGATCTTCGACCTCGAAACCGGGGAGTTCCTGAGACAGTCAACGCACCAAGGTTGGAGAGGAGATTCCTCCTGGGCGCGGGGGCAGGCTTGGGCCTTATACGGTTTTAGCATGGCCTACGAATTAACCGGGGACATCCGTTTACTGACGACCGCTCTCGCCTGCGCAGATTTTTACCTTTCCCGAACCCCGGCGCATGGTGTTCCACCAAACGATTGGGAGGAACCGAACCCCGGGCTGCCGTACGAAAGCTCCGCCGCGGCTACCGCGGCGTGCGGCTTTTTCCATCTTTCCAGGCAACTGGCCGATCGCAAAATTGCCCAAAAATATGAATCGTATGCCCGCACGATTCTAACTACTTTGATGACCCCTGAATTCCTGGCCGATCAAACCCCCGGGTGGGAAGGCATTCTCAAACATGGCATCTACCACGAACGCAAAAGGTTAGGCGTGGATGAAAGTGTCATGTGGGGCGACTATTTCTTTATTGCTGCATTGGACGCCATTCCCCTATAGAAGAGGATTAACAGGCGTTTAAGAAAACTGAACCAAACCTCCGATCGAACAAATCCGATATGCGAATCAAACCCCCGATTGTGGCGGCTGCCGCGCTTTTATCCATCACGCTGGCGCCCCTTTCAACCCAAGCTGCTGATGAGAAGAAGTTAGAAGTATTTTCCTGGTGGACCTCCGGTGGGGAGGCTGCCGCCCTTGATGCCTTGTTTAAGACGTACAAGGCACAGAATGCTGGAGTTGAGATCATCAACGCCACCGTTGCCGGCGGCGCTGGTACTGCAGCTCAAGCAGTTCTGCAGACGCGTCTGCAAGGCGGCAATCCACCAGATACCTGGCAAACCCATCCAGGCCAGGAGCTGATTAACCAGTATGTAGATCCTGGTTTCTGTGAACCAGTCGGCGACGTCTATAAGACGCCCGGCTGGGATAAAGCGTTCCCAGAGACGCTGGTAAAGATGACCAGTAAAGACGGCCAGCCGTACTGCGTTTTAGCGGGTATTCACCGTGGTAACGTTCTCTGGTATAATAAAAAACTCCTCGGAAAGAACGGAGTCAAAGTCGGCGACAAGATGACACTCGATGAGTTCTTTGCCGCTTGCGACAAACTCAAAGCCGCCGGTATCTCTCCACTTGGTGTCGGCGATTCTGGCATTTGGGCCTCTGCACAGCTGTTTGAGAACACGCTTCTTGGGGTCGTTGGCGCCGATGGCTGGAACAATCTTTTCGCCGGCAAGCTGAGTTGGGACGACGCGAAGGTGAAGGAGGCAATGACTGCCTTCGGGAAGATGCAGGCTTATGAGAATTCCGATCACTCCGCGTTGAGCTGGGATCAGGCGATCAAAGCGTTACAGGAAGGTAAAGTCGCGTTCAGCTCAATGGGTGACTGGGCTGATGGCGAGTTCATCAAGGCGAACCTGAAAGAAAAGGAAGACTTCGGTTGGGTTGCTCATCCGGGCAGCGACGGTTCGTTTATCATCGTCGCAGACGGCTTTACGCTGGCAAAAAACGCTCCTCACAAGGCAGCGACAATTGCCTGGCTGAAGAGCATCGGCAGCAAAGAAGCGCAGGAAGCGTTTAATCCTTTGAAAGGCTCGATTCCGGCACGAACCGACGTCGACAAATCAAAGTTCGACCAATATCACCAATGGTCGATGACTGCCTTTGCCTCGGGCCACCTGGTACCGAGCATGGTGCATGGTCTCGCTGCGCCTCCTGCTTTCAAACAAGCGTTGCTCGACGCGGTTACCCAATTTGTGGTGGATAAAAACGTCGACAATTTTGCGAAAGCGCTCGTCAGTGCTCAGAAAGAGAACGCTCCCAAATAGCTTGTTTTGATTGCTTAACCGTGAGGTCCGGCCGGCCGGCCGGACCCGCGGCAAAACGATCGCATGCCCGTCGGATTTGGGCACGACGTAAGTGAACGCGCTCGTTCAAGTGGCGCTTAAATCGGAGGCCCCGAGCGCCGATTTAGAATATTGTTCAGTCTGGTAGAGAAAGCCGGTATTCAATCATGGCTGAGTCCTCCATCGCAGAGACAATCGCTGTTCCAGCAGTGGGCCAGCGGCCACGGAAGCCATTCTCGATCCAGCGGTTTCTGCCGCCCCTGATCGTGCTGCCCTCCATGGCGGCGATCATCACCTTCGTTTACCTGTTCATCCTGTTCACTATCTGGGTTTCGTTTTCCAGATGGGGCTCGGTACATATGGATCTCAGGTTGCGTGACCCATGGTATGCCACCTACGAGCAGATGTTCTCGATGAACCGCTGGCATTGCGACCTGCGCAACGTCCTTATTTTTACAGTCCTTTTTCTGGCGGCGTCTCTCGGAGGCGGATTACTCCTGGCGCTCTTCCTTGATCGCCGGCTTATCGGTCATTCCGTCTTTCGAAATATCTTTCTCTTCCCGTATGCGCTTTCCTTCATCGTCACCGGGATCGCCTGGCGCTGGATTTTTAATCCGGAGACCGGGATCAACCTGCTCTTTGACGGTCTGGGCTTGAATCATTGGCTTGTTTCGATGGGAGGAAAAGCGCTGAAGCCAGGGTGGACGACCGACCCCTCGGTTCTTTGGTCCCTCAATGAAACACTTGGCCATGTGTTTCCTGGTCTGAAAACCTACAGTGTTCAGCTTGGGATCCCCATGGCTCTGATTCCGGTGGTGGTCGCTGCGGCGTGGCAACTCACCGGTTTCGCCATGGCAATGTATATCGCCGGTCTGGCCACGATCTCAAACGAACTCCGTGAAGCGGCGAGAATCGATGGGGCCACCGAGCTCGATGTGTATACAAGAGTAGTTATCCCGCTCCTGAACCCGGTGACTGTGAGCACCGCGATCATTCTCGGGCACGTCTCGCTTAAAATCTTTGATCTGATCTTTGCCATGACCGGGACCGGGCCAGGATTCGCCACTGACGTGCCGGGTATCTTTGTCTTTGAAATGACGTTTAGAGCCATGAGAAACAACCTCGGCGCGGCCGCGTCGGTTGTGATGCTGGCGCTCGTCGCCTGCGTCATCGTTCCTTATCTCTGGCGCAACTTGAGAGGTCGTTAAACGTGCGCGCCTTATCCATCAACCTGAAAGAAGCGCTTCCCCGATCAATCTGGGATTGGTTGATCCTTATTTTTCTTCTGCTCTGTGCCGCCTTCTTCCTCATGCCGATGTACGTGATGGTGGTAACCGGGCTTAAGCAATCGCAGAATGTCAGCCTCTCCACCATGTGGAATCTGCCGAGCCAGATCTCCGGCGGTGGATTCGGCGAAGCGTGGAATAAATTGAGCCCGAGTCTTTGGAACAGTTTTCAGCTGACGATTCCCGCGACGATCTTGTCATCCATTTTGGGGTCGATCAACGGCTACATCTTCTCAAAATGGAAATTCCCAGGGGCCAACCATCTCTTCGCGCTTCTGGTGTTTGGAATGTTCATTCCCTATCAAAGCATTCTGATCCCCTTGGTTCAGTTCCTGCAGATGGTGAAGCTGTACGGAAGCATCCCGGGCCTGATCCTGGTGCACGTGATCTATGGTCTGCCGATCACCTCGCTGATCTTTCGCAACTTCTTTACCAATATCCCGGATGAAATGCTGGAAGCAGCCCGAATCGACGGCGCCGGTGTAATCCGGACCTTCTTTAAAATCATGCTTCCATTGGGCCGCCCTGCATTCGTCGTGGTCGGCATCTTCCAGTTCACCAATATCTGGAACGACTTTCTTTTCGGAGTCAGCGTCGTCCCAAACCCAGCTGCCCAACCGGTTACGGTGGCAGTCAACAATCTCCAGGGTTCCTATTCGGTTGATTGGAACGTGGTCATGGCCGGCGCAGTCCTGGTGGCGCTGCCGACTCTATTGATCTACGTCTTTCTCGGCCGGTTCTTCGTACGCGGCCTGCTCGCGGGATCTGTTAAAGGCTAGAGCACCAGGATTCTCCAAGGCTCTTATATTATATTGGGCGACGACAGGAAGACAGCATGATACTTGCCCTCTATATCGTTGCCGCCATAATCATGGCTGTCGGGAGCCTTTATTTCGCTTGGCGAAGCAGGGACTTTCGCAAGTTTCTGGCCGGCGCGTTCTTCGTCTCATCGGGCATTCTATTTTATCTCTATCTTGCAGATGTTTCGGTGCCCCTGTTGGGAACAAATTTTGTGGAAACTCCTCAAATCAGCGGCGGCCGCTCGCTCATCCATTTCATCCTGTTCTTGCTCTGTCTCTATTTTGGGTTCGTCAGGAAGCCAAAGGCGTGAAAGGGGCGTCGCCCAACCAGCCGTCGCGTGCGCTTTCGTGCAGCCGTCGCGAAAGCGACGACAAATCTTAGCGAGGGGTTCGCCCGCCGCATCGCGGCGGGCGAACCCTTGGTACGCTTTCGTTTTTAGGCAAGCCATCCTTAAGGGAATGGCCGAGGTGCGGCACGCGCTTCTGCGGCCCTTTCAGGGCCTGCGTAGGTTGGTGCCTTTGCCAGGGGTTCTCCCGCCAAGGCGGGATCACCCCTGGCTGAGATTTGTTGTCGCGTTGCGACAACCGGTGGGGCGTCGGTACAGCAGTCGTCGTCTAAGACTGGAGCACCGGCCTCGTCAGCGAAGGCGGAGCCGAGATCTTGTCCAGATCGGAGCCGGTTTCGGTGAGACACTGGAACAATGCTTCGGCATGTTCAGACGCACCCATCAAAGAGAGCTTCTTTCGGGCTGCCTCGCTTACTCTGCCGGAGGCATGCCTCAGCATGACTTCGTGGGGAGGTTGATCGCCGCTCTCCAGTGAGATCCCTTCGCTGATCCCTTTCATCCACGCCCGTACGATGTCCGCTCCAATATTGACTTTTACCACGTTCATCTGGATGGCTTCCCGTACATCATCGGGATGGATTCCGCTTCCTCCATGTAAGACAAGTGGAGCGGGTGTTACCTGAGCGATTTCTTCGAGCAACGAAAGATCGAGCCGGCTGCTTTGGCCATGGACCGATCCAACAGATACGGCCAATGTATCGATTCCGCTTTCTTCGACCATGATCTTGGCTTCACTCGGTGAAGTTTTTTCAACTCGCCCTCCTTGATGTTCACCTCCAAATTGACCGATCTCGGCCTCGACCGCGGCTCCCATCGAATGGGCGATTTCAGCGATGTAAGCAGCCCCTTTGATGTTCTCCTGCAACGGTAAATGCCCGCCGTCATACATTACCGAGTAATAACCCCGGCGGAGATTCTGCAGAATCATCTGGTCGCTGTCCGGATGATCCTGATGCACCAGCACCGGAACAGTCGACTGCTCTGCCAAAATTCGCAGCAGACGCGGCAAAATGTCAGGGCCTCCATGGTAGAGATCCCCGAAATAGGTTTGGAGCATCACCGGCGCGTTTTCAGCCTCAGCGGCTGACACTACGCCGCGGGCGATTTCAAGATTGCATACATTAAATGACGGAACGGCGAACCGGTTCCGAAGAGCGTAATCGTAGAACAAACGGGGCTTGGTAACGTACATAGTACTCGAGCTGCTGGCGGTATTGACTGAGAAACGTAAACGACGCTAGCATACATGCGTTATTTATGCAAGAATTCGCTTTATATCTGCGTATTTAACGCACTTATATTCGCAATTGTAGCGGATGGTGTGACATAACTTCCCTAGAACCTGCCCTGCGCGTAACATGTATTCTCCCCAGCCCGGCGAAGCACGGTCCATGAGCAAAGATCAGTCTATCAGCCTCACTCAACGTCATCAGGAGCTGCTTCAACTCGTGGCAACCAAAGGTCAGATGAGCGTGGACAATCTCGCCCGTCATTTTGGTGTTTCGGACGATACCATCCGGCGCGATCTACAGACTCTTGAAGAGCGCCGGCTGCTTCTTCGGACGCATGGCGGCGCCGTTTCTACCGCCTTGTTGGTCCATCGGGCGACCCCATTTTTAACCCGAGCCAATGTTAACGCTGACGCTAAGACCCGGATCGGAAGGGCTGCCGCCCAGTTGATCTCGCATGATGAAACGCTAATCGTGAATGGCGGTTCGACTACCTTCGCATTCGCAGCCAATCTCGGGTCGCGCCGAAACCTGACCATCGTTACGAATAACGTGACAATGCTTTCTGTTTTGCCCACTGAGGCGGTCCAAAGCGTGTACGTTATTGGTGGCCAATACAACGCGAGCTTAGGATCGACCGTCGGTTCAGTCGGTTTCAGCTCCGGTACCGTTAACGTCGATACCGCAGTATTGGGTGTCAGCGGACTGACAAGCACGAACGGGCTTTCGACAACATTCCTGGAGGAAGCTTCGATGTTCGCTCAAATGATCGCCGCTGCTCGCCGGACCATCGTGCTCGCGGATGCCACAAAGTTTGGCTACAACGCGTTCGCCCGAATTGGTCCGTTAAGCACGATCGACATACTTGTTACTGATGCCTCACCTCCAGCAGATCTCAATGAGGCCCTGGTCCAAGCGAATGTAGACGTCATCGTAGCGCCAAGCTGACCTCCTCGATCTACTTCTTTAGAGCTATGCCGCAACAAGATCTGGTTCTCGGGCTCGACGTTGGAACTACCAACATCAAATGTCTCGCTGTCGATTCGACTGGAAAGATTGTTGCCCAAGCAGCTGAACCGACTCCGCGCTCTCATCCTCGACCAGGATGGACAGATTTCGAACCCGGGCCAATTTGGGACGCCGCTTGCCGGGCCATTCGCGCGGTGGTCTCCCAGATTGAACGTCCTGATTTGATCAAAGGAGTGGCCGTTTCAAGCATGGCCGAATCGATTGTGCCAATCGATTCACAAGGCCAACCCTTGGCGCCAGCTATCGCCTGGTTCGATCTTCGGACCACTGCGGAATACCAATGGATCTGCGAACAGGTCGGATACGAAACGCTTTTCAATGTTTCGGGAATCAACCCTGATCCGATGTTCTCGCTCTGTAAGATTCTCTGGATCAGGAACAATAATCGCGCCGCGTTTGAAAAAGCGCGTTGGTGGCTTCTGATGGCAGACTATATCGCATTCTGTCTTTGTGAGGTTCCGGCAACGGACGCGAGCTTAGCCTGTCGTACCCTTGCATACAGTGTACATCAAAGGGCCTGGTCAACAGACATTATAAAGGCTGCTGGTGTTGACCCCTCTGGCTTTCCGCCGATTCGTCAGAGCGGAACCGCGCTTGGCCGGGTCACCCCTGCGGCCTCGAAAAGAACCAACCTTCCGGAAACAGCAATTGTTAGCGTCGGACTGCACGATCATATCAGCGGCGCCTTCGCTACCGGTGGACTGAGTGCTGGCGTGTTGCTGGACAGCATCGGGACGTCCGAATCTTTGAACACGGTTTTTCAAAAACCGATTTTCGATAAACGCGTCGCCGAGCACGGGCTGGCCCACGGGGCGATCTGGATCGATCAACCGATCTATTATTTGACTGGTGGCCTGCAAACCGCCGGCGCCGCGGTCGAATGGTTTCACCGTGAACTCGGAGGCAAAGCAGGTATTGCGGAATTGGTGGAAGAAGCGAAGTCAGCCAGCGAATCCGTGCCAATATTTCTGCCTCACCTGGTACGTAGTCTGACGCCTTATCCCGATCCTCAAGCCGCCGGTGCATTCGTCGGGCTCAAATCGAACAGCACCCGCGGAGCCATGTTCAGAGCGGTTCTGGAAGGGCTCGCCTTTGAGGCACGGGCGATTGCCGACGCCATGGTGACCATCGGGGGACTGCCTCCGTTTGAGAAAATCCTTACTATCGGCAGCTCGTCCGAGAACCGGTTTCTGACCCAGATCAAAGCGGATGTGTATGGTGTCCCAATCCACGTAAATCCGGTTCGAGAGGCGGTTGGTTTCGGATCGGCTCTTCTCGCAGGGATCGGGTGCGGCATGTTTGCTACTCCTTCCGCCGCAGTACATGCTGCGCGCCGGGATGAGATCGTTGTGGAACCAGATTCAGAGTGCTCCAAAAAACTGCAGGCGACGTATCAAGAGATTTATCGGGATCTTTACGAACAACTGCGACCGGCTCACCATCGTTTGCACGCCGCGAGGAGGAAGGGCTAGCCTGTGTCGGCGTATCGGCGTGTCGGCGAAGTTCGCTGTCGAGCGCCACATCCCCTCACGCCGATACGGCGACACGGGTTGGCTCGGCCTCGTGCGCGTTGTTTGCGGAATCGTTTCCGTCTCCCTCAATTTCGATTAAAATTGAAACATTAAAATGAACGCGAAATTGTTAGGAGTCGTTCTCCTGATTCAGGTGACTTCAGCTCCATTGTTTGCACAGCAGCAGACTGCCGGCGTCAGCCAGATCGTGAGAAATTCCGGTGTTTACCAAGGAAAAAGCGTCGCGGTAATCGGAATCGTTGGGACCGTAAAATCTGATTCGAACGTGTTCACACTGATCGATTCCAAGTCAGCTGGTAACGCCGCGGAAACTAACGCGCGGGCTCTGACCGTTGCTCTATCGAAACGGTCGAAGATCCAATTACCTAAGCCGGGGGAAGAAGTGGTGGTGATCGGTCAAATCGAAGGTTCTATGAAATTGACTGCCAATCAGATCCTGACCAAAAAAGAGGACGTGGAGCGGATCACGAATCCCGGTTCAGGGAAGCGAAAGAAACATCCGGCAGACAATCTCGGAAAAGACGCGAATCCAGCTAGAGACATTTCGCAATAATGGCCGGCCAACCCCCAGAATACGACCTGATCATCATCGGAACCGGTATGGGCGGCGGAACGCTTGCCTATGCGCTCAGGGATTCCGGACTCCGCATCCTGCTGATTGAACGGGGCGATTATTTACCAAGCGAACCGGAGAATTGGGATCCTTCCGCTGTCTTTCATGGGCACCGTTATAAACCGGCTGAAATCTGGTACGACGGATCGGGAAAGCCGTTTCACCCGGGGGTGCACTATTTTGTCGGCGGCAACACAAAGGTCTACGGCGCAGCGCTCCCGCGCTTACGACGAGAAGATTTTCTCGAGCTGGAACATGAAGAAGGTGTTTCACCGGCCTGGCCGATCACCTACGAAACGCTTGAGCCCTACTATGCTCGGGCCGAACAGATCTATAACGTGCACGGCGCGACCGGCGATGACCCCACTGAACCACCGCGGTCCACTCCTTTTCCATTTCCTGAAGTCCCGCACGAACCGTATATCGAAGATCTCTGCGCCCGGTTACGGAAACAGGGGTTGCACCCGTTCTTTTTGCCTCTTGGGATCGATTTACGCGAAGGCGGACGCTGCATTCGTTGCAAGACTTGCGACGGATTTCCTTGCCGGGTCTACGCTAAAGCCGAAGCCGATGTCTGCGCTGTCCGGCCCGCCTTGGAATTTTCCAATGTCACTTTGATGACCCGCGCATCCGCTCGGCGGCTCGTGACCGACGAATCGGGGAGACGAATCGCCGGGCTTGAATTAGAGCGGGATGGCCAAAGGTTCGAAGTACACGGCAACCGATACGTCGTCTCTTGCGGAGCAGTGAACTCCGCGATTTTACTATTGCGTTCAGCCAACGCAAAACATCCGGCGGGCCTTTCCAATTCATCCGGGCTGGTTGGCCGGAATTACATGGTCCACAACAACACCGCGCTCATGGCGATTCATCCGCTACGCCGTAATCCGACTGTCTTTCAGAAGACCACAGCAGTGAATGACTTTTATCTTCACGGCGAACAAAGCTGGCGCTATCCGCTCGGTAATCTGCAACTGCTTGGAAAACTGCAGGCCGGGATGCTGACCGCTAATCAGCCATTGATGCCGCGCGCCGCGCTCCAGGCAATCGCCGATCGCAGTGTCGATTGGTGGGTGATGTCGGAAGATTTACCCGACAAAGAAAACCGGGTTGAACTGACGTCCGACGGCAACATCCGGGTCCATTGGCGTCCGACAAACCTGAAACCGCATCTTCGGTTGATCGCTGCCGCGCGCCGGATGATGAACCGGGCCGGTTATCCTATCGTCTTAACCCAGCGCATGGGGATCGAAACCAACTCGCATCAGTGCGGGACTCTCCGGTTCGGGACCGATCCGTCGAGTTCGGTCCTGAACGAAAATTGCCGGGCTCACGAGATTGAAAATCTCTACGTGGTCGATAGCTCGTTTTTTCCGTCATCGGCCGCCGTGAATCCCGCCTTAACTATCGCCGCACAAGCGTTACGGGTCGCAGACCATCTGCGCTCACTCAACTGAGTGCCCGGGCAGGGATCGCTCCTCCTGCAACTGCGCCTCTTGCTGCAACTGCTCCAGCATATCAGGCAGATGCCGCCGAGTCAGCAGCCACCCGAAAATCGGCAAAAGAAGTAAGATCCCGGCTACGATATTCAGCCAGATAATCCCCTGCAGATATAGCTTGGCGGCGTGTTCCTGGTTGTGACTGATGTTGTAAGGATACGCGAACCAGGTCACCAGGACGATCAACCCGCAAGCCCCGAGAAATGTGAGCGCCCAGAGCACTTTCACCAGCATTGGTGTCCCGCCCTCAATTAAAATCTGGCTGCCGCCGTTTCGCGGTTTGATCGTCCCGCTCAGGTATGGTTTAAACCATTGACCGGGTGTCGCCCACCAGACGTACCAGGGGGTGTCAACCCGGTGCTGGAGCAGGAAATGATCCGCTTCAACTCGCCCGATGATCGGTCGCGAACCGGTAAATTGGGTGGGGTTGGCCGGGTCGATCTCTTCTTCATCTACGAAGGTCTTAATTCTTGTTAGAACAGTGTTCGGATCCAGTGGGGACGAAAAAATCTTGAACATGGGAATACGATCTTGATTTTCCAGATCTCATACCCCTGTCAAGTCCGTTCCTTGTCGCGCGCATCCTGATGGCAGTGTCGAGCGGGGAGGCTTCGCCTCAATCCTCCAGATTGATCTTCTAGGGCGACGTGGAGGGCGACGCTACGTCGCCGCCGTAGGCTTCAATAGGAGAAAGCAAAAATGCCATATGTCAGGTGCCATATAGTCGATCCCCGAAATCCCCTAGCCCGGGCAAGATATACTTTTTGTCGTTCAGCCCGCGGTCCAGAGCGGCGGTAAACACTGGCAGCGCAGGGTCAAGCCGTTCGACCGCGCTGACACCTTCCGGAGTACTCACGATGCAAACGAACCTGATGTCGCGCGCCCCCATCTCGCGCAAAACTGTGATCGTCTGTACGGCGGAACCGCCCGTCGCCAGCATCGGATCCAGGATGATCACCGACTCCGAGCTCAGCGGCGGAAACTTGCAATAATAGCTATGTGCGACGGCGGTTTCGTGATCGCGTTCTAATCCGATGTAGCCGATACTCACGTCGGGAAAAAGGTCTGTGAATGGCTGTACCATTCCAAGCCCTGCTCGCAGGATTGGCACCACCATGAGGGGCGCCACCAGAACGTGTCCCTCACATGATTCGAGTGGAGTCTCCACCCGAACCAAGCGTGTCGCCAGGTCACGCGTTGCCTCCAAAGCAAGTAACAAACTTATCTGGTAGGTAAGGGTGCGAAACGTCGCGGGTTTGGTTGTCCGGTCCCGCAAGTGTGTGACCACGTGCTCTGCCAGCGGGTGCTTCAAAACTTTCAGCATGGAAACTTGTTATTTGGAGGACACTACTCCGGATATTGCATGACGACCGCCGTCATGCAATATCCGCCATGCGCATCGATGCGTTAGTAGTGACCCATAAGGGGTTATGGGTCACGACACGATGCCGCCAAAGCTTTTTGGCTGTGTGTCGGTTTCCAAATTATTTGAGGCGAATTTTTCCGCGATAAATAAGGTCTCAAGAGCCGTGCCCGCCGGCCTGCGTGTACCAGCGTGAAAGTGGACTGATTCTACCGATTAAAATTGGACTACTTTTGGTAAACCTATGAAGGAAAACGAAAATGTTAGAGTTGTCCTCAGGGCCTTTGATGCAGTAGAGCGGCAGGACGATCTGCAATTCCACACCCTCAGCGCGGTGGGAGACGAGATACCGGATAATTTCTCGTACTAGAGCTGCGCTTCGATAGCCGCTTTATCTATGACCGACCATACTTGCGCAATCTTTTCTCTCCGAAATTCGTAGAACACATTCTCGGTAAAAGAGACTCTCTTCCCGTTTACGTGGAGGCCAAGGAACGTTCCTTTTGGCGTACAGTCGAAAATTAGCCGGCTCGCTATGTAAGGCGGCTCGGAAATCAGCAGCTGAATGTTGAAATAAAGGTCCGGAATTTCATAAAAGTCTCGCTCCAACATCTCGCGATATTTTAGTAACCCGACTTGCTGGCCGTTATACTGCACTTCATCATGAACGAACTTTTCAAGCCTCGGCCAGTCCTGTTTATTCAGACAGGCAATGTAGCCTCGGTAGATATCGGATAAGTCTGTTGTAGTCATCGCAATTGCTGCTGCGCTCCTCCGAAGGCCCTGCATGCAAAGCGGGACGAGGCCAACCTAATCAGAGCCCGAGACTTTAGGAGTTCGATGACTCAACTTCTGACTGCAGCTTCATCGCCTATCCATCGAAAAGAAATCCCTCCCCTTTGATACCAATCGAATCAGGTTTGTCCTCTTTCATCCAGCCGAATCTCTTCTAACGCCCCAGCCCCGGATATCGACTCGATTATTGTGTCCGAGTGATCGGGCACGAGCGCATGGGTCCTATGCGTCTTATCCGTCCCATCTCTCCTATTCAAACTTTATGCCCTGCGCCAGCGGCAACTCGGACGAATAATTGATCGTTACCGTCTGGCGCCGCATATACGCTTTCCAGGCGTCGCTACCGCTTTCGCGCCCGCCACCGGTTTCTTTTTCGCCGCCGAACGCGCCGCCGATCTCGGCACCGCTTGTTCCAAGATTAACGTTAGCAATTCCGCAATCACTGCCCAGCATGGACAAGAACTGCTCCGTCTCGCGGATGTTATTGGAGAAGATAGCCGAGCTAAGACCCTGTGGCACGGAGTTGTGCATCGCGAGCGCTTCGTCGAAGTCGCGGTAGGTCAAAACATAAAGGATCGGCGCAAAGGTTTCCCGCTGTACGACGGGCCACTCATTTTTTACTTCTGCCAGACACGGTACAACGTAGGCTCCGCCTTGATATTCCGATCCGGTCAGACGTTCGCCGCCGTACAGGATCTTGCCGCCGAGGGATTGCAGCTCTTTCAGAGTCTT
Organism: bacterium; assembly: GCA_046727495.1. Classification (GTDB taxonomy): domain Bacteria; phylum Verrucomicrobiota; class Verrucomicrobiia; order Chthoniobacterales; family JAFAMB01; genus JBKPBY01. The sequence continues at coordinate 1,497 of JBKPCS010000126.1, read as the reverse complement.
TTCCATCCCTTCGGCTGCCGATTCATCGATCAAAGGACCCATCAAAGTGTCCGACTTCAGTGGATCGCCGATTCGCACTTGCTGGTAAGCCGATTCCAGGGCGGCGACCAATTCGTTTTTGATAGATTCATGAACAATTAACCGGCGGGTTGTCGTGCAACGCTGGCCCGCGGTTCCGACTGCGCCAAAGACAAGAGCCCGTACCGCTAACCGAACATCGGCGCTCGGGGTAACAACAACCGCATTGTTACCTCCCAATTCCAGCAGACTTCGCCCAAGTCGACGCGAGAGCGTCTCTGCAACAGCCTTCCCCATGCGCGTCGACCCGGTAGCCGAAAGTAGCGCTACCCGTGAATCAGCGGCTAACAGTTTGCCGATCGCCGAATCCCCGACAACGAGACTTCCAATCGCGGAATCTACATCCATCTCCCGACACACCTGTTCGAGGATCCTGATACACGCGATCGCCGTCAGAGGCGTTTTTTCTGACGGTTTCCAGAGGGTGGCGTTTCCACACACTAGAGCCAGCGCACTATTCCAGGACCAGACAGCAACCGGAAAATTGAAGGCGGAGATAATGCCGATCAACCCGAGCGGATGCCACTGTTCCAGCATCCGATGGTTCGGACGCTCCGACGCAATCGTCAGGCCGTATAATTGTCGTGAGAGACCATTGGCGAAGTCGCAAATGTCGATCATCTCTTGTACTTCGCCTTCGCCTTCGGCCAGAATCTTTCCCGCCTCCAGCGAGACCAGGCGGCCAAGCTGCGGTTTCAGTTCGCGCAAGCGTTGGCCGAGTCGTCGTACGAGCTCGCCTCGCTTCGGGGCTGGCGTTGTCCGCCAGCGCGTAAATGCGCGCTGTGCCGCTGTTGCCGTTGCTTCGTAGTCCTCCGCGCTTCCTTGCATAATTCGGCCGAGCAGCGTGCCGTCGATCGGCGAATACTTTTCAAGGAGGGGGCCATTGCCGAACCATTTGCCATTAAACACTCCGGCGTTGGTTTCGCTTAGACCCAACGCAGGAAAAATCTCTGCCTTTACTGCGGTGACACTGGAGGATTGCATCATTCTTTAAAGGACTCAGCACTCAGGATTCAGCACTCAGAATCCGTTGCTCATAGTTAATGTCGCCGTTACCACCACGCTTGTCACTTCTAAGTCCTGAGTTCTGAGTCCTGAGTTCTGAGTCCTGAGTTCTGAGTCCTGAACAATCAGATCTTCGATAACCTCGGTTCTACCGTCTCCGCTTCCCGGTACACACGGCCGCCCCATTGCGTCTCGAAAAATTGCTCGAGGCCGACTGATTCTTGCCGGACAAAGCCTCGTGGTAGTTCGCCTTGCGCAAAGAGCTCTAGCACAGCGACCAAACCTGCTGCAGTGGAAAGCTGAATCGCTGAGAGCGGCCGGTTACCCACCGTAGATGCGTAGATTTTTTTAACAAAGCTTCGTTGCAACAATCCAAGCCCGTTCTTGCCGACGCTGTTGACGTAAACCACGACT
>JBKPCS010000125.1:0-6444 GCA_046727495.1 bacterium | reverse complement strand
TAGCAAGGCTGCGGCCGAGGAAACAGCAATCATCGTCAGCGCACAGACAACTGCCCGTCGGCCGCGACTAAATAGTGCAATCGCAAGGCCTAACACGCGACCGACAAGCCCGTGATGGGCACGTGATTCAGGAGCACGTGCAAATATTCCGGCTGCTGAAGGTCGCGGAGCAAATCCGTAATGTTATTTCATCGGTTTCGCGCCCTCTTAGGCCTGATTCTTCTCCGCTAACGCGGCGAACTTTTCCGGATCCTTTTTGAAGTCTTTAGGGCAGTCTTTGCAGCAGAACCCGATCTTCTTGCCTTTGTACTCGACATAGACTGGCTTACCCAGTTCGCCAACCTTATCTCCGGAAACCGGGCAAATTGTATTAATCGACTCGATCTTTGCGCCGGAAGATTGAGCTGTCTTATCGCTCTTACTGTTCGGGGGATCAGCAGCGATTGCGGAAGCCGCTAGAGCTGCGACGCACAGCGTCAGCATCATCTTCTTCATAACAAGTACGTTTTCTGATTTCCCATTTCTAGCAAGCGGGATCTCACGCCAGGACTCGCCGTGGGAAATCATCCTCGTTCTCGTTCTCGATGACGAGGACGGGGACGAAAGTTGGGTCGATAAGTGATTCAGCGGGAAAACAAAAAAGACCCGCCCGCGAAGCGGACGGGTCTTTACTAACTTTTGCTTGATACGGCTTAGTAGTCCATGCCGCCCATACCGCCCATTCCACCCGGGCCACCAGCTGGAAGCGGTTTCTCTTTCTCGGGCAGCTCGGTCACGAGCGCTTCAGTGGTCAGCAACAGACCAGAGATCGAAGACGCATTCTGGAGAGCGGTTCGGGCAACCTTAGTTGGATCAACAATACCAGCCTTGAGCAGGTCAGTGTATTGGTTGGCCGCAACATCGTACCCTTCGTTTCCGCTGCGTTTCTTGACCTCTTGAACGATCAACGCACCTTCTTGACCGGCGTTGTCAGCGAGCTGGCGCAGAGGCGCTTCAACGGCGCGGCGCACGATCTCGAGTCCGGTTTGCTCGTCTCCCTGAAGCTTCAGACTATCCAAAGCTTTTTGGGAACGAATGAAGGCAACACCACCGCCGGCGACAATGCCTTCCTCAACCGCAGCACGGGTTGCGTGCAGAGCATCTTCAACACGCGCCTTCTTCTCTTTCATTTCGGTTTCGGTCGCTGCACCGACATTGATCACTGCGACGCCACCGGCGAGTTTCGCCAAGCGTTCCTGCAGTTTCTCGCGATCGTAATCGGAGGTCGTTTCTTCGATCTGCCGGCGAATCTGATTCACGCGGCCCTGGATGTCTTTGGTTGAACCTTCGCCTTCAACGATGGTGGTGTTCTCTTTATCCACGGTGACGCGTTTTGCTTTACCGAGATCATCAAGCTTGATGTTTTCCAGCTTGATACCGAGATCTTCAGTCAAGCAACGTCCGCCAGTTAGCACAGCGATATCTTCCAGCATCGCTTTGCGGCGATCGCCGAATCCAGGAGCCTTGACGGCGCATACCTGGAGCGTCCCACGCAGCTTGTTCACCACCAAGGTTGCGAGCGCTTCGCCCTCAACATCTTCAGCGATGATCAATAGCGGACGGCTGGTCTTCGCGACCTCCTGCAACAGCGGCAACAGATCTTTCAGGTTCGAGATCTTCTTCTCGTGGATCAGGATATAAGCGTTTTCCAGAACGGCTTCCATGCTCTCCGCATTCGTTACGAAATAAGGAGAGAGATAGCCTTTGTCGAACTGCATTCCTTCCACCACTTCGAGCGTTGTCTCGATCGATTTTGCTTCTTCAACCGTGATCGTTCCGTCTTTACCAACTTTGTCCATGGCATCGGCAATGATCTCACCGATTGTCTTATCCCAGTTGGCAGAAACGGTGGCGACCTGCGCGATCTCGGTACGATCCGAGACTTTCTTTGAGATCTTTGCCAGCTCCCCTACGATTGCTTCTACCGCTTGATAAATGCCGCGCTGAAGCAAAGTCGGATTTGCTCCGGCGGTCACATTTCGCAAACCTTCGCGGAAAATTGATTCCGCGAGAACGGTAGCAGTCGTGGTACCATCGCCGGCAACATCCGAGGTCTTTGAAGCAACCTCGCGAACGAGCTGAGCGCCCATGTTTTCGTACGGGTCTTCCAGCTCGATCTCTTTTGCCACGGTAACACCGTCTTTGGTGATGGTCGGGCTACCAAATTTCTTGTCCAGAATCACATTTCGTCCGGACGGTCCAAGAGTGGCTTTGACTGCCTTGGCCAGTTTCTCCACTCCACGGAGCAGCGCGTGACGTGCTGCCTCATCGAATTGCAATTGTTTTGCTGCCATAGTTTTTTACTGATTTCTGTGTGGTTAGGGTTTCCCTTTATCCGATGATTCCGAGGATGTCGTCCTCGCGCATGATGAGGTAGTTTTCACCATCAATCTTAATCTCGGTGCCGCCATACTTTGAGATCAGCACTTTGTCCCCGACCTTGACATTGAAGTCTAGCTTCTTGCCTTTATCGTCGAGTTTGCCGGTACCGAGAGCAACGACGGTGCCTTCCTGCGGCTTTTCTTTCGCTGTATCAGGAATGATGATACCACCCTTCTTGACTTCCTTCTCGTCGAGAGGCTGGACTATCACCCTATCTCCGAGAGGTTTCACGTTAATTGCCATACTGTGTGTCTATCCTCCTTTGATTAGTTTTTACTGACCAGCGTGTTGGCGGGAAGGATTGCACCGCCAACCTGCTGGAAACTCGTAGCGTCCGGTCAACGGACCGGACACTCGCTCAAAAACGGTTACTGCTTCTTCTTGTCGTCATCGACGACTTCGAAATCAGCATCGACCACTTTCTCATCAGACTTCGCACTAGCGGCCGCGCCTTCGGCTTCCCCCGTCGGCGGCGGAGTTTGCTGCTGTTGCGAAGCGGCCTGCTTGTAGAGTTCAGCGCTGACAGCCTGGAAACGAGTCTGCAACTCTTCAGTCGCGCGCTTAATTGCGTCAACGTCGTTACCTGTCAGTTTCTCGCGCAGATCCTTGATTGCGTCCTCGACGTTTTTCTTTTGATCGCCTGGAAGCTTGTCACCAAGCTCGCGGAGCTGTTTCTCGCATTGGTAAGCGAGGTTATCTCCAGTGTTCCGGGCTTCGGCTGCTTCGCGCGCTTTCCTATCGTCGTCCGCATGCGCTTCGGCTTCCTTGCGCAACTTCTCGACTTCATCTTTGCTCAGACCACTTGAGCCAGTGATGGAAATCTTCTGTTCTTTTCCGGTTCCGAGATCTTTGGCGGACACATTCAGGATGCCGTTGGCATCGATATCGAACGTAACTTCGATCTGCGGTGTACCACGAGGAGCAGGAGGAATCCCGTCCAGGTGAAAGGTTCCGAGAACCTTATTATCGCGAGCCATCGGGCGTTCACCTTGCAGCACCTTAATCTCAACTCCCGGTTGGTTGTCCGAGTAGGTGGAAAAAATCTCATTCTTCCGAGTCGGGATTGTCGTGTTCCGCGGAATCATCGGAGTTGCAATGCCGCCTGCGGTTTCGATGGCCAGTGTTAACGGCGTCACATCCAGCAGAAGAACATCTTTGACGTCTCCTCTCAGGACGCCGCCCTGAATTGCCGCGCCGACCGCAACGACTTCATCTGGATTAACGCCTTTGTGCGGCTCTTTTCCAATCAGCTTCCGGGCAGTCTCGATGACCTTTGGCATGCGAGTCATGCCGCCGACTAAAACCAGCTCATTGATATCCCTTTCAGTCAGCTTGGCATCAGTCAAACAAGCCTTGACCGGGCGAATGGTTCGCTCGAACAAATCGTCGGTCAGCTGCTCGAGTTTTGCGCGGGTCAGCTTTTTCTGAATGTGCTTCGGACCCGTTGCGTCTGCCGTGATGAAAGGCAGATTGATTTCGTATTCTTGAGTAGAAGAGAGCGCGATTTTGGCTTTTTCTGCTTCTTCTTTGATACGCTGAAGCGCATCCGATTGTTTGCTCAAGTCAATCCCGGTATCCGCCCGGAATTCAGAGATCACCCAATCCATAATCTTGGCGTCCCAGTCGTCTCCGCCAAGATGGGTATCGCCATTGGTTGCTTTAACTTCAAAAACGCCTTCACCAATTTCGAGCACGGAGATATCAAATGTTCCGCCGCCCAAATCGTAGACAGCGATTTTTTCGTCCTTCTTCTTATCGAGACCGTAAGCTAGAGAAGCTGCGGTCGGTTCGTTGACGATTCGCAACACTTCCAGTCCAGCAATTCGTCCTGCATCCTTGGTGGCATTCCGTTGAGAGTCATTGAAGTATGCCGGCACCGTAATAACCGCCTGAGTGATCTTTTCACCAAGTTTGGATTCAGCGTCCGATTTGAGCTTGGAAAGAATCATCGCCGAAATTTCCGGAGGCGAAAATGTCTTGCGCTCGCCGCCGACTTCGACCTCGACGTGCGCGTCACCGTTTGGTGCTTTGACGATCTTGTAAGGAACACGCTTTGCCTCGTCAGTGACCTCGTCAAACTTTCGGCCCATGAACCGTTTGATCGAAAAAATCGTATTCTTAGCGTTGGTAACGGCTTGACGTTTTGCTGCTTGCCCAACCAAACGTTCTCCGCTTTTTGCAAAAGCCACGATCGAGGGCGTGGTTCGTGCACCTTCGGAGTTTTCAATCACTACCGGTTCGCCACCTTCCATCACGGACATGCAAGAATTGGTGGTACCGAGATCGATTCCTAGAATTTTAGCCATACTTCGAGCAAAGGCGGAACTGCACGTTCTGTGCCAATACCGGCGACCATACGAAGTGCATTGATAACCAACGAGTTACGGCGAATTCTGGGTTTCCCATAGGGTGCTTCTTGTGTCACTCTGACGCAGCTAGACATGATCTTTCGTGTCGCAGTGACGCTATCGGCGGTCCCTGGGTGACCGCACGATGGGTCTCGGTCGCGCTTCAGCCTTCGGCGCCACTCGGGCTGCACGACCTGAACCCATAACGTGCCATTGGAGATTGGCAACCTTGATTTTGAACCGAGAGCGGGTTAGTGCTCGAAACACCGAGGATGGAGCAGAATACTGATCAGCCCGAAAATGCGGCCACTCCTAATCCAACCGAAGGCGCAGAGATAGAAATCACGGAACGCGACATTGTTTTTGATTGTCCTCACTGCGGTGGAGAATTGGTGATCGATCAGGCCGGCGCAGGAATGCAAGTTGATTGTCCGTTTTGTCACACGGCGGTCGAAGTTCCTGAATACAAGGGCCCTTCGCTTCGATTTTTGCAGACAGCAACTGCGACTTTGGCAAGGTCGATCCAGGCTGCTCGGACCGTGTCTCCGAAGAACTACGAGTTTCAAGCGTTATCCACGGAGGAACTGAAACGTCGCCAGACTGAGCTGCAGAGAGCGATTCGGGAAAACCAGGCCCAAGCAACTGAGATCAAAGGCCACATTCACCACGCGACAATTCAGCTGCATCGGTATCGCTTGAAGCTCGAGGTAAATCAGGAAAGGCAAGCGGAACTGAAAGCCGAGTTGGAAGCAATCCAGACGACGCTGGCACAGAAGGCGCAACCGCCGGACGGAGGAGGCGGAGCTGGAGCGTGAGAGGTGAGAGGAAGTCCTGCCTACTGCATCGCCGCGATCAGGTTATCGAGTGAAGCACTGTAGCCGGTCTCGGCTCCTTCGAGCATATCGTCGCCGGCCAGCGATATCAGCTGCACCGTGACGGTGATCTTGGTGCGGGTATTCGCAGGCTCTAGAACAGTTGTCGACATTCTGATAAGCAGCTTTGCATCTCCCATTTCCATGGTTTCGCTGGAGATGATTCGCTGGTTGGGCACGATGTCGTAGTAGGTGGTGATGCCGCGGTACTCGGGATTCTCTTTTGAACCGCAGCGGAATATGTCGCGGCCGCCAACGCGAAAATCTGCTTGGTCGTATACAAGGATGGCATTTTCCGAAGGTGTTCCCCAGCTGGCTCGTTCAACGGGATTGGCGAATGCGGCGAATACTCGGGCTACCGGCGCAGCGCAGGTTCGCTCGAACACAAGGGTGGCGTGCTTAAGGGCTTCTGTGGGCATGATTGGTTTTTTGAATTGTAGAGCGATCGAGGCGCGAGGGAGAGGGCGAGGGAGAGGGAGAGGGAGAGGGGGGGACCTGGTTAGCTCGCAGGAACAGGATTATTGATTTGGGTTGAAAGGATTGGGGACTCGTACCAAAGTCCGGGTCTGTTTCGAGGATGGGTGCCAGAGCGGTCGATTGGGCACGCCTGGAAAGCGTGTGTACCGCAAGGTACCGCGGGTTCGAATCCCGCCCCATCCGCGTACTAGATAAGTATCTGTAAATTAGTAAGTTGTGAAAATCTTCTGGACAACACAGGCAATAATCACAATGCTGCTCACCATGTGACGCCGAAAGCCGTTGATGTCGTAGGCGTTGGGAAATGGATTCACGTTGAACAGGAC
>JBKPCS010000124.1:0-15758 GCA_046727495.1 bacterium | reverse complement strand
CACCGGTTACGAGCTAACCGTCATCGCCTCGGTGGTGATCGGCGGCACCAGCCTTTTTGGTGGCGTCGGCACGATTTTTGGTACTGTCATCGGCACTATCCTCATCGGAGTTCTGCTCAATGGACTCGTGTTAATGAATGTATCGACGTACATCCAACAGATCATTATCGGTATCATCATCGTGCTTGCCGTCGCCTTTGATACCTTTGCTAAGTCGCGCCAGCGTATTGGATGAGTTAGCGATCACGGATTTCGCGGCAGCGATCGAAGAAGTCGTTCACAAGCGGAGATGCTGTGTGCTGCCAAGAGACCACATAAGTCTGCAACGTCGCGACTTCGTTGGGTAACGAAAGCATTACCACCTTTTTGCCTTTGCTGATCCGACGAATGAGATTGGCCATCAGCTTGACGACGTCGCGCGGCGTCCAGTGTTCGCCAGCTTCTTCGTTGTTTTCCTCGTTAAACCTGCGGACGAGTTCCTCAAATACGGTACCCATGGAGTGATTGTCCATGCCAGAGTACTTGACCGAACCGTCGCCGTTTAGAACCGGATTGGGACTGAGGTTGATTTCAGGGTCGAGGAATTTCGCAATTAGCGTCCCGAGCGAGTCAGACCTGGACAGCGTAGGGATTTGGTTGCGAAATTTGAAGTTCTCAAGGATGTCTTGAACGTTCTGTGAGAACCCGTCGAGGTACGCTTCGAAATCGGCCCTGAGCTGTTGCTGGCTGGCGCGAGACTTCAAGTCGCGTAGAGTAAATTTTGAAGTGTTATAAAAGGCTTGTCCAGCGGCATCGCAGAGTGCGGCTCGTTGTTCAGTAATGCCGGCTTGGTCGAGCAGCCTTTTGGTTTCGAGGACGGCATTCTTGGTCGGCTCTAGCACAGCATCGAGCCGTCGGAGAACGCACATTGGCAAGATGACGTCAGGGTATTTGCCGCGCTTGAAAAGGTCCCGAAGAACGTCATCGGCGATGCCCCAAATGAATGAGACGATTTTGTTGTGGGTGGCTTGGTCCATTTCAAATGTTTTGGGTGGAGACTAGAGTGTAGCGGGATTTTCGGCTTCGCTAGACTGCCTGGATGAGATAGGGTCGAGAAATCGGGCTTCCGCACCCGATAACGCCCCATGAGTGGGAGTCTGGCCATATCTACTGGAGGAGCCGAGTGTAACTGAATAAACCTGACGGCTGCAAATTGCTAATTCCCTCCGTCTTGTGCCACATGGCAACTGCGTCTCGTGCACGCTCACGCAGCCTGTCTTCGTCGTCCCATAACCACGCCACCAATCCAGGCGTCAGCGTCAGCCTCCGCTGCCTGGTGAGGAGCTCAGCATACGCGGCCCGAATTCGTTCAAGCTCCTGCCTGCGCATCTTCCCGATCGGGATCGATCTCGCCGCGCAGGTTTTTCAGAGCGTCTTGCGTCCCGTCTCCGAGCTGCTCGTTTTTTGCTTCGGCGTGAGCGCGCTGACTCGCCAGTAGTGGGAAGATTCAATGGCTTTCCGTACCACCGTTTCCTGGTGCTGGGCTTCGCCGCCCCGGTAGCAAAAGCAGATCGGTCCGGCAACTAACAGCCCGAACCCAGATGTGTTTTAGGCTTAAAAGCGGGGTTGCTCATTTGCTGGCATCGTTTCTTTCCTAAGTCCTCAAGCGCGGACGAGCCTGGGCGCGATGCGCGCTTTCGACTCTGCTTTTGCACTCACGCCAAGAAAAAGCTTGTCTAGAAACTGCAAGGCGAAGTTGGCCGTGGACTTTCTGTTTCGGTTCAACAAACGTCACCCCAAACTCTTTGGCCATACGGCCGAGCAAGTCTCGGGCGACTTCTTCATAGGTTTGCCAGGCTTTCTTTCGAGCGCCCTGTTTCGTGCGTGATCTTGCAGTCACATCGGTTTGCCAATTTTGAGCAGCCGGTACCCAGCATAGAAGCCGCCGAATTTGCGTGCTGTTTCCAAGGTCTCCACCGGGTCCTCGTGATCGTGGCGCGTCAGTTCGTAGATCTGCCCATCGATGTTGGTGATAATCCGTTGCTTGTGCTCGAAGTGGTCGACAATCGCCTTGAACCGGGCAGTCAGTTCGTCTGTCTAGATTGCAGCTCAATCTGAAGCTTCAGGCATTCGCGTAGCTCGGCTTGGATCTGTTCGGACGTCATTTCGAGGGACGCTTTCTTTTTTCGTGTGGATCGTTATTACCGTACGGAACGGCTAAACGTTCAAACTTTATTTCGGGTGGACGAATTAGTTCCTTTACTGTAGTGCTTCAGGCATGGCAGGCACTAAGGGAAAGAAAGCCAGAAGAAGGCGGCCGGGAGCCGGGCGGAAACCCCTGGGCAAGCTCCGGGTTAACTTCAAGCTTAAGCCCGAAACCAACCAGCTAATCGAGCGACGAGCCGCCAAGGCCCAAATCAGCAGGAGTGAATACGTCGAACGTGTGATTCTGGACGCAGCTGATCACTGAGCCTCTGTCGGCAAACGGCTTGCCTAATACGATGAAGAATCCAAACGGCCTCAGCCGCATCACCTTCAAACTTCCGCGCGCTTCGCTAATGCGGATCCAACGCGAACGCAAGCTTTCGCCGGCCGTTTATGTGTTGAACGTTCTCGTTGAGATTTGGAACATGCCAGGCACCCGGGAGGGCTCCAGCTAGCACTATGACACGGCGTGAATTCGGCGAGGTTAGGCAGCTCTACAAATTTGCCATTGCCTATGACTGCTTCTGGGCTGTCAGCCAGAGCTGCGAATATCTTATCGGGGCCGGAACCAAATCCACCCAGCCTGGTGGATTTGGTACGCGCCCAGTGCCCATAAGAAAAAACATTCGGTCGCGCCGTCGACTGCAATAGCGCGTTGGCGTTCGCTGCGTCTATTAGATTTTGGTCCGCCCCCTACTGGCCGAGATGCGTCAGGGCGCTGCGCAGCGGCGCGCTGGAGATCTGCATCAGTCCCTCGAAAGGCGAGTACATCGCCAGAATCAGGAAGACCGCACCTGAAACTGATGTCGCGCACAGAAATAGGGTGCCAATAACGGTAAGATTGGGAGGGGCGAACAGGCCAAAGCTGATGAAAACCAAAGTGAGCCAGAAGATCAGCACCACCAGCAACGGCAGGGAGACGGAGGTGCTGGCCTGTTCGAACATCAACCAGCGCAATTTACCAATATCAATCGCCATACTTGAAGCCTGAGCCTTGAGCGCGCGTTGAGTATCGCTCGTTGGCGACAGCGCCTGAATTTTGTCGTAGAGAATTTCCCCGCCGGCCGCCGTCGGAGCCACTTGGGGATGTTCTTGATGCCAGATCTGATCGAGCGTGCGAGCAACGGCCCCGCGCAACAAATCACGGGCTTCTTTTGTCTCTGGCCCGTAGTGTGCTAGGACGCGGTCAAGCAAGACGACATTGGCGGCCGTCTGCGTCAGTTCGCTGCTCTGCGTGTCGTAGAAATTCTTGGCCGAAGCGACCAGCAAACCTAGAACAAGAGCAGTCATCGTCGCGACCATTCCCATCCCCAGTCTTACCGTATCTTTAGAGTCGGCACTCAAATGAGGCTTGGGCAGAACGGTGCGAAGAAATATACCGAGGAGCGCGCCTCCGAAAGTGCAGGCGAACACGATGAATCGGATAACGATGGAATTCATGGTCAGCACTCATGAAGACAACAAGCTCACCTCAATTGGCTGCTAGCGTCACCTGTATCAAGCCGCCATTAAAAGGCGAGCGCAATATAGGCGGAGCCGCACACCTTGAAGCCCGTCCAGGCCCTAGCGCGAGTGTCGCAGATCCGTTCATCTAAATGGCTATCGCTGGCGGGAAAGCAAATTGCTTTCCCGCCAATGAGATACTCGACTAGCCAGTTCGAGCTGGCACCGACCAGCGTAAGGCAATCGCCACCGAGATTCCGCCAGCTTCTAGCGCTAGCCGCCGTTAGCCAAACCCGCTATTGTCCTCCTCATGCCAGGCCGACCCCCAAAATACAATTGGGACGTCATCCGTCAGTTAGCCGCTACCGGGACGCCCTTGCCAGCCATTTGCCAACAGCTCGGCGTCGACTACAACACCCTCAAAAGCCGCGCCAGACGCGAAGCTTGGAAAATTACCCAAACCTTCGGCCGCGCCCAAAAAACCCAGCCCAACCAAACTTTCCAGCTAGTACAAAAGTCCGCCAAAGCAATCATCGACGCCAACGGCGCCGCCTCCCGCCTTCACCTTTCGGGTGCCATCAGAAAAGCTAGCCGTCACCTCGAAGCTATGCCCGAAGATAAGCTCATCGCCAATCACCAGGCCATCGCATCCGTCGGCAAAGCCGCCAACAATGTCCACGCCTGGAACGAGGATCAGCAACAGCACCGCATCCAGACCCTCAACCTCGCTGTGCTCTCTATCGACCCTGCCAAGCTCGCTTCCCTCTCTGAGCCCGAAATCCCCAAACTGGCCGAACCACCACGCGAGCTCGAACCCTGAATCTTTTGCACCTCTAATTGCACCTTTTGCACCTTCGGGGCTTTTTTCTCGCCATTCTACGCCTTTCTCCGCTCTAACGATGCGAAATAGGCGGATCGATCTAAGTCGAATGTCTAGTCGAATTCAGGCGGAATAAATTGAGAATTGAACAATAACCGAACTGCGAAAGGTACCGTAAATCCCTCCGCTTCGAGCTCGCAGAATGCCCCAGGACTCCGTTTGCTGTCTCGCCCGCTATCGTGGCCTGGCGGTGAGGGTTTCACACGTTCTTCTGCCACGCTGCGCTTCCTAGAATAGTTTCGCAAACCGCGAACGGTTCAGTTTCGTGTAACGCATCGTCGAGGAAATATTCCGATGGCCCAGAAAATCTTGGATCACCCGCACATCAACCCCTTTGTTGACCAGCACGTACCCGCAGCTGTGCCTTAGCATGTGCGGGTGCAACTCGAGATGCTCCAGGCCGGCTGCTGCGGCAACCTGGCGAATCATCACAAAGACCGCCACTCTGGAGAGTGGCCGTCGGCGTTCGCTGATAAACAACGTATCGACGGTGGCTGGTGCGTTCATCTTCTGGCGCTGGATCAACCAGCTTTTAATCGCTACCGATTCGCCATCGTAGAAAAAGTGGCTGCCGTGATCGCAACCTTTAAGCCGGCGCACATGGAAGGTTTTGCTCTCCAGATCGATGTCGCTGAGCTTCAAGCTGCAGAGTTCGCTCACCCTCAGCCCGTGCCTGAACATCAATAGCAAAAGGCAATAGTCACGTTCTGGATTGCGGGAAGCCGTTTTGCTGGTGGCCAGCAGCTTGTCGATCTCGTCCTGGGTAAGGTACTCACGGTTTCGTCGGTTAGTCATGCCTGCTTAGACCCACAGCAACAGGAGAAGTTTAATGTTTATTGTTAAATGTTCTAACATCGGCTCCTAGGTAGTAGTGTTAACAATTGGCGAAAGATTTAACAATCTCTGCACTTTGTTTAATGTTAGTGTCGAGTCGCGCCTCGCCCGATCGATTCCGTCAAGCGACCAGCAAGACACCGCGCCCCCAGGCCAAGAACCGCCCATTAGGGGTCCTACTTCAAAAGCAAATGGCTCACCTTTGATCCCGGCGTCGCGCAGGGATCAAAGTACGCTCGGGCTTCCCACGGCGCTTTTTTTTCGGAGAACAATCAAGGAAATCATTTATTTGAGTTTGAGCACCCTCGCCCTGGCCAGGAGGGGGGCAAAACGCGGGGGCGTGGGCCTCATCGCTAGCTCCCTCACGGAAGGGATTGACCAAAACGGCCTTGTTAGTTCTTGCTAGTTCTTGTTAGTTGTTACTAATACTTGGTCCTCTCACGGAACGGCTCACCGCGCAAAAAAAAATGGCGGTACCAATATAAGGAGTTTGGGTAGCTCTAGTGAGGTGGTTTTGGGGTTTTGGAAGTGGCTCTCACACATTGGAAAGTGGTGGCAGAAAAGTGACAGAAATGGCTAGCTACCGAGGTGAGAACGACGGATTTGAATCTGTTAAGTGGTTTTAAAAGGGACAAAAGGGATCCTGATACAGTCTGATAACTGGCTGGGAAGCGGCTCTAGGACTTGAACGGCAAGGAAGGGACAAAAGGGACGATTTTTACGTACTTTACGCACTGCGCGCGCGCGTGCGTGTATACGCGCACATGATATAAAAGATGGCGAAACTGGTCCCTTTTGTCCCTTCTGGCCAGGTTAATCGTCGGGCGGATCTTCATCATCGGCTGAGCGCCACTTAAGGCCGGAAAAGCCTTTCTGATTTCTGCTGTCGCGTTTTACGCTGTTAATCAGCGTTCGACCGAAAAGGTCCTTCATGATTTCGACCAGGTTCTTGCTGGCCTCCTTGGTGGGCAGCGAGTTGATGTCATGGTCGATGCAGTGCTGGAAGTAGGCATCCAGGATTTCGTTGACGGTGAGGTTGGCTCCGCTGCCTGATGAGAGCGAAAGGTTGGAACGCAGAAACAAGCGCAATGAATCGCTCTCATCGATGAACTTACTGACCCGAGCTTGTTGCTGGGGCGTGGTAAGGACTTGCCCGGAACTTTCCAGATCATTGAGCAACTTCAGGGCTCCGGTGATCATGAAATTGAGGATGCCGGGGGGCCCTGGTCGCGGACGATAACGGAGTGGAAGTCGGCGACTCGTTGAGCGGTTCTGGGAATCTCGAAACGTACAATGAAGAGCCGGCGGCGCCAGGAATCGGTATCACCTTCGAGCCTGGCCCGCAGGCGGCAATTGGAAGTGATGATGACGTTAAAGACGCCATCGAAGGGGACGCGCCGATTGGAACGTTTGAATTCGGCCTCCATGCGGTCGCCGCCGACCAAGCTCTTGAGAATGCTGGCGCCATAGAGCGACAGGAAATCGGCTCTTACGTCCGGGGCCAACAAAATGCTCTTGCCAATGAAGGAGCTAGCTTCGAAGCGTTGGTCCAGGAGCGAGGTTCTCAGCTGGGCGCAATTGTCCACCCCAACCACTTCGCTGATGACCAGTGCCAGGGTGGTTTTACTCGAATCGGCCACGCCATCTAAGAGCAGGATGGTCTGGCTCAGGTTGCGGCCTAGCAGGCATTGGCCGGCATATTTTTGGATCAGGGCCAGGTCGTTTGAATTGAAGCCCTCCGGGAAAAACGCCTTCTTGAAGGCCTCGCAGCTGACACCCGGTTCGTAAGGAATCGGAGATTGGTTTCGGCTACGGAAGTCCGGGGAAAATTTCTCTTGGGTGAACCCCTTTCCATTGTGGACCAGCATGCAATTGGCCAGGTGCAGGAAAACTGGGTCGCCGGCGTGTCGCGCAAAAGCGTCCTTGCAGTAGGCGACACCCTTAAGTGCTTCGATGACCCCACCCAGCGCCCGCATCGTGATGAAGCGTGGGATAGCGCTGTATTGGCCGCTCCGGCAAGCAGCAACTTCATACAAGCGCTTGGCGAGGGCTTCGCGCAGACTTTCGGGATGTTGGGCTAGGAACAGGCCGCGGTCGGGTTGGTAGACGAAAATCCGATCCTCCAGAGGTTCATAGATGGTCTGATTTTCGTGGGCGTAAAGTGCCGCCCAGAACCTCTCGTTTAGTCCGGCCGGTTTGCCTTTGCGATCCGGTAGGACCGGACCATGATAGAGGGCTTCCAGACGATCCAGGTCGCTGGCGCTCCCCTCTATGGGTTCGGCCGTCCGGGGTCCGATCTGGGGTATCTCATAGGGCTGAGCAGCGTCCCGTGCTTGTGCCAGTTCAAGATCTGTGGCGCCGGCAACAGTCCACTCGTTGAGGTCTTTGAACTGCGGGGGGATTCTGACCAGGTAGACCTGGCAACCAGCCTTTGCGGCTATCCTTGCCACATTGGCTTGCCAGTCCTGGTTCGGTTGTTTCCCGTTCCCATCGGGCTGATCGTGTTGTTCCCAGATATAAACCTTTGCCCCGTCAGCGGAAGGAATACCAAGGTTCTGCGCTCCTGAGCGTATTCCAGGATCCGGTCGACGCACTGCTCTAGGTGGGGATCGAGCGCCAGGTCGAGTTCTTCATCAGCAAAATCGTCGGATCGAATTCCCACCTCGCTGATATCGATGCCGATTGGGCAGGTTTGGACTTTGACGCGGCAGAGATAGCCCTGGCGGATCAGCTCTGTCAGCGGAATTTCAAAGGCGATGTCTTCGAAATAGATCCCAAGATTTCGCTGGTCGCCGCGATCCGGGGTTGCGGTTATGCCAAGTACTTTCGCAGCAGAAAAATGTCGGAGCGTTTTTTGACAGGTAGGTGCTAGCGACCGGTGCGCCTCATCGCAAACAACCGTTTTGAAATGGGTAGCCGGGAAGCGTGAGAGCCGGCCCCTGATTAGTTTCGAGCCGTTGACGAATCAAGGCGCCGGCAATGGTCGTCTTGCCGCAGCCGGTAGGCCCGACTCCCAGCGCGCGGTCGAACTCGCGCCACGACTTCAGCATGCCGGCCACGGCCTCTTCCTGATAGGGACGAAGTTTCACAGCAGTTTTCTCCGCTGACTTTGGTCCTCCAGCAGTTGCTCGACCTGCGTCACCGCTAAGTTGGGCATTAGCCCTTCGACCGAACTCATCCCCTCCAGCAATTGTTTGGCCTCGATTGAGTTCAAGCCACTGGCCAAGAGCACTGTCTGTGCGGAAAGACTGCGCCGCTCAATTTCCTGCAAAGCAGTTTTCTCCAGTTGCTCAATCCGGCTATAGGCTACCCGTCGTAACTCGGTCCGCCGTTCCCTGACCGCATTCTCGCCCCGGCCATACCAGCTCACACTAATTCTCGGCGCAAAGCGTTCGCGGATGTTCAGGGCTCGGCAACGCTCGGCGATGTGCCTTTGGGCTTCAGCAACTACCTCCTCGGCATCGTGATAGGCCTTTTTCCAGACCGGATCCTGATTGAACGAGTAGATGCTAGCCAGCTGCTGTTCGAAATCCGCTCGCAAGGAATCGCCGCGCTGTGCCACTGCAATCTTCGCGACCTTCACCGCTTGCCGATGAAGCCGCAGCAGATCCTGCCGCTCTGTCCTGGTGATTCCATCCGCACCATGTGATGCGCACTGAACAGGAAAGGAGTTGGCAGGTCCTAGCGAATCGGCTATGTTCGGGCCGGAATTCGCTTTTGCCTCCGGTTTCTTGGTTGGGATCGGAGGCGCTTCATTTTCAGGAGGCTCCGTCATCCAAGTTCCTCCGGTAAGCCGTTGAGAAATTTTTTGAGCGAGGCGTAGTCGACCAAGCGAAGCGTGTTCTGCTTCTTTTTGGTCGTGTGGAAGAGGCAGGATTTGATCTTCCCTGCTCGCATCAGTCGGTAGAGCGTCGAGCGCTTCAGACCACTAATCCGTAAGGCTTCCTCGACCCTGATCTTCAGTGGAGGAAGCTGTTGAGGTTCAAGGATCGTGTTCACGGTGTGTATGAGAACACCCCGCAAACAACTTCGCACTAGCCCAATTCGGCCTGCTTCAATTGGGCAAATTCACTGATTTTCGTGCCCGCCTTCTTTCTCGCAGCGCTCAGTTTAGATAGGCTCTGAATTTGCGGCCAACCAAGCTGATGCGCGAGTCTCCTAATCTTTGCCAATGGCATTGACTGGCTAAGTCGATACACGCTGAGGTATCCCAGGAGGACGCGACTTTGTGAGGCAGAACTCAGTTTACCGGACGATTCTGCAATCTGGCGGACATCTTTGGGACGTATGAGTTTCAAGAGATTCTCGAAGCTCGCGACTAAGGATGGATCCGACCGCGTAAGATCGATGTTCAAGGCGATGATGTACCGCTGTGGCCGTTCCCCGGATTTTAGCAAAGCTTCGGACCAGTCAGGGACTCGCCCGTTGGCAATAATCCACTCGACTTCGGCACGCGACCATTCCGCGCTCCCCACCGGCATCGATGCCAGGCCACGGTTCTGGAGGGTTGCGCGAAATGCGTCCTCAAGCCGGTCCGGTATTCGTGCCAGCAAGATATCCCTCGCGGAGGCACTGGCCAGTTCAGGGAAGTATCCGGGAAAGAGAATCATCAAGCGTCGCTGCCGTTCCCGACTTGGTATTCTGAGGTAGGGCTTCTTCGGCCATTCTCGAAACGCAACCAACAATCTCCAACCTAACGCCCCCTGGATAGTGGCAGCTAACTCAGCTAACTGTTTGAATGATCTGCCCTTTGCCTGTCGGCGAAGTTCCTCGACGCCCGTTGCAATCACAGAACCTTGGTTCGCGGCTTCCCGGGCGTACTCATAGAGGTAACAGAAGTTCAGTTCGCTTGGTGGGCAGCCCGAGAAATCCCACTCGCTCCGATCGCTTTCCGTCGTGGGCGGATCAGAGCGTTGGAAATTTCTGGAGTGCTCCGGCAAGGCTCTCTTCTCCGACGTGGGTGTAGAGTTGGCTGATCTCCTCGCTCTCGTGACCGACCAGGGCTTGGGCAATCGCGTGCGGCACCCCAGAGTTCTTGAGCAAGCTGACGGCCGTGTGCCGAAGTGAGTGAAACGATAGCTCGCTCCTTGAGCGGGGAGCACCTCGGCCTCTGCCAGTCGCCTGGCGACTCTGTTCCTGACGCAAGCCTGCCTGGACCAACAACTCGACGAATTGGTTCGACAGACTGACTACGCGCCCGTGCTGGCTCTTAACCAGCTCGTAGGCCCTGGGGTGCAGCGGCGTTTTCGGATTGTCGCTGGATGAGAGCGAAAGCAGATGCTCCTTCAAGGGCCCGACAATCGGTATCTTGACATCAGCTCCGGTCTTGCGGGCAGTCAGGGAAAGCCGGTCATGGACCAAGTCGACGTTTTCCCAGCGAAGGAGAGCTAGATCGCCCAACCGCTGGCCGGTATATAGCCCGAGCTTGATCAAGCTTTGCCATTCTGGGTCGGCATGTTTCAAGACCTGACGAATCTGTGCCAGCGTTAAGGGCTGGCGCGCCCTGGCAGATTTGTCCTTGACCGACTCTAAGTTCTCCGCCGGATCCTCGGGAATGAAACCGTCGCGTCTGGCATCCCCAAAAAGCATCCGAAGAATTCTCACCTTGGTGTTCACACTGGCCGGTGCCAAGCCGTCATCTGTGAGTTGATTACGAAAAGCGTCCAGATCGCGTTTGGCGACATCGATCAAAGGACCGTGCGCGCGTTTGGTCCCGAGAAAGGCAAGGAACTGGTCGACTACCGTTTCGTAGGTCGTGTAGGTTGCGGGTGCGACACGCTTGCCCTTTTTGTTCTTCAGCCACTGACGACAGAATTCTTCGACCGTAGCGCTATTAGTCTCAGTCCCGGTAATCAACGCCTGCAGCTCATTGAGCGTTTCCCAGAGGTGGCGACGTGAGGTTTTTCGCTTAGCGACTATCTCGTATTTGTCGGCGATCTTCTGGGCAATCGACTTGCGGGTTTCGTGGGTTGACTTGACCACCTGTTTCCCGGTGCGGTCCCGAAAAACAGCATGCCAGTACTGTGAAGTAGGTTTCTGGACGACACTTGCCATGGTGCATGGTCACAATAATGGTAACGTCCACCGCTGTCCAGCGATGATTCCCGCTGCTATATAAATGCCTGTTTACGAGGGAGAAGCGCTAGCCATGCACAGCCATAACTAGCCAGAGAAGTGTTGTTTTTGAATTCATGGTTCGAATCCATGCGCGGTAGCCATTGAGCATAGGCGCTTCGCGGCAGGAGGCGAAGTCGCGCAGTTGGTTACATGTTGTGGGGTTTGCAGCAGTAGTCACTGTGATAATCTATTTCATTATTGATCTCGAGCTGCCGCGGGCTGGACTTATTCGAGTCACTGATACCGACCGGCTGCTGGTAGAACTTCGAAGCAAGATGGGTTAAATGGACAGAATATCCCAATACGTGACTTTGCCGTTTGGGTTTCCGACGTACCGCACGCTTCCATCTTGTGAGACCACCGTGATCATGCACTCGGGATGGTCTCGGGCGAGTCGATAGGCTGCCCGATGGCGCGTTCCAGCATTGTCCGCTCGCTCTGCGATTGCCTGGAGTCGCCTCTAGGTCCAACGCTCGATACACGATTTCGTTTTCTCGCGTTGGCACATGTATTTCTGCTCCGAAACCGATGATGTCTCGTGCGGCGGTCAGGACAAGGGCACCATCCACTGCCATCAGATCCGCCACGAGATGGGCGTACTCAAAAATGGCCTCATCCAGCTCCGCCAAACGATCATCCCGGATTTCCTGATACTCTTTCCAGCCGACTGTGCCAAAGCCGTGCCGAGCTCCAGCCTCGGACAACGTCCGAACCGCTGCGAAAACCAGTTCTCGATAGCGTCGTCGGGCCTTAGTGTCTTCAATCCAATACTTCGGGCAAATCGGTCCGTCAGGTCGAACCAGCGCCTCGCAGCGCGGGCTGGCTATGATGATCAGCATGCCGCCGTGCCGCGCTCTTCGGACCTGGCTAATCACTCGCCTCATCACGTTTTGGGCAAGCATTCGGCTGAAATCTAGTCGCACGGTCGCACCAGAGCAGTGTTCGCCTTTGAAGCACTCGTGAAGAACCCACTTCGCGAACCTCTCTTGCAGGCTGGCCAACCAACTTGCTTCGTAGATGTTGAAACCATGGCCTTGAAGTTTGCCTTTGAGCAGCGTTGCCACGCGATTCTCACCTCTTAAGGCGACCAAGCTGCCCGGTCCACGGATGTGGATGATCAGTCGATCCGGAACCACAGGACTGCGCAGGCGTCCACCATCCGTCCGGTTAATCCAACGTGATCCTGAGTTGACAATTCCCCAAATTAAAAAACCCCTGTTCGAGTCCCAACGCACTCCAATTAAGCTCCGATAAAAGGTTGCGGTTGGGCTTAAGCGCCTGATCTC
The DNA here is from genome assembly GCA_046727495.1 of bacterium. Taxonomy (GTDB): domain Bacteria; phylum Verrucomicrobiota; class Verrucomicrobiia; order Chthoniobacterales; family JAFAMB01; genus JBKPBY01. The sequence continues at coordinate 3,014 of JBKPCS010000124.1, read as the reverse complement.
CTCCTCACCCACCTGCCTCTCTTCGAGGAACTTTAGGACATGTAACCCATCGGGCGGTCCGACTTCGTCGCTCAGCTCGGTCGGATCGGCCAAAATCAGGCGACAGATAACAGCGCGATCTTCCTCGCGAAGGAGGCTGGCCTGATACGCCTCACTCAAGAGCGACGCAAGCGCCTCTTCCGGAGGAAGCGTTTTGGCCACGTTCGAATCGGATCCCTATCTTGAAATGATTTGTTTCGCCAATTCTTTTGGATAACTGTGGAAAAGATAGTCCATCGAGCGGCCGACTCGTGACCAGCAGTAATCGATCGTACTTCGCCGATCGTCGATTTGACCAGCTAATTTATCCCGGCAGACGGAGGAACGAATGCCGCCGCGGGTAGGACGAACCGACCTTTCGATCGGAAGTTAGACCGATTGCATTGGTCTACTGATACGATTTTCGCTGCGATCATTTCTTATGTCTGGTATCAGGTCCAGGGTTCTGATACTGGGTGTGACGGGTTCTCACCCTCCCCCCGTGCCGGTTAAAACGGATCCACCGCAGATTTTTGTGACGACGCAACCTGCTATCCTGCTGTCGGTGGAAGGCAAACCGGTTCTGGCACCAATCAAAGGGACCAAACTGCAGTTTGTTTTGAACACCGGATGGGATCTTTTTTTTGAACCATCAGAGTCTCAATACTACCTACTAGCCGGGAAGAGCTGGCTCACTGCGAAATCATTGGATGGTCCCTGGCGTGCGGCAGAAAAACTGCCGTCAGATTTTTCTAAACTTTCGGCTGCAAACGGTTGGGAACATGTACAGAAAGCGGCTACCACGAAAATGACAAAGACACCAAAAGTACCCAAAGTCCTTTTCGCCAATCAGCCTGCCGAGTTGATCGCGTTTGCAGGCGAGCCCACCTATAAAGACATCCAAGGGACGAAGCTCAGCTATGCAACTAACACAGATAGTTGGGTCTTTAAGGATTCGGCCGACGGACAGTTTTATTACCTGATTACCGGACGCTGGTTCCGCGCCTCGAATCTAGAAGGGCCCTGGAGTTACGCGGGTAATGACTTACCTGAAGATTTCTCGAAGATCCCGCCGGGCAGCGAAGTGTCCGAAGTTTTAGCTTCCGTTCCAGGTACGGACGAATCAAAAGACGCGGTGCTGCTTGCCCAGGTTCCAACCGTTGCCGTCGTCAAACGAGCCGAAGCGGAGAGTAAGGCGAAAGTGGAGTACACCGGAGAGCCGGAATTCGCGCCGATTCCCGGCACGGACTTGAGTTATGCGACCAATGCGGATGCCGACGTGATCCGGCTGGCCGATCAATACTATCTTTGTTTGAACGCAGTCTGGTTTGTCTCGAGCACACCCAAGGGTCCGTGGAAAATTGTGACTGACGTGCCCGAGCCGATTTATTCGATTCCGCCCAGTAGCCCGGTCTACCACGTGACCTACGTTAAAGTGGAGAAATCAAACAAGGATGAGGTCGTCTGCAGTTACACCTCCGGCTATTCAGGAGCCTACATTGCAGGCGTTGCAACCGGGGCTGCATTAGTTTGGGGGACCGGCTACTACTATCCCCCCTATGTTTATTGGGGGCCGGTACCTGTCTACCGTCCCTACTATGCGACCTATGGCGTCTCAGCCGTCTACTATCCGTACACCGGTGCTTACGCAGTGGGTGGCTATGCATACGGTCCATACGGCGCGGCGGGTCGAGCTGCCTGGTACAATCCTTCGACCGGCGCCTATGGTCGCGCCTATACGCAGCAGTACCCCTATGGAGGAAGAACCAGCGCATGGGGTTACAATCCTAGCACCAACACTTCATGGACGACCCAACAAGGGCACAGCTACTATGCTCAATGGGGGACATCCACTGTCACCCGAGGCGACCAAACGGCTCAGGCTGGTCATGTAGTGACGAACTACGGGAGTACCGGCGTAGTAAAAGGCCAGGACAACCTGTACGCCGCACATGATGGAAACGTTTATAAACGCGACGATAACGGTGACTGGTCAAAGTGGAATGACGGCCAATGGCAGCCAGTTAACCCACCAAGCAAAAGCAGCGGGACAAATCAGTCGGGCCAAAGCAATCTTTCCAGCCAAAACAATCTTTCCAGCCAAAATCAGGGAACCAATCGCCGAAATGCAGCCGGCTCAGCCACACCAGGTCAACCGAGCAATCGAAGAGAGGGCGGCGCAAAAGCAGCCGCCACGCCTGGAACCGCTCGGGCCAGGCCGTCTCCCGGGAACACGCGAGATCAAACAGAAAGGCCCTCAGACAGAACCAGGCAGTCGTCGGACGAACTTACTAACAGCCTCGATCGCGAAGCCTCGGGGCGCCAGCGTGGTGCGCAGAATGCGAGCGCTCACCAACGGTATCAGCAAAGACGAGCGAGCGGTTCAATTTAGAGTGCAGAGCGATCGTTTCGAGGTGGAAGCGGCAGAATGCACCGGCGTGAATAGGTTGGTCCAACAGTCTGGTTTTGGTCGGCCTCAAGTTTCCGTGACCGGCGCGGTTTCGCTCTTGAGCTAAACCCGGAGAGATCATTAGGATGATAACCTTGCTACTGCTCAGAAAACTTGTCTGACGCGCATCTATGAAACGGCTGGTCCGAACACATCCGGTGTTGGCGACCACGGAGGGAGCCCGATTTTTACGGCGCCGGTCTCGGCGGCGCCTAACTATTTTTTGGCGGCTGCAGTACTTTTTGACTTTGGCCGGCAATCTGGCCGTGCTGAGTGGCACTCTCGCATTTTTCTCGGCCTGTTCGAAACCTGCTAAGAATGCAGCTTTGGATCAGCCACCCGAAGTATTGGTCACCGAAGTTTCATCACAGGACGTGCCGATAGTTAGAGAGTGGATTGGCTCCCTGGATGGCTTGATCAACGCCGACATTCGCGCCCGCGTTACTGGCCACCTGATGTCGATAGATTACAAGGAAGGAAAGGTGGTGCAGAAAGGCGATCCCCTCTTTCAAATTGATCCCAGCACCTACGAAGCGGCGCTGGAGCA
>JBKPCS010000123.1:0-15514 GCA_046727495.1 bacterium | reverse complement strand
ACTCAGCACTATCGCCGCCTAGAAGAATCTTCCAAAAAATGAACGATTTTCAGGGATTGCACTGCAAAGACGCGAAGGTAAGAGTTTTTAGTTCAGATAAGGGCGACACGCTTATCGGGAATCGACGGCAGACCTGTTATTCGTCTCTGATGGTAGATGAAGAGTTGAGGCGCATCGTGAAGCTGCGCCCTACCATTCAGGGTGGATCTCAAAAAACTTAGCGTCTTTGCGTCTTGGCGTGAGATTCCTCTTCTTGCGTCTTGGCGTGAGATCCCTTTTGCGTCTTGGCGTGACGATAAACCTCTTCCAGTCGATCGATAGACTTATCGAAATCATGATTCTCGCGTACCCATTTTGATGCCGCCGAAACCATTTCCAGCATCGGGTTCCGGTGCAGCTGTATCAGCAATTGCGCAAGCTGCTCGTCGTTGCCTGGATCGAAGAGAAAACCCGTTTTACCATCCTCGACAATCTCAATTGGTCCTTCCACTTTCGACGAAATAACCGGCGTTCCAGCCGCCATTGCTTCGAGGAGAACCAAGCCAAACGGTTCACGTGTTGCGGTGAGCACGCAAACGTCTAACGCACGAATCAGAAGGGGAACATCGTTTCGAAAGCCGAGAAATTTTACGGCGCCGTTTAACCCTTCGTTCTTGACCAGATTCCGGATCCGTTCCCCTTTTGTTCCTTCCTCTCCGATCAAGAGCAATCTCGCGTCTGGGACTTGCGAACATAGGCGCTTAAAGGCGCGGATCAGCGTTGGATGATCTTTTTCGCCCCGGAACTCGGCGACCATACCGATCAAGAATACATTTTCAGGCAGATTCAATTTACTCCTGGCCGACTTGCGGTCCGGCAGAGAATCGAACCGCCGAAGATTTACCGCTGGCGGGAGCAATACAACTTTGGTTCGGTCAACTCCATGCTCGTTCACAAACCGTTCCGCCATCGCCCGCGTGATGACCACTAGATAGTCTGGAAGCCAGCGATAAGCTGCGCGATGCTTGATCGGATTTGTAATGTGGCGCGTCCGGAAAATCGCTGGCCGACGCCCCGGCATCCGGCCAGCGATTCCGGCAATCCACGCATCCTTTCCGCTGTGTGCGTGCAAGATGTCCACGCGATCCTGATGTATCCATCGTTTCAGCCGCCAAAGAGCTGGCGGCCAAAGACTATTCGGCATTTCCAGAGAGCGATGCCTCAATCCAATTTCCTTAGCTCGCCTCAGGATCTTGCTGTCTGGTTGGGCAACTATCGTCACAGAATGCCCACGTTTTCCCAGCGCGTCCGCTTCCGCCAGAGTCTTCACCTCCTGTCCCCCAAGGTTGAGCGAGGACTCTAGATAATAGATAACCATTTTGGAACGCCGCCATCTTCCGTAGCCTCGGCGAAAGAGGATGTCGGCGTTTAGCTATCGCTCTGTGAATGAAGCACTACGCGGTTGCCTTCGCTATCGACAATGATCGCGCGGAAACCGTAGGGCTTGATCGGATGTTTCGGTGCAAGTACTTTGCCGCCATTCTTTTCAACTAGTGACGAGGCGGCTTCCAATCGACCATCCACATTCAAATAGACCAACGGACCATACTGGGAAGGTTTGTTGTCCTCCATTTGTGCCAGGCATCCACTGACATCCCCTTCCCCAGCGTGTGGCAAGACGGCCAACGAGATCCCACCAAAATCCTCTTTCGACAGCTTCGTATCAAAAACGGCCGAATAAAACTGAATCGCCCGATCAAGATCCACGACGGGAATGTCAGTCCAGACAATAGTGTTGCTCATAGTAGGCCTACCATCGGTAACGCGGTCATCGCCGTCAACGCCGACAATGCCAATAACGGAAGACGGTCGACGGAAGACGGAGAACCGGTAACCGCGCGCCGACAGCGCGCGCGCTAGATTTCCCCGATGCGAATACAAGCGGCAAACCGTTCAGGCTCCTTCTGGTCGAGCGACGGGAATTCCGCTTTGCACGCTTCGATCGCATAGGGGCAACGCGGATGAAACGTGCAACCGACCGGTGGATTCATCGGTGACGGTGGATCGCCTTGGAGAATGATCCGTTGTCTTGTGCGTTCGCGCTTTGGATCAGGGACTGGGACAGCCGAAACCAATGCTCTGGTATAAGGATGCAAAGGGCGCTCGACGACCGCGACAGCAGGGCCAATCTCAACCAGACGACCCAGATACATCACTGCGATCCGGTCGGATATGTATTTCACCACGGAAATATCGTGCGAAATAAAGATCATCGTCAGCTCCATCTCGCGGCACAATTTAAGGATCAGATTAAGAATTTGAGACTGGATGGATACATCGAGAGCCGACACCGGTTCGTCCGCGATGATCAGCTTCGGTTCCGGCGCCAGCGCACGGGCAATCGCGATTCGTTGGCGTTGACCTCCGGAAAACTCATGAGGATATCGCCGTATATCTTTGGGCGCCAATCCGACTGTGACCATCAACCGGATGACCCTTTGCAGCACATCTTTTGCGTCGCACTTAGCCCTGGTTTGAATCGATTCTGCCAGCGTGTCATACACCGTCATTCGAGGATTGAGCGATGCGTACGGATCCTGAAAGATCATCTGAAAGTTCACTCGTTCGCATCGAATGTCGTGCTTACTCAACTGCGAAAGATCTCGCCCCTCCAGCATCACCGCGCCTTCGGTGGACGGAACCAGCTGCATAATCGTGCGGGCCAGGGTCGATTTCCCGCATCCCGATTCGCCAACTAGTCCGAGGATCTCACCTTTTCGAAGCTGCAGACTCACGCCGTCAACCGCTTTAACCCGACCGATCTCCCGCCGGAAGACCACGCCGCGATGAATCGGGAAATGAGTCTTGAGGTTGTTCAGTCGCAAAAACGCCATGATCAGCAAGAAATCGAACAGAAGATCACTGAGATAAAAGGTGCTGCTGATGTTTTTTTTGCTCTTTGTTTTTCTTCGCGGCCTTCTGTTCGCTTTTGCTCTTCTTTCATTCAGTTCCCGGCCTTCGCTGCGATTCCACCGTTTAAAGTTATCTCTCCCTCCTGGTATCGCAGGCAGGCGGTTTCGTGACCGCGTGCGATTTCCTTGAGCGCTACTTCGGTAGTTCGACATTGTTCAATGACGTAGCTACACCGTGGCGCAAAGGGACAGCCCTTGATCTCCTGCGTTAAATCAGGAGGCGTTCCTGGAATCGTAAAAAGCGGTTGCCCTTTCTGATGGAGCGCCGGTATTGAGTGCTGCAGCGATGCGTTATATGGATGCGTCGGCCTGTCAAAAATCTCTTCAGTATATCCGGTTTCCACGATCCGTCCCGCGTACATCACATTCACGCGTTTGCAGAACGACGCTACGACGCCGAGGTCGTGAGTAATGAAAATGACAGCAAGTCCGAGATGCCTCTGCCGCTGTTTTATCAGTTCAAGGATTTGGGCCTGAACGGTGACATCGAGCGCGGTGGTCGGTTCGTCGGCGATTAGAATTTCCGGATGACCTATCAATGCCATCGCAATCATCACCCGTTGACGCATTCCTCCAGAAAACTGATGCGGGTAAAGATTAATCCGGCGCCCCGCGTCCTGAATACCGACCTCTTCGAGGCTTGTGATCGCTCTCTTCAACGCCTCGGAGCGCGTCATTCTTTCGTGTACAAGCAATGGCTCGATCAGCTGATCCGCGATTCGCAAATAAGGATTCAGCGAAGTCATCGGATCCTGAAAAATGATCGAGACACGCTTACCCTGAACCTTGCGCAATTGTTCTCTAGAGCATTTCAGAAGATCAATTTTCCCTAACCGCGCGCTTCCAGACACTATCCTGCCCGGCGGTTGCGGAATCAGACCTAAGAGCGAGTAACAAGTTACCGATTTGCCTGACCCCGACTCACCCACTATTCCCAGCGTTTCCCCTGGATTCAACGCAAACGACACCCCATCCACAGCGCGAACAATGCCGGCCCGCGTGTAAAAGTAAGCCCGCAGATTTTCGACGCTTAATAGAGCCATTAGTCGGTAGGACTGAGCTTCATCCGGCAGTGGCCGGACTCGTGCGCGTGGCCGCTCCTTCGTCTTGAACGACCTGTTCGCGTGGGCTTTTAGTTTTCAGTTTTCCGTTTTCAGTTTTCAGTTCTCGGCGTTCCCGGCGTTCTCGGCTTTCCCGGCGTTAATCCTTGCTCGATTTCGGATCGAGGGCGTCGCGAAGACCGTCGCCGAGAAAGTTCAAGGAAAAGAGGGTCAAAGAAAAGAAAAGGCCGGGAAAAATCAGCAACCAGAGCGAGGTCTGCATAGTCCGAGAACCCTCGTCGATCAGTACCCCCCAGGAACTGAGCGGCGGCTGAACTCCGAGTCCGAGGAAGCTGAGCAACGCCTCGAGCAGCATCACATTCGGTACCGTCAGCGTCGTGTAGATGATAATAGAACTCATCACGTTCGGAATAAGGTGACGAAACAGGATGCGGTAGTTCGGCAGCCCAAGCGAAACGGCTGCTTCGATGAATTCTCGGTGTTTAAGAGAAATGACCTGGCCACGCACAATTCGCGCCATGTTCAACCATTCGACACACCCGATAGCCACGAACAACAATACGAAATTCTTCCCAAATATTACCATCAATAGAATCACGATCACGGTGAACGGAAGCGCATAAAGAAAATCGGCGAACCGCATCATTACGTCGTCGGTTTTCCCCCCGGCAAAGCCAGCAATCGAGCCCCAAACGACACCGATCAATACCGATACAAACGTAGCGGCAAATCCGACTGCCAAGGAAATCCGTCCTCCGATCAACACTCGAGTTAACAGATCTCTACCTAAAGGATCTGTTCCGAAGAGATGTCTCTGAGAAGAGAGTTGATAGGACATCTTGCCGTCTTGATAACGCGACCCACCGGCAATCTGTTTTACAATCGCATCACGTTCTGAAGGAGACTTCTCGATGAATTCGCCCGCAAGGTTACTCAAAGAGATGAAATCTTTTTTTGGTTCGGCGTTAGCACGAGACTCGGTGCGTAAGATGATCGGTTCCAGCGGTGCACTGGCCTTTAGGGAAAGCTGGGTCTGTTCGTAAGTATATCCAGTAAAGAAAGGGCCGATCAAGCAGACCAGAGTAATCCCACAAAATACACAGAGGCCAAGAATCGCGCCGTGATTCTTCCGGAGCCGAAACCAAGCATCCCGCCAGAGGGAGGTGCCGCGCTCGGCGGTCAGGGGTTCATTTTCGATGTTCAGCGCTAACGACATGTGATTAAATTGCCGGCCCTCTCAGTGTTCATCTTGACCGCGGATCGAGAAGCGCTTGCAGGATGTCAGACGCCAGGTTGAACAGAACAATCAGGACGCCGAAAAATACGACTGTCGCCATAACCAACGAATAATCGCGGTTAAACACCGATTTAACGAACTCCTGACCTAAGCCCGGCACATTAAAGACTTTCTCCACCACAAAAGAGCCACTGATCAGGCCGGCAAACGCTGGTCCAAGAAAAGCGACCACTGGCAGCAGTCCGCCGCGCATAGCATGCTTGAAGATAATCACATGATCTGGGACACCTTTAGCTCTTGCTGTGCGGATAAAGTCCTGGCTCAACACTTCCAGCATGCCGCCTCGGGCCAACCGGGCGACATATGCCGAATAGAAAAGCCCAAGTGTGACCGCCGGCATCACCATCGGATGAAACACGACATAGTTAAGCCCGTGCCATCCACTCACAGGTGCAAGTTTAAACACGAGACCGAACAACATGGCGAGAATTGGGCCCATCACGAATGTCGGCAGACAGATGCCGAGCATCGCTATCGACATCGGAATGTAGTCCAGCAACTTGTTCTTGTTAACCGCTGCCACTACTCCTGCGGTCACGCCGACGATAATCGATATGCAGAACGCGAGAGATCCAATGGCGAGCGAGATCGGGAACGTCCGGGCTATTACCTCGCCAGAGCTCTCTCCCTGGTAAGACGTACTTGGCGGAAAATCGAACCGCGCAAATCGCCAAAGATAGTTCAGATATTGCTCCCAGAGCGGCTTGTCGAACCCATAGTACGCGTTTAATTGGGCAGTTACTTCGGGATCTAGTTGGCGCTCGCCGGTAAAAGGTCCGCCAGGAATCGCTTTAGTAATAAAGAAAGTTACCGTGAACAGAACAAATACCACCGGGATGAGCTGCAACAATCGGCCGACTATGATCTTGATCATATATCACTCAACTGACCTCCGGCGCTGCCGCTGTAGGGCGGCAGGCGTCTGCTGCCTTGGAGAGCCGTTTGGATCGCCTTGGGTTTCGGCGGCAGAGGCCTGCCGCCCTACAGTACTCATTTCGTCCCTTCCGGCGATGCCTCGAGATCGATGAATTTGTAATTGTGATTGTCGATCGCCAGCGGGTACCAGTTCTTTACCGATGGCTGTAACAAATAAAAATTCGAGTAATAGTACAGCAAAACAATTGGCGGCTCGCTCAAAAACAAATCTTCTGCCTGATGTAAGATATCGAATCGTTTTTTAGGGTCGCCGGTTCGAGCAGCCAGGTTGATTAACCCATCGTATTTCGGATTGCTCCAATGTGTGTTGTTGTTTCCGTTTCCCGTCGTCCAAATGCTAAGAAATGTTACCGGGTCCATGTAGTCGCCAATCCAGCCGTACCGGCAAATATCGAAGTCGATCTTGTTCATTGTATCTTGGAAAACCTTCCATTCCTGATTCTCGAGGCCGATGTCGATATTTAGTTCGGACTTCCACATTTGCTGGATCGCTTCTGCGATGGTCTTGTGAGTTTCCATTGTATTAAACAGAACCGATAGTTTCGGAAATCCTCGCCCGTTCGGATAGCCGGCTTCCGCCAGCAGTTGGCGTGCTCTATCGGGATCGTAGTGAATCCTGTCCAGGACTTGATAATCAGCCATCCCAGGGGGCGTAAAGCCGCCGGCCGGTTTCTGTCCGGCTCGGAGCACGTTCTTGACGAGCGCCTCCCGGTCAATTGCCAAATTCAATGCAAGACGCACCTTCGTATTATCAAGCGGCTTGCGCTCGACATTCAGGCGATAGTAGTAGACGCCGTTATATGGATCAATTCGAGTGAATTGCGGGTACTTCGTTCGATAGTAAACGACCTTGTCGAGCGGTATTTGCAGGATCTTATGAAGTTGGCCCGCTTGGAATGCTCTCTCCGCCGTATCGAGGTTCTCGATCGAATAGAAATTAATCCCGTTGAGCTTCACGTTCACGGCGTCCCAGTAGAGCGGGTTCCGGACCATTTCGATTACATCGTTCGGATACCATGACTTGAGCATGAATGGACCGTTGCCAACAAAGTTGCCAACCCTTGTCCACTTCGTATCCCGTTCGTCCATTCTGCCAAATTTCAGAATTGTCTTCGGATGCAACGGGTACCATGAGTCGTGCCGGACAAGCGAGAGCAGGTATGGGGTTGGCCCCACCAATTCAAGGCGTAAAAGGTGGTCATCAAGAGCCTTCACTCCCACCTTATCGAAGTCATTGATTTTGCCGCGGTAATAGTCCTCAGCTCCTTTTAAAACAAAGAGATACTCGGCATACGGGGCTCCGAATGATGCCGTTAAAAGTCGTTTATAAGAAAAAACGAAATCGTGTGCGGTGACCGGATCGCCATTAGACCATTTCCTGTCCTCCCCGATGTGAAACGTCCAAACGGAAAAATCGTCGTTGTGCTCCCAGCGATCGGCCATACCGGGTACGCAATCAGAGGAGCTTTTCAAGCCGTCGCCAACCAGCCCCTCGATCAAGGCCATAATCGTGTGATGCTCCGGCACACCTTGGGCAAGCTGAGGGTCCAAGGTGCGTGGCTCCGTGCCTTCGTGGAGCATCAAGACTTTGTGTTTGTTCGCCTCCTGAATCGTCAGGCTGTCCGCGGGTCCTGCCAAGAGGCCGCCGGCGAAACCGAAGAGACTCGCTACCAATAAGGGGGCCAATCCACCGAGCCGTTCCATAATGAGTGTACGAGCTTCCAGGCAGAGTGGGCGTTGGTCAACCCCAGAGTGAGTGTGAGTGTTAGTGCTAGTGCGAGTCGGTTGTCAGTTCCCTCTGTTTCAAGCACTAGCACTCACCCTCGGCTTCGCCGCCCTACTGGATCCCGACGTGCTTTAAGAACGGATCAATCGATTGTTTCCGGCCAAGGAATTTCTCGATCGAAATCGTGATATCACGGGAATTCCCTTGCGCGTAAATTTCGTCGCGCAGCTTGCGGCCAGCTTTTTCATCCAAAAATCCGCCAGGCGCTTGCTGAAAGACCGAGGCCATGTCCGCGGCAATTGCGTCGGCCCAAGCATAGCCGTAATAGCCAGCGTCGTAGTCGCCCATGATGTGACCGAAACCGGCGACCCCCGCCGTTGACGGGTCCGGCGGCAAAAAGATTTCACCCATAACGCCATTACAAAATTCGTTGAGATGATTCAACTGGTCGTCGGTCAGCCCGGAGTGCAATCTCAGGTCTACCATCGCTAGAGCGAGCTGGCGGCGGTAATAAAAAGCTTTGGTCGCAAGGTCCGCCGCCTTCAACTTGGAAAGGACTTCTTCAGGAATTTTCCTGGTGGAATCTCGGTAGTCGGCAGCAAAACCGTCCAGCACCTTCTTGTCCCAGGAAAAATATTCGAGCATCTGCGACGGTGCCTCCACAAAGTCTTGAGGGACGTTTGTTCCGGAGAATCTGAGGTATTTTGCCTGAGTCAAAATCGCGTGCATCGCGTGCCCGAACTCGTGGAAAATGGTTGTCACATGCTGATGCGTCAAAAGCGAAGGATGATCCTTTGATGCAGTGGGGAAATTGCAAAGAAGAGAGGTCGTCGGACGCTGATATCTGCCATCCTCCAGACGCTTCCCGTCGATCAGTGAAAAGTTGGCAAAATGATTAAATTTTCCGGGGCGCGGGAACATGTCCATGTAGAGTAGACCTAAAGGCGCTCCCGATTGCGCGTCGATCACAGCGTACAGCTTCAAATCCTCAACGTACCTGGATGGAGCATCAATCTCGCGGATCTTAATTCCAAAGATTGTTTGATAAACATTAAACATCCCCTGCAGAACTTTCTCGAACGGGAAATAAGCGCGCAGGGCTTCAGCATCGATGTTGTACTTCTGCTGGCGCAGTTGTTCCGCGCAGTAACGCCAGTCCCAGATATTAACGTCCGGGATTTTGCTTCCCTTCGAAGCAGCTTTGATCTCTTTCATCGCACCCTTTTCTACGTCGAATTTAGGCTGTAATCCGGTCTTAATTTTTTCGACAAAATCGAGTGCCGCCGCTCCGCTCTTTGCCATCCGGGGTTCTGTTTTGTAGTCTGCCCAAGTCTTATATCCGAGTTTTTGTGCGATCGTTGTTCGGAGCTGGATACCTTGCTTCAACAGGTCCAAATTTTTGTCGCGCGCACGGTTGTCACGAACAAGATAGAGCTTCTTACGAGTCGCTTCGCTCGTCGCATTATCGACGACGCCCTCAACCTGAAAAGTGACGTTTGCGTCGACCTGATACTTGTCCCCAACCTTTTTGTAACTGTCGAGAGCCGATTGCGGTACTCCGTCCAGTTCTTCCTTTGTAAATTCAACCGGCGAGCTGGCGTTGTTGATGTTGACCTGGAACTCTGTCTCGGTCTTGCTCAGCTCCTTGCGGAGATTTTCGACTTCCTTCTGTTGATCTTCCGGCAGATCAAGTCCAGCTCGTCGATAGTCTCTCAAAATCTCATCGAAAAGCCGCTGATCTTCTCCCTGCAGCTTCGGACCAGTCGCCGCAAATGCTTTAATAGTCCGATAAACGTCCTTGCGATAATCGAGTGCAACCTTCCATTCATCAAATTTCTCGACTCCATTTACCGCAGCTTCGCGCACTTTTGGGTCCGGATGCGCCTGCTTTAGCACTTCTATGCGATTTTGGACGTTGGCGACATCGAACTTAAGGTCGTCCATAGCCCGAATCGTATTCCGAAAAGTAACTTTTTTCGGGTCGATCGCGCCGATAGCATCGAGCGCTTTATTGGCCGCTCGAATGGCTGCCTCAGTACTTTTCTCGACCTCTTCCGGTGTGTTCTCCCATTTTATCAACGAAAGAGTGGTACCAAATTTTGCAGCGCTTTTCTGCAGCTCGGCAAAGGTGAGCTTCTTGACATCGGACTGAGTTTCGACGGCACCCGCACCCATACCAACACAAAGCGCGCTCAAAACAATGCAAACCGGAAGTCTCATAACTGATGGAAGCCGCGAATATGGCCGACGGGGCGCGGTATGGCAAGCTGCAGTGGAACGATAAGCGATAGTATGAATGATACGGCGAGACGACGAAAGGGCGAGACGGCGAAGTATAAATGCGGAGCCCAGGCGACGGCGTGGTGGAGGTGGATGATCTCAATCAGCGATACCCGCAATCAGATGGTCTAACTAAAGGGTAGCAGACGGTTCGCCGTCTCGCCGTATCGTTCCGCTGCCGTCTCGGCGTATCGTCTCCTAGTTATTTCCCCGAAGAGCGCAATGAACGAATAGCGTCCCTGAGTTCTGCCGCGCGCTCATACGCTTCGTCGGCAATGGCACGCTCCAGGTCACGTTCCATTACTTGGAGCGGGGTCATCGGAACGGCTGCGCGCACCTCCTTTAACCAATCGTTTAGAAAGGCCAGCTCGTTGCTCGACTCGACCCATTCCGGATGTCCGTTCGTTTGATAAAACGAAACGATCTCTTCTCTGCCCTGTTCAATGAGTTTTGCCGCCTCTTCCATTCGGCCATGCTGAAGTTCCAATGAGGCTTTTGCCCGGGTGTTCATCATGATTACGTAGGGCCGAAATTGTTCGAGGGCCCAACGGACTTCCTCCTCGCCGCAGTGAGCCGTCAACAGATCCATTACTCTCAAGTTTCTTGCTGTATCCCGGATCACGTTCTCAAAGTCTCGCAATTGAAAGAGGCTGAGATAACGATGGTAGTACTGCATTGACTCCTGCTGAAGGCCGGCAACATCCGACTCTGTTAAAACATAGTCTTGGCCGGCCGCCTTCGCGATTTCAGCACGCGATTCATGGTACTCCAAAAGAGACTCGAATCCGTTCGGTCGTTGTCCATCGGGTCGTCCATTCAACTCCATTTGGATAAGACCGAGATCGATCCGGAGCTGGACCTTCTCCCGGCCGTCGCGGCCCATAATCTTGCGAGCCTTCACTTGGCCAGGCTCATGAGGCCAGCCATCCAGCAGATTGTTCAGGTCAAGATTACTCACTGGAGAGACTATCGGAACAGCGTTGACTGTTGTCAAAATTGCGTAACTGGTTTTGCCGCCAGGATACTGAACCCCGTCATTGCATGATCCTTCGGCCGGGAAAGGCTGAACAGCACGTTCGGCGACGCCTATTCCTGCTTTTCAAGCGACGTAGGCTTCGCCAAATGCAGGGTGTATTCGCGCATTGAAATCCGGACGTGCCAGGTTAACCCAGGCCCAATGTTGTCGGGGCTTTCCTGCTCACGAAACGTCGCTTTCTGGCGATGTCCTCACAGGTTAACTTGCGCGTATCGATTTTTTGAGGATACTGGGTGGCTCGTTCCTTTTTACCGCGTGGTGTAACGGTAACACAGCGCCCTTTGGAGGCGTTATTCATGGTTCAAATCCATGCGCGGTAGCCACTCGATATTACTTGCTTAGGATCAATCACTTACGCTGATGAAATCGAGAGGAAACAAGCTCGCGTGGTAACGAATCATGGTAACCCCGTGAACACTTTGTGATGAGCGCTGAAAACCAGGCGCGGGCTCGATACCTGCTCAAGGAGTTAACTGAAGGCAAGTCAGTCGAGCACAAATCATGGACCGAACTTCAAACGCCAGAGAACCAAGCGCTACTCGTTCGGGCATTGATCGCGCTCCGCAATAACGCTGATGGCGGCGCACTGTTGATCGGCGTCGACGACAAAACCAGAACGCTATTACCGCCTCCGTCTGGACAGGACGTAAAGTCAGCTTTCAAAGAGGACGTCGTCCAAACGCTGCTAGCGCGCTATGTAACGCCGACGTTCGAGGTGTTTGTTGAATTCGTCGAGATCGGGCCCAACACCTATCCTGTTATCTTCGTGCCGCGGGGCATGACTGCGCCGGTCATGTGCAAACGGGATTTGCAAGGCGCAGGTGGGCGAACTGTCCTCAAGCAAAAGGCCATCTATGTCAGGACAGTCCGTCATGGCAATGTTAGTACCTCCGAGGCGGACGGTGAGGACCTGAAGGAGTTAATCGAAACGTGCATTGCCAATCGTGAGGTCGACCGGGCCAGGTTCTTTACTAAGTTGTTCGCCGGATTCCAGGCAAACGAGCTTCGGGCGGCTGTGGCTGGATTGCAGGATTTAGCGACCCAAGCCAGTCGTATGGTCGGGAATACGGAGACGTTTCGTAACGAGTCTTTACAGCGGTTTGGACGCGTAGCACAGGGAGTTAGCTTTTCCGGCTTAGGGGTGCAAGATTTCGGCTTCCGTGACACAGCTTTATTGATTGTCGGGACTCGCCAACAGGAGTGGTCGGCCAATGAGCAATTCCTTAACGCACTCCACACTGCAAATCCTAATCTGACTGGCTGGCCGATATGGTTAGTCGGGACCTCTTTTCAGAGACAGGAACATCGCCCTTACGTCAGGGGAGAGGTTTGGGAACAGCACGTTTTGGTTCGTCCAATTCCTGAGAAGCCAGGTTTTGGCGGAGCACACTGGGATTTCAGCATCTTTGATCCATCGGGTCGATTTTTCCTTCGCCGCGTTTTGCCGGACGACTTCAGATGCGGTGAGTTTTACCTTAAAACGAAGCTATCGTTGGACCCACCGTTTCAGATGTCGGAACTCACCGAGACCCTGCGCACCGGTCAAAGATTCGCTGAGGCTCTCGGGTACGAAGCCTCAAAGACTTTACTTTACTTTCAGTTCTGGTGGTTGCTTTTGGAGGGTCGTATTTTTGGGAGCTGGACTTATCCGCACGTTAGTTTCTCGGCTCAACCTCTCACCCTGCCAGGCGGATTTCACCTACACGATGACCGTGAACGCCATCAAAATTCAGGATACCGGCAAAGGCGCAAAGTCTGTTGCTGACGATTTGGAAGCGATCTTGCGAAAGATCGAAGGCTGGCCCCAAGGCTCGATTACCGGCTTCAAGATCAGCTATCGGGACACCGAAGGGCTAGAGCATGAAGTTCTCTGGGACGGTAAGCGCTCGCGTGTGCGAGGCGCCTAGTTAACACGAGTATGTTTCGGGCAATCTGTTTCTTGGTGTTTCTCGGGTCCGCGCTTGCCGAGGAACCGCTCGACGTTCTCGTCAAAGCAGCTTCGAGTTTCTCGGCAGCCATTGGGCAGCAGCTCCAAATGCTTGAACGCGATCCGTCGGTGCAGGAGTTTGCCGAAAAGACAACTGGTTACGCGACGGCGAAGGCTGCCTACTTCGAAGCGCTCCGGGGTGGCAATGCCGGTACTAATAAAAAATGCAGTCCGCCAGGGAAAGTCCCAGAAGTTGGACGCCTTCATTGCAGCGTTTGCAGTTGCTGGAGAAAAACAGCAAGCGCTAGCTGAGGAAAGGACTAAGGCAATTTTTAAGCGAATCAGTCACGGCGCGGATGTCGAGTGGGCGCGGCGAGAATTCGAGCACGCACAAAAAGTCGAAGAAGGCTTTCACAGGGATTTCGATGGACTCGATTATGGTCAGCGGTAGAGATGCGAAAAGATCGGTCCTTGCGTTTTCTTCGTGCATGACAGCCCTCCGGTGAATGTGCTGCATCTCCTATAGAGGGGCGATGGTCAAGTCACCTTCTTCCGAAGAGGGCTTGAAAAATGCCAAGCTCAGGCCCGCTCTCATATGACGGCCCTCGGCGCTCGTCTTCCAGGGTCGTCATGAGTCTTGATACGTTTCAGGCTTGTCGCCGTCAACGCAGTTGGACTAATGAGTTGAGGATTTGACCATGCCTAGCCTGTTCTCGAAAAGCGAGCTTTTGAAGCGCGGGTGGACTGAGCGACAGATCGGGCTAGCCTTGGACGAAGCTGACGAATACGGCCCATCCAACCACTGGCTCAATGAGTATGGTGAGCCGTTTTACGATGCGGACAGGGTAGAAATCGCTGCCCACTACCTCGGTATCAGCGGTTTCCCAAAACCGACAAAGGAGACTATGGCGCTTAGCGCTCAAGCCGACGAGACTTCCGATTTTTACCTTCGATTTTCATAGATTAGCTCGCACCTATGTTCCCAAAACAGCCCAGGAGTTCTTTCGACTACGTTTGTCCCACCCATTTCTGGGAAGAATGCCCGGAACGGCCAAAGAGGAGGCTGGACTGATTCGGAAGACACTCTGTTCTCTATTGGCTCAAAACGATGGGATCAAGATAACAGAATGGTTCGAGGCTGAAAAAAGGCTGAACTCCAAGGCTGTGGACGCAGAAAATAGGCTTGGCAGCCCATGGCCAAACGTTTTGGCCCGACCAGTTCGGCGAACAACTCATATCTCCAAAGCTACAGGGCAAAGAGCCCTCGCGAAGGTTTTGGATGCGCTGTCGCTGCTTCACACAGGAAAGGTGAAGTTAGTCGGCGAGAGTACAACGTTTTTGCCGGAGCTTCTGATTTATTCACCGGCTTTGCGCTTCGACCCGCTTCGCTAGCCAGATCTGGCTGCGATTTTCTTCCGACCGAGGAGCGATGTGACTTAAGGAAAACGACGTTTTCTTAACGGAGCAAGTTAGATCAAAATCGTCCGTTGGCTAACTTCGATTTACGCGAGTGCTGGACCTTCCCGGTTCTTAGCTAATCACCAGTGAGATCAGCGACCATGTCTGTCACGAATCGTTTAAACGACTCGTTCTGCACGAATTGATTGTAGAACTCCGTATCATCCTTCAGCAGAGGGCTAATGACACGCATGAGCGCGGCGTCCAATTCGATACGCGCCGCGTTCGGTGTGTTTTTCTTGGCGTTTAGGTAGGGTTGGTCTGCTGCCACCTTGGGGGCGATGTCCTCAGTGATACGTCGAACAACGCGGTCTGCGTCGGTGAAGAGCGTTCCAAATTGGTCGTTAAAGGTCTTGAGAATGTTGCTGAGGCGATCCAGTTCCGGCTCTGGCTTCCCGCCGCCGCCGCTCACCGGGATCGGCTCGATTTCGGCGCTGCTATCAGGCAGAAGGACCTGGAGCGCGGCTTTTTTCTCGACGCGGTAGCTTTCCATGTCAATGGCATCGAGGATGCCCTTCGCCGGGTCTTCATCTTTCGGCGCGGGCAGTTTCGGGAAGAGGAAGTTCAGGAAGATCGACAACTTTTCGCACGCCGCGTTGGTGTACGGGAGGATAGAGGCAAGGAAGTCATAGGTGCGCGTGAATGCCTTCGCCTTCCACTTGAAATCGACCTGTCCGTCCTCATCGAGCTGCGCGAGGTAGGTTGCCACACAACCGTCGAGAATTGGGTCGAGCTTCTCGCGCTCGGCCCCGTCCAGGTATAGGGCGACTAGGGTTTCGGTCTGCTCTGAAGTGTAGACCTGGCAACTGTCGAGCGCCGCCTTAAGGTCGTGAAGTTTGTTC
>JBKPCS010000122.1:0-6195 GCA_046727495.1 bacterium | reverse complement strand
ACTTGTTAAGAAAACTCTCGGGAACACCGTGGCTTGCTTCAATTGAATGTGTTTTCACAAATCCCTTTTAATCGGAGCCCACGGTGCTCCTCCAGCTTTGGTTGCGGCTTCGCCGCGCTGTGATCTTTGCGACCTTCTGTTTATCTCTTTCGGCGACTCGGCACCTATTCCAGCGCAATTGGTGCAGCGAGACATGAATCGGGGATACCAAACGAATCGACCAATGCTACGGCTTCGTTCCTGACCTCGCGACAGAGCTTGTCTACAAGACGGGTGACGGCCCTTGCTTTAGCTCCAGAGAAAACACCGTGTTCGAGGTACCACGCGTGATTCGATTCAATCTGCGAAAGGGCAAAGAGTTCGCTCAGGCGGTCGAGTGTCTTCTTTAGCGAGTGGTCGTCTACTTTGCTGATCGCCTCGAGAAACTTTTCCAGAATCACACATTCGACGTACGCATGTGCGAGCTCAAGCAGCTGGCGTTGCATTATCGTAAACGCGGAAAAAACGTCTTTGGTTCTCGCTAACTCTCTGAATTCCTGAGCGCAGGACAGTAGTATCGCAGACTCTCGAAACCGCATCATCGTTAGATGAAACTCCGAATCCAGGAGATGCTCTTCGTTCTCGTTCCGGCGGAAGATCGGGTTTTGTTTGAATAACGCGTTGAGCTTTTGATCAAAAAAGAATCTGCCGATCTGCGCCGGCTGCATTCCCTTAATCTTCTCTTTGAACTTGGTCAGAAGATTTTTTGCCACCAGTTGCATGAGGACAGTATTGTCTCCTTCGAACGTGGTGCAGATATCCGTATCGGCTTTGAGAGCAGCTAACCGGTTGGCGGCAATGTAACCTTCGCCGCCGCAACATTCCCGGCAGGTTTGGATGGTGCGCGTTGCGTTCCAGGTGGCAAACGCCTTGATACCGGCTGCTTTCGTTTCAAACGAGCGCATGTCTCCCGTTCGCGTTGATCCAAGCTCTTGAATCAAATGCTTGAGCGCGAAGTCGATTGCGAAAACTGTCGCCAACGCAGGCAACAAGCGGCGTTGATGCGCCGGATAATCGAGTAGTAGTGTCTCTAATGAGTGTGAGTATGGGTCTCCTGTAGAACGATCCTCGCTAGCACTAACAGTAACACTAGCGCTCCTGCCAAACTGCCGGCGGCGTGCCGCGTATCGGATCGCGATCGTCAGGGCACTTTTACAAACGTTGTTCGATCCTGCAGCGATGCTGACCCTGCCTCCGACAAGGGTTCCGATCATAGTGAAGAACCTTGCGCTAGGCCTTTGAATGTCGCTCACGTATTGTCCACTATCCGTGACGTCGGCGAATCGGTTGAGCATCTCAATCCGCGGGATGCGAATGTGGTCGAACCAGATCTGGCCGTTGTCGACACCGTTCAATCCTAGCTTCACATCGTTATCCTCGATCCGGATACCAGGAAGCGCCTTTCCGTTTTCATCCCGAATAGGAACGAGAAACGCGTGAACACCATGGTGCTGACCATTCACTTCGAGTTGCGCGAAAACCGTTGCAACACGACCATCGCGACCGGCGTTCCCGATGAATGTCTTACCTGCTGAATAGGTTGGGCTATTGATTACAAACGTATCAGTTGCTTTTTCGTAAGTGGCGGTCGTTTCCAGCGCTTGGACATTGGACCCATGACCGATCTCGGTCATCGCAAAACAGCCCATGAGCTTGGCCGACGCGCAATCCGGCAAATATTTCTTATGGTGGTATTCGGTTCCCAGGAGTTGGATGCTGCCGCCGAAAAGGCCGTACTGGACTCCGAGTTTGATGACCAGGCTGAAATCATGGAAGGCAAGCGTCTCCGCCGCCGCAATAAATTTGGCGGGGTTTTCTTCGCCGCCTAACGAGCGAGGTAAACCGATTCGCCCAATTCCTGCATCAGCGATCTGTTTTACCCATTGCAGCACCTGGTCGCGATAGCCTTCGACATCTGTCCCCTCGTAATATCGGAACTCGGGCTGGCTGATCAGTTGTTTCATCCGGTCCCGGATTTCCACCTGATCACCGTCGAGCAAGCGCTGGAGCGCCTTCGGGTCGAAAGTGGTCGGTTTCCGTTCAATCGGTGGATAGCCGGGTCTTATTGATTCCATGGACGTGAGACGTGAGACGTGAGAAGTGAGAAGTGAGAGGTTGGGTGGCGCTATTGGTCCGACTGGTCCTATAAGTCCTATTCGTAGATAGGACCAATGAGACTATGAGTTTGCCTTGTCTTTCTCCGGATAAAAAGTGCCGCCGCGGTTTGCCATATCGGCGAGGAGGCCGCATGGCCGGAAGTAAGTGCCGACCCGATCGGCGAGATTATTCAGTCTGCTGACGACAGTCGAGATACCGAGCGTATCGGCAAACCGCATCGGTCCACCGCGGAAAGGAGCCCACCCGGTTCCCATAATCATGCCGAAATCGACATCTTCCGGCGCACCAACAACGTGTTCTTCCAACGTGCGAGCGGCTTCGTTGACCATAATCAGGGTGAGCCGGTCGCGTAGATCACCTTCGTTGACGGTGGTTGGCTCTGCCGGCTGAAACTCCCCAAGCTGTGGGTTGGGTCGTTCGTTCGTCGAGCCGTACTCATAAAAGCCTTTACCAGACTTACGTCCGAGCCAGCCTTTCGCGATCATCTTGGGAACGACGTCATTCAATGGCGGTAAATGACTCACTCGGTTCGAAAGATCGGTTGCGACATGAGCGGAGACATCTAGCCCGACTTCGTCGGCCAATCGTAATGGGCCCATCGGCATTCCGAACTCGGTCATGACACGATCGATCTTTTCCACGCGATACCCTTCAGTAAACAGACGAATTGCCTCGACCATATATGGAAGCAGGATCCGGTTTACCAGAAACCCGGGGCTGTCTTTCGCCAGGACCGGTAGTTTTCCGATACTTTTTACAAACCGGAGCGCGGCATCCAGGGTCGCAGCATTCGTCTTTGTGCCACGCACAATTTCAACCAATTGCATGCGGTGCACCGGGTTAAAAAAATGGATGCCTACTACTCGCTCGGGATGTTGAACCGACGCAGCGATGGCGTCGATAGACAATGCGGATGTATTGGTCGCTAGAACAACATCCGGCGAAAGTTTTGGATCGAGCTGGGAAAAGATTTGTTGTTTCAGATCGAGTTTTTCGAGTGCAGCTTCAATAACAAGGTCGACGTAGTTGAGCGGTACATCTTCGTAGACCGGAACCACGCGGTCGAGGCCGCTTCGCGCCTCGACTTCGGAAAACACTTTCCGTTTGGTGGCATCCTGATAGACTTTCGCGATTGACTGCACCCCTTTCGCTAGAAATTCGGGTGCGACATCTTTAAGCAGGACGCGAATACCGCGAGCGCTAAGCCATTGTGCTATGCCGGCGCCCATCGTGCCTGCACCGATGACCATTGCTTGTTTCACCTGGCGCGGACTTGCTGACGTCGCGACGGCAAGATCGGGCGGCAGCTTCATTTTCTTGGCGCGTTCCTGAAGGAAAAAGACGCGTATCAAATTCTGGGCAACGTCGCCACGTGCCAGTTCGATGACCGCTTCTTTTTCGTTGGTGAGCGATTGCTCGTGCGAAACGGTGAGGCTGGCGAACACAACGTCCAACGCCTTGAGAGGGGCAGGATAATGGCCCTTGGTCTTTGCTTCTGTTTTCTTTTGCGCTTGTGACCGTACAATTTTGGAAAGCGGGGCCCGGTTGCTGAGGTGAGCTTTGAGCACGCGCTTTTTTCCCTGGTTATCGAGAATGAGTTTTGCAGCGACGTCCTTGATGCGCTCCGGGTAAGCAACGGCATCGACCAGACCCAGTTTAAGAGCCTGCTTAGCGGGGTATTGGCGTCCGGTCAAAATCGCTTCAAGCGCGTTCGCCAGCCCGATCAATCTCGGTAACCGGGTTGAACCGCCCCAGGCGGGCAAGATTCCAAGCATCGTTTCCGGTAACCCGATCTTTGTTGCCGGATCGATTGAAGCAACTCGATAGTCGCAGGCGAGCGCGATTTCGAGCCCGCCGCCCAACGCAACTCCGTGAATCGCTGCAACCGTCGGAAACGGCAAACGTGCGAGGCGATCGAATGTTTTCTGCCCCTGCTCAACCTGGCGCGCGATCCCTTCCGGGGTTGGATCAACAGTGAACCCATTCAGATCGGCGCCGGCGATGAAGATCTTTGGTTTGGCACTGCAAATTATGAGGCCTTTGACACTCTTGTCCGATTCGAGGAACTGAAGATGCTCGTTGAGTTCATCAAACGTCTTTTGATCGAACAGGTTTGCGACCGAGTCGGGTCGATCGAACGTGAGGACCGCAATGCCCGAGTCCTGTATCGTGCGTTTAATCAATTGGTCCATATGCAATTCAAAAGGGGGGCTTCAGTATCGGTAGGGTCGCGCTTTAGATGCTGTCTCGCAACAAACTCAGCGTTGAACTGGAAACTCAACCTACGGTCAAACTTGGAGCTTGCTAGCCGCAATCCTCCGGATTGACCGTGGGTTGACCTTCTAGATCGACGTGGATGGCGCGTCCACGAGTCCGGCTGTGCGAGATAAGGCTTGGCCCTAGCGTTTCGTGGTCATTACTCGGCGTTTGGATGGAGTTTACCATCTCGATGATCCTCAATTTCGGCTCAGCCAGAGCGCACCGCCTTGCCCGCCTCCGACGCAGAGCGAAACCAAAGCTCGCTCCGCGTTTCGCCGATGAAGTTCTTTCAGAGCCGTAAGCACAAGACGCGATCCGGTAACACCTACGGGATGACCCAGCGCGATTGCTCCTCCGTTGACATTCAGGATCTCGTCCGGAATTTCGCCAAGCACAGTTTCACGCTTCAGTTGATCGCGACAATAGCTTTCTGACAGCGACGCGCGTTGGCATCCGACGACCTGAGCCGCAAACGCTTCGTTGATCTCGATGAGATCGGCATTCTTCAGTGTGAGGCCGGTCGATTTTTCGGCTCGATGAATTGCATGAACGGGCCCGAGTCCCATCCGCGACGGGTCCACGCCCGCGTAGGCGTACCCGAGAAGACGTCCAAGCGGTTTTAACCCTGACTCTTTCAATGCCCGCTCCGACATGATTAAGAGAATAACGCCGCCGTCGGTGATTTGAGACGAGTTCCCCGCGGTGACCGTACCGGTTTTGGGCTCAAACACCGGCTTTAGCTTGGCTAAAGCTTCCATCGTTTGATTTTCACGGGGTCCGTTGTCTTGATCGACGTACGCTTTGCCATTCTTTGATTTCGGCAGATAGACCGGTGTCATCTCTTCTTTTAGACGGTCCCGCGCAGCGATGGTTTTCTGATGCGATTTCAACGCGAACGCATCTTGTTCTTCGCGTGTGATGCCGAAGTCGCGACTCACGTTCTCTGCTGTCTGGCCCATGTTGAATCCACTTACAGGATCGGACAATCCAAGCTGCAGGGCGACTTCGGGTTGAAAGTCTGCAGGCCTGAAACTGGCCATTGCGGCGAGTTTCTGTGGAAGGCTTTTAGCCCGGGAGAGCAAAGAGAACTTCTTTGCCGTCTCATAAGAGAAAAGGAGAGGTATCTGGGACATGCTTTCTACGCCACCGACCAGGAAAACGTCACCTCGTTCCGCTAAAATCTTGTCTGCGGCTTGAGTAACTGCCTCGAAGCCGGAAGCGCAATTCCGATGAACTGTAATCGCAGGCACCGGTTCCGGGACCCCAGCACGGAGCGCGATCACACGCGCAACATTGGGGGAATGAGCCGGCTGGCCGACGCAGCCGATTACAACCTCATCGATTCGTGCAGGATCAATTCCTGTACGGGCCAGCAACAGGCTCATCGCTGTCTTGCCGATCTCAACGGAATCGACATCCGCCATCACTGTACCCGCTTTAGTGAACGGGGTTCGGACTCCGTCCACGATGTAAACTGGTTCTTTCATATCTTTGAGTGCTGTAGGGCGGCAGGCCCTGCCGCCGATACCCATCCCTGCTTGTGACAGGTGATGGCGGCAGGGCCTGCCGGGCTACACAAGCTCCCTTGCCATTTCTTCATCCGCGTAAAGGGCATCAATTTCTTTGGCATAGGCCGCGTGGATTTGTTTCCGTTTCAATTTCATCGTCGGTGTCAGCTCACCTGCTGAAGGAGTCCATTCATTTTTTAATAGAGCGAATTTCTTGACCTGTAGATAGCGGCCAAGCTGCTGGTTTAACCGGTCGACATCTCTCTGGATC
>JBKPCS010000121.1:0-7637 GCA_046727495.1 bacterium | reverse complement strand
GATCTGCAGCCGCTGTATATGTTGCTCTTCTTTCTCGATGACTCGGTCGATGCGCTTGGGATACACGTTCATTGTGATCGCGTATTCTTGGAAGCCCATACTGGTGAGTGCCGCGATGGTCCCGGGAAACGTGCGACGCGGCCACTGCCGTACGGCAAAGATCGCGTGATAATACGAATCCAGCTGGAATGAGACGCCAGAACGCCTCGACGGTATCACTCCTTCACCATGCAAACAGTTCTGTTGGATCGAGCACGCTGGATCAAACAGCTCCAAAGGATCAGCCTCCGTAACCTGGAGATTGGAATTGAGAAAACGGTAATAGAACAGAAAATGACTTTTGTCGCTCATCGGCGTGATTCGACAATCCGGAAACAGGCGACTGAGCGCGCCCGAAGCGAAATCCATGAGCGCCAAGCTCTCCTTGCGAGAGAGGGCGTCGAAATAGTCCGCAACGGCGTGATCAGCAGCAATTGGTACCTTGGTGTCAATCACTCGAGTAAAGAAGAGCGTTAGCCGTTCGCGTCTGAGCCTGCCTTCCTCCATCGCCTGCTTAAATCGCTCGTATCTTTCCGCCCGGATAAGGACTCCGAACTGCCCACAGATCGGGTCGCGACGCCGGATATCGAGTGTTTCGCGATGGTATTGTTCCAATTCGTATCGATAATCGCTATCAATGCTCCATTGGATTTGGACCGCGTATTCCTCACCTAAAATTCCTAGGAGGATCCGAAGCCGCTCATGCAGGTCATTCAGTTGCTGCACGCTGAACGCGTTGATTTCGCCGGGTTCAACGATGAATCCGCGAGAGATGGCTGTCTTTTTGGAAGCGCCGTCACCAAACCAGATGAGATCGTTGAGGAAGAACCCATTCGGCATCCCGGAGCGCGAGATTCGAGATAATTGATCTCTGCCGGAGATCTGGTTCACTAGCGATTCGCAAGCATGGAGTACAGAATCGATCATCGATGGAGAGGGTGACGTGGTTGAATTCTCGCTGGCTGAAATGACCGTCCGTTTACCAGCGAGGTGACCAGATCGACATCAAATCGGGGCGGTCTCTTGTGGCGGAGCAAAATGATATAGCCTGAAGTGAGGACCGTTGGTGCTAAAGAGGCGACGAGTTTGACCAGCAGCGGCCAGGGATTATCCGAATTGAGGAGCAAGGTGACCATCAAGACCGAGACCATGATGGAAACGATGACCGGCATTCCCAGGTTGCCTTCAAAACCGAACGCGTAACCGGTGCCTTTGGCTCTCGGACGGCTATCGGTATAGATAAGATTTTCGTTCATACCTTTTTGGGGATAGGAGTTTAGAAGTCGTTCACCGCGCCAGATGTAGCGCCGAACATGCTGAACAACGCCTTCATCAACGCGACAGCGCCAGCTACGCCGATCCCGTAGATCACTGTCATTTTCCAATTCTCGTCACGCTTGGCGTTCAAGAATCCCGACATGACCATCACGCAACCGGCGATGAATCCGAAAATCATGATCAGGTTCAATCCGCTCTTGAGCGGACCAATGAACTGCTGGAGGCCGCCGGATCCGGTCTGTTGAGCGCGTGCCACACTCGGAGAAAGGTTTATCAGGATCGCGATGATAAATTCCCTCGACCAATGCCTGAGTCGTATGATCCCGCGGAGCAATGGTTGACCGTTCATATCACAACATATTTATTGCTATGTTGTGATTTTTGCAAGAATAAAGTTACATAAAATGTAAATGTTTTGATTTTCGTGGTGAAAGGCTATTATCTCGCGGGAGCTTTCGGGGTTGCACAAGGACGGATGGGACCTATAGGACCGATGGGACAAGGACGGGAGGAATGCGATCGCTAGGGCTGAGCTTTATCCTGCACGAGCTGGACTTGTGCGCTTAGCGGCGAACTCGGGACGCAAAACCCGGGACTACAAACCTTCCATCCACTCCGCATAATCGGTCAGGACTCGAATCCAGTCGGTTTCGTTGTGGAGCTCGTGCCGCATCCCTGGGTAAACCTTGAATGTCTTCGAGGGGGCTTTCAAGGCGTCGAAAAAGGAGCGGTTGACCGGTAGCGATGTCACTTCGTCCTCAGTTCCCTGCGCCATCAACACCGGAAGATCGATCGCCGGAGAGGCAATGAGTGCTTGAGCAGTTTTGATCGTCTCAAAATACGTCCGGACCGTGACGAAAGGATGACCCAAGTCGATGTCTTCGAGTGAATCGAGATGCGCTTTGTCGTGCGAAAGTTTGGTCCAGTCTAGCTTCGCAGGAAATCGCACTCCGGGAAGCTTGTTGTTCAGGAATCGAGCGACAGCGACCTGCCAACCTGGCGGATCAAACGCAAGCCTTAACCAAGGAGCACTGACGATGATGCCCTTGAGCGGAAGGACACAGCGTTGAACTGCCCAAAGCACTACCTGCCCGCCCCAGCTATGGCCGAGAATGTAAGTGCGCTCAGAGGCGAATCGATCCACAATTTCTCGCACATCGGTAACCAACTCATCATAAGATTTAACAAAGTTGGGCGTTCCCCGGCTGCGGCCGTGGCCGCGCAAGTCGAAAGCGACGGTGTTAAATCTCCGCTGCGAGAAAAAACGGCCCACATGAACGTAGCGGCCAGATTGCTCGCCCAAACCGTGCACGATTATGACTGTTGCGTTGGGGTGAGGCTCCGGCCGCCAGAGCCGATAAAACAACCTGTCATTCACCATTCCGGTTGTGTATTGGGCTTGCAAGTCTCCTAGCTCCTGGATCCGAGCGCTCTCCTCGAGCGAAATGTCAGCTCCGAGATTCCGGATTTGTCGATATCGCCCAGACCGGTCTGAACCATTCGATCGTATTGTTGCTTCGATGCTTGCAAGAGTGGAAGCTCGAGTCCTTGTTCCTTTGCAAGCGCCAAGGCGATTCCACTATCCTTAGCGGCATGGGCTGCAGAAAAGAATGTTGAGTGCTCGCGATCGATCATATCCGGACCGTCAGTCTCGAGAACCCTGGAATTGGCGCCGGTCTGCGCAAACACCTCCTTCACCATTTGCAGGTCTAACCCTAGCGCCTCGGCTAATCCAAGGCCTTCGGCCAGCCCAGCCGTGTTGATATTCATCACCATGTTCACCAGAGCCTTGAGCTGAGCCGCTTTACCAGGCCGTCCGATGTACCGGATCGAAACCGAAAGATCTTTCAGGAGCGGTTCTGCTCTTCGAAAGGTTTGCTCATCGCCAGCGACCATGAGATAGAGCTTACCTTCGCGAGCATGGGTCAAGCTCGATGCCATTGGTGCTTCCAAAACTTCCGCCCCCAGTTCGGCGCCTTTCTTATGAACCTCGACATGAACTCCTGGACTGATCGTGGCGCAGTTGATGAATAGTTTACCGGCACCGTTTTGGAATAGATTGTCGGCACCAAAATAGATCTCGCGCATCGCGGCATCGTCGGTGACGACGGTGAATACAACGTCGGATGATTCGGTTGCCTGAGAAACACTATCCGCCAACCGGCAGCCCAGTTCGCGAGCGAGCTCAGCGGCCGCGTGCCGGTTCCTGTCGAACACTGCAACAACCGGATAGCATAGCTCTTTCAAGCGGCGCGCCATGTTAGCTCCCATTCGGCCAACGCCGACAAACCCTATTTTTGAAGATTTCATGTGAGTGTGAGTGCGGAGTGCGAGTTTGAGTTTATTGAGTGGGGCCGGTCGGTGAAGCGGTCGATTGAGGCGTCGCTGTTGGGGCGGGAGGGGAGGCGCTCGGCTTGGTAGTCTCTGCCTGGATTCCGATGCCTTGATGATAGACCATCCCGGCGCCGCGATCGGCGGCCTCGATCACGCAATAAGAAGCACCGATCGCGCCCAACATTGTTACAAAGGCGAGCCCTTTCCGTAGCTCTTTGGACCGATGGAAAAGGACTGCGATGAACGCGATGCCTGCAGTGACCATGGACACTTGACTCGTCAGTTCTCCCCAATGGGCATGTTCCTCGATTACCGATTTTGTTTCAGGCGCCCGGCCGGTGATTTGCTTTGCTTGGTCATCCCCAGCCCTGACAGCCAACTGAGCTGAGACTGCTGCCAAAACGAGCACCACTGCCGTGTACTGCGGCAACGCCGCCCGCTTTGTCAAAACCGAAAAAACGGAAAGCAACGTCCCAAAGAAAATCAGCACAATCGGAAAGTGAACAATCGCAGGATGAAGCGGATCAGGAAGTGAGAACATTGGGACGAGTGTGAGTGTGAGTGCGAGTGCGAGAAGGTTCGGTTGAGACGTTCGCTACCTGGTATTTATACGTCAAGAATGTATTGCCGCGGCGGCAAACAGGAGGAATCTGGAGCCTAGGGGATTCGAACCCCTGACCTTCTCAATGCCATTGAGACGCTCTACCAACTGAGCTAAGACCCCGTAATCCGGAAGACCCGGAAAATACCGCAGATCGCCTTCAAGGAAAGGAAAAAATGGAGCGGTAAAACCGCGGCTCAAAATAGCCTAGGGTAAAGCAGAGCGGAACCCTACCATATCAAAACGAAGAGTTGCGCTGAAAGCGCAGTTTGAGTCCTATCGACAGTCCTCGTCGTGGATTAAGACGCACCTTCAGCTGGGTACCGTCTTGGTAACACTAGAGCGAGGGCTACGCTTCGCTTCGCCCCAGGCTGTAAATGACTCGCAGCTTCCGCCTTCGCCAAGGCTACAGCGGACAGGTCGCCGCTAAGGCTCGCGCTTGCGAATGCCGGTTTCGCTGGGATAGTCTGCGGTTCCAACCGCCTTTTATCACTTGGAAACAACGCCGCCCCCTCTCCCAGCAAAAAAAGATTCGATTCCCGGTTGGACAGCCTGTCTTTGGGGATGCGGATTTTTGCTGGTTGGAGTAGCGCTGGCCGTCGCGCTTTTCTTTATTGTTCTAAACGCCGTCCCGTTGATTTGGAAACCGGATCCGAACGAGAAGAACGTTCCGGCGGAATACATAGGCGTATGGGAAACAGACCAGTATGAATTGGGGCGTATTGTCATTGCGCCAGACGGAACGGCATCAGCCGAATTTCGCCGCCCAGGAAGCCAGTTTTCGATTAATGGCGGGCGCGCCACATTTAATCCGCAGAAGAAGACGCTGTCTGTAAAGTTCTGGTTTCTAGGCAGGTCATGGCGAATTGATTCGCCTCCGCATAGAAGCGGCTCCCAAACTGAGATGACATTGGACGGAATCAGGTTTCGCCGAGCGAAGACCTTCGGAGTAGACGGCGGACCACAAATTGAGCTTTGAATGAGTTTGAATGTGAGTACGAGTAAAACTACGGGAGAGCGCAAAGGCATTCTCACCGCAGGTAACTGGATCGTCGACCACGTGAAAGTGATCGATACCTGGCCTACCCAGGACACACTGGCGAATATCGAAAGCGAATATCGCGGCACGGGAGGCGCTCCATTCAACGTTTTGATCGCGCTGGCTCGGCTGGGGGTAAGCTTTCCTTTGGCTGGGGCAGGTATCATCGGTCAGGATGAACCGGGCGATTGGATTATTCAGACCTGCAAAAAATTTGGTGTGGACACGTCATTAATAAGCCGCACGTCGAACGCGCCCACTTCTTACACCGATGTGATGACCGTCCATTCGACCGGCCGGCGAACATTTTTTCACCAGCGCGGAGCTAACAGTTTGCTCGACCAACAAGCGATTCCGCTCGATCGATCGAATGCGAAGATCTTCCATTTAGGATACCTCTTGCTCCTCGACCAGCTGGATCGGCCGGACAAAGTTTTTCGCACAAAAGCTGCCGCTTTGTTCAAATCGGCTTCTGATCTTGGTTTTATCATCTCGGCAGATGTGGTCAGCGAGGAGAGCGATCGATTTGCCCGGATCGTCCTGCCTGCGTTGCCTCATTTAGATATTATTTTTCTGAACGAATTTGAGGCGGCGCGGATTCTCTCATTTGAGATTCGGCAGCACGGACGGATCGATGTGCCTACTTTGTTGAGGACAGCGGAAGTATTAGTCGCGGCCGGAGTGCGGCGTTGGATCATTATCCATTTCCCGGAAGGCGTGTTCGCCGCCTCGCAAGATGGTCAACGGATTTTCCAACCTAGTCTGCAGCTGCCGCCCGAGTGGATCAAAGGATCAGCCGGCGCCGGCGACGCGATCGCAGCCGGGATTTTGCTGGGCACGCACGATGAGCTTCCGATGGAACAGTGCCTGGTGTTCGGCGTATGCGCCGCAGCGGCTGCGCTGCGGCATCCGAGTTGTACAGAGGGGATCGAATCGATCGACCGCTGTCTGGCGTTATCCCACGAACTGGGCTATCAACCATCGATCATGGGGTAGAGCGTTCAGCGTTTCGCGTTTCGCGTCCGCCTCCGCCAAGGCTACGGCGCGACAAGTTTTGGCGTTTGGCGGATGAACGGACGTGACTGGAGCGCGTCGTCGGTAGGGCTGATGATTCCTCTTATAAACGTTGTTCTGAAAACATTGAATTTCAGGTGAGGGTCGTGAGCGCACCGGATCGAAGGGAGCCTCGTGCGGCTGCCACTCACATCTCATCAGGTATTTCAGCCTCGACCAGTTTTGCCAGCAGCGTCAGAGATTCTTGCCAGCCGAGATAGCACGCCTCGACCGGAATCGCGCTGGGTACCCCTTCCTGCGTGATGTTCAACTCGGTACCGCACGACACCGGATTCAACGTAATCGTTGTCCGCATTTCGCCGGGTAGACCAGGAGCATCGAACTTGTCCGTGTAGTAAATGCGTTCGTTGGGCTTCAATTCAAGATAGGCGCCACCGAAAGAGTGACTCTTGCCGGTTGTGAAATTGGTAAACGACATCTTGTAAGTGCCGCCGACTTTCGCGTCCACTTGATGAACCTTGCAGGTGAATCCATTTGGTGGAAGCCACTTAGCCAATGCATCCGCGTCCAGGAACGCCCGATAGATTTTCTCCGGCGTCGCCCGGAGCACTCGATGGAGACGGATAGTGTTTGCGGTGTTTGTTGACATAATTAGTTATCCTTTGGTTTTTCATAACCACGACGAACCGCGAGAGCTGGTTCTGGACATTTGCCGAAACTTCTATCGGGGCCAACTGTCGACCTGGAAGGTTAACCCGTCCGGCCTTGGGCGGACCAGAGGCTTGAATTAAAGCTCGTTTACGCGGCGCTGAAGCAGGCGCAGCCACTGGTAGTAGTCGCGGCGCCGGGATTGCCATTGGTGATGAGCCCGGAACGCCTCAATGGCGAGAATTAATTCTGCTGCCAGGCCCCCAATAAAAACGGGGAGCCGCCATTCTTCGGGCAGTAGCAGACACAGAAAGGGAATTGTCGAGACCGCGATCAAGCACAGGATCAAACGAGAAATCCATCGCCGAGCTTGTTGCATGCGTCGAAACAGAAAGACGGCTCTCCGATACTCTTCCTTCCAGGACCGGATATCGCGCTCCTGGCGTTCCAAGTCGCGGAAGAAATGATCAGGTGAAAGATGTGCTTCGGCCCGAAACAGATCATAAAGCGAAGGTAATCGTCTTGGATGATCCGAAAAGGAGTCTTCGTTATTTAGATCGGTAGAAGACATGGGGTCGGTAGGCGGGGGCTATCAACAACCAAGCCACTATCTCCTGGAATGTCTAGCGCAGATTTTCCTATAGGGCGGCAGGCCCTGCCGCCGCGACCCAGCGCGCACAATGA
>JBKPCS010000120.1:0-8889 GCA_046727495.1 bacterium | reverse complement strand
GTATAAAACCCGGCGATCACCATCCCTTTCCAATCGCCCGTAGCAGCATCGATTAGCCGCTGGACCTGCTCGGCCGTAAAAATGTGTTTCTCGACAGAATCGCCGCGTACTGCCTTTAGGCCGGATATTGGATCTATCTGAATCAATCCTTTGTTTTTCGCGGCCCGAAAAGGTTGAGCCAAGATCTTCCGCACCAATCCGTTGACTGTGGAAGCGCGTCGCCCCTCAGCCAAGAGTTCATTTCGAAGCTTCACAATGTCGGCTTCGGTAACTGATTCAAGCGATTGATGCTTTCGCTCGCCGAGGTTCTCCAGCAGCAGCCGAACCGCCTGGTCTTTTTTCAGGTAACTGGCTGGCGCAACGGTGTCTTTCTCAGCCTTGAGCCAGTCCATCAGATATTCCTCGACTGTTGGCACATAGATTTGCCGACCGCAAATCTCGCTGATGATTTCTCGCGCTCTTGCCTCGGTCAGGCGATTTTCCTTCTTGAACTTGATCGCCTTTAGCCATCCGTTGAGAACCTTCTCAGCTTTTTCCCGGTTCGTCTTTTTCGTCGATCTCTTCCTACGTTTTCCAAACTCATCTGTGTAGGCTGCGATCCAGTAAGGCGTCTTGCCACGATAGTCCTGATGTAGACTTGCCATAGTTCGGGAACGCTTTAGGTCGGAACTATAGTCGGAACAGTATGCAATTGTCAACTACTGTTCATAAGTGCCTAGTTACGAGATAGAAACGACTGCTCTGTTAGGCAAAAATGGTCATGAGGGTTCGATTCCCTTTGCCCGCTCCAACCCTGTATCAGACTTCCTTCTTGGGCGATCGCATTTCAAAATAAAACGAAAACTAAGAATAAAATAAGAATAACACCATGATCCACCGTTATCGCTCGTAAGCCCTTATTTACACTCGATCGCGGACAGGAACCGCTCAACGGCAGGGCAATACTTTCAGCGGGATAAGCTGCCGTTTCGCCAGGCAGTTGCTCAGCGATTGTCGGCCGATGCCTAGAGCCTAGCCTTTGGCGGGGGGTATTCGGATCCTTCGGGCAGAGCACCAAAGCGCTGGCATGCGACTTCTGCACGTTCTCCTGCGGGAGCTGCCAGGTCGCCTCGGAGAGTTGAGCGAAGGGCGCACCCACATCGAGATCGAGAAGACAATCGGCGTCTTTGAGGAGCTTTTCACCTTCCGCCAAATGGAGCCCCGGTTCGAGCAGGTCATCCTTTTGCTTTCCCCGGCTTACCCAAAG
This sequence comes from bacterium, assembly GCA_046727495.1. GTDB lineage: Bacteria > Verrucomicrobiota > Verrucomicrobiia > Chthoniobacterales > JAFAMB01 > JBKPBY01. The sequence goes on along the minus strand of JBKPCS010000120.1, from coordinate 7,643 downwards.
CTTCAGGCTCGAATCCAAGCGGTCCCGCATCCGAGTAAAATCGGTCTCCGGTACAATTGGGCGACCAAGCAATCGGCCAAGTCTGCGGCGTTCGTCCTCCGTCAACATCCGATGAACGATTTGTTGCCATCCTTCGAACGTGTGGTTGCTGAAACTCGGGGAATTGGCCTTGCGGAACCCCGATGATAAGGCTGCCGAGTCTCTCAATCCGATTGACGTCTACACGTTCGGTAACACCGAAGCGTTCGTACACGAAACCATCGCGTGAGATCATAATTCAAAAATTGCTCGAAAATCTAGCGTTCGGGACTGGGGTTTGAACTCGTCAAACCGATTGACGCAGCTCTGTCGCGTGAAACTACTCGCTCGTAAGATTCGCGACCATGTCTATTACAAATTGCTTGAATGATTCGGTCTGCACAAATTGTTTGTAGAACTCGGTATCGTCTTTCAATAAAGGACCAATTGCGCGCATGAGCGCAGCGTCTAGTTCAATACGCGCAGCATTCGGTGTGTTCTTTTTGGCGTTTAGGTAGGGTTGGTCTGCCGCCACCCTTGGAGCGATGTCGTCAGTGATGCGACGAACAACGCGATCGGCGTCACTGAAGAGCGTCCCGAATTGGTCGATGAAAGTCTTAAGGATGTTGCTCAGCCGATCCAATTCCGGTTCCGGCTTCCGACCGCCTCCGCTCACCGGGATTGGCTCGATCTCCGCGCTATCATCAGGCAGGAGAACCGCGAGCGCCGCTTTCTTCTCCACGCGATAGCTGTCCATGTCGATGGCTTCGAGTATGCCCTTTGCCAAGTCTTCATCGACCGGCGCTGGCAGTTTCAAAACAAGGAAATTCAGGAAGATCGACAGCTTTTCCCAGGCCGCGTTGGTGTACGGGAAGGATAGACGATAGGAAGTTGTAGGTGCGAACGAATGCCTTCGCTTTCCCTTTGAAATCCACCTGTAAGTTTCTGAAACCTATTGGTGTTCATGTTCCTGCACAGCCATATCAGAAGCCTATGATACAGTGGACTAGTTTTATACAAACGGTTATATCTTTGCACCTTCCATGCAGGTAGTAACCGTTTCTCTCTTGGGAGGTGAAAAACTTGATAGTCGCCGACTAGGACAAATTGCAATTGCGCCTCAGCGGCGGGAAGCAAGTCGCCGTTGGAGAGCTCTGCCCATTCCATCTCGAAGGCCGTGACGATCGTGTGGCCGGTTACATATCGTCGCAACGGCACTGGTGTTCCTCGATCGAAATGAATACGCGAGGCAGTTGAGACTCGTTCTTTACGCCACGATCAGCTCCGCTCGGCGAATTCAAGAACTGCGAGGACCTGCTCCCGTCACGCCCGGAAACCACTGCAGGAAATCGTCCACACTGGCGCCGCTTCGAGATTCTCGAAAAGCGCCTTGATTGGCACGCGCGTGCCTTTGAACAGCCACACTCCACTGACTTTGTCCGGAGCGGGCTCAACAACCGTACATTGGTTCCAATCAAGCATTGTTGGATCATAGTCGCTCTGGTTCGGAGGAACAAGGAGCTGAATCAGAAGTGGTAAAAAAGCTTTGGCCATCTGCCTGAACCGAGGGAAGCGCATGATAGCGGCTCCGCCTACTGCTCAAGCCCGAACGCGAGTCCTCAGTTCGCGAGCGCTCTTTGTGATTTGCGCGATGAGCATGCGACGGGGCATCAGTGGCTGAAGCCGCATCAGCCAGCGGTAGTTTCGGCCGGGATAAATCACGGCCGTTCCGCGCTCGAATTCCCGGACGATGTCCCGCGCGCATTGAGCCGCTGTGATCCGGAACAGGCTTTGGCCCGGAGTCGCCGCGCCCTCGATGCCAGCACTTCTATCGAATTCTGTCTCTACCGGACCGGGTGCCGCTTCGCAAATGGTTACGCCCGTTTCCTTCAGCTGCGCACGGAGCGATTCGCTAAAGGCGCGAATGAAATGCTTGGACCCCGTGTAAACCGCTGCATTAGGCATCGCTGCGTGACCCGCACCAGACCCAATGTTCAGTACCGCTCCGTGTCCACGGCGCACCATTGCTGGCACAAGCGCATGCGTCAACTGCACGACGGCCGTCATATTGACATCGAGTATTTGCTTGGTTCGGCTCCAATCCGAGGTTTCAAACAGCGTATTCTCACCGAACCCTGCATTGTTCACGAGAATGTCGATCTCGAGGCTCATCGCTTCCAGACGCCGGGCCATTGCAGAGATGGCTTGCGTGTCGGAGAGATCGCATTCCTCCACAACCACCGTCACATTCCGATGTGCGGCCCCAAGCTCTTTTGCGAGCGATTGCATCCGCTCGACGCGGCGTGCGACGGTGATGAGTGTTTCCACATGCGGCGCAAGATGACGCACAATCTCTAGGCCGATACCGGATGACGCGCCAGTGACGAGAGCCGTTCGGTTATTTTGAAAAATCGAAGCCATGGTGAGCCTTGCCCCTGTAGAATTCAATACCTACAAACCGCGCTGAGACGTTGTTCACGCAGCTTTCTCCACCTGCTCTGATTCCTTGCACAAGGGAGCGATTGTGCAACAACTTAGCCGCCGTTGCATTTAACTCCAGGCCAACAGCGGACAAACTTCGGGCTAGCTGGTGGGCACGACTTTACGGTTAGAACCGTTCTATCAATGGCAGCGAAGTGGGTTAGATGCCCACCGACATCAGGGCAAAATACGATTTAAGTGACAGCGCGTCCGTCTTTTTGCGAATTATTTGGCATAGAATTTTGCGCGATATCTGGCGTAATGGCTCGCTCTTTTAAAGACGCCATGGACGAACTCGCATGGTTGCAGGAATCCGCACGTGAGATCGCACTCGGGCGCTTTCGAATTATTCAGCCCTGCTTGGAGGAGGATGGGTCGCTAAGCGCAATTTTCAGGCAAGCAAGGATATCGTATCGCCACCATCCATCGATGGCTGACTCGGTATCCGCACTTGTAGCTCCTCTTGGTTCTTGGGGGTAGAGGCGTTTGGCGAGCTTTTGGACTTTGGCCGCGACACGCTTTGCTGGAGCGGCCTGCTCCTGTGCGGGTTTAGCCTGATTCTTGGGGCCTTCTTCGGGGGAGGGGCCCCGACGGGCTTGGGCGCCAGCAACTCCGGGTGATGGATTTTCAGCCACCGCAAGGCCGTGGGGTAGACTGTTGACCAGCCAAATGTAGCGGTTCATAGTCACCGTGTTCTTGGAAAGCGTGCCACGGGCTAGCGCTGGTCATCCCCCCAACAGGATGAAAAACGTAGTGAAGCAAGGAGCATCGTTACAGTCGTCCTAACGTTTACAGAAAAGGCTACATTCATGAGTCTAGCCCTCGGTCTCAACAGCGGTTCGTCTTTCGACGGAATTGACGCGGTCCTGGCTGTAATCGAGAACGCGTCAGACAGCTACCCCGGTCGGCCCAAGTTTGTCGATGGGATTTCTCATCATGGCCGCCTGCGGTCGCCGACATGGTTCTACGATCCTTCGACAACAAGATATCAATATTCGAACTTTGCCGCCTCAACTACACCGCGGGCGCTGCGTATGCGCAGGCTGCATTGGAACTAATGGAGAAGGCTCGCGTGAAACCCCAGGATCTGGAGGTTATCGGCTTCGACGGACAGACGATCTATCAAGAGCCACCCGACTACGAGGGAATGGCCAAGCTCAAGGATCCGAGCAATCTCGTTGCCGGCTGGTTCAACGGAGCGTACGCGTGCGGATTGCAGATCGGTGAGCCAGCTGTCATGGCGGAGGCATGCGACACCGTCACGATTACGCATTTCCGCACGATGGACCATGCACTTGGCGGAACCGGCGCGCCGCTCCGCGCTATACCACTTTACCGGCGAGCATAATGGCGGCGCCCTTTTCGCCGATCATGATCGATGGGGCCTGCGTATTCCCGCTAATCAGTATTGGCATAATCGATGCATCAATGACCCGTAATCTCTCAATCCCACGAACGCGCAGTTGTGTATCGACCACTGCCATTTCATCATGTCCCATCTTGCAGGACCCTACTGGATGATAGTCGGTTTTTGACCACTTGCGAATATAGGCGCGAATCGCTTCTTCTGATTGAGCATTAGCTCCTGGCATATATTCGCGATTAATATAAGCTCTAAACGCCGGCGCCGCGAGAATCTTTCGTCCCCATTGGAATGCCTCGACCGAAATTCTCCAATCGTAAGGATCCCCAACAAAGTTGGGGTTGATTGCTGGTGCATTCAAGGGATTAGCAGAGTATAATTTGACCTCCCCTCTGCTACGTGGGCGCAGGTGGCACGTATTAATGGTAATTCCATGGCCCTTGATCCGCATGCGACCATGATCCACCACATAGGCAGGTAAGCAGTGAATCTGTATATCGGGTGAGCGCATTTCTTCACTACTGCGAATGAAGCAACCGGCCTCTGCGACGCAGGCTGTTACTGGACCGGTCTTATACAGCAGATATTGAATTCCGTGTGGGATTGCCTTGAACCAGCGGTCTTCGCCATTATAGCTGACCGGCTGGCTGCATTCCGCAGCGATATAAACATCCATGTGATCGTGAAAGTTCTTCCCTACGCCAGGCAAATCATGAATGACATCAATGCCCAGGGCCTTTAGCTCATCGGCGGGGCCGATGCCGGAAAGAAGCAGCAGTTTGGGTGAACAGACCGCGCCACCGCTAAGGACAATTTCATTATCAGCATGGGCCATCCGCTCCTTCCCCTGGTGAAGATACTTTAGTCCGACAGCGCGGCCATTCTTGACAATCACCTTGGTCGCCATCGCATGCGTGACAATCTTTAGATTGGTGCGCTTCAACACGGGCTTTAAGAAGGCCGTGGCAGCACTCTCGCGCCGCACTCTCCGCTGAGTAACCTGATAGAAACTCACCCCATCCTGCGTTGCGCCGTTCAGGTCTGGGTTGTAAGGAATTCCTACCTCCTGCGCTGCTCGGACAAATGCTCTGGTCAGGATATTGTGCTGAACTTGGTCAGCAACGTTAAGCGGGCCACCTGTGCCGTGATACTCATTAACTAGGCGCTCATTATTCTCGGACTTTCTATAGTAAGGCAACACACCATCGTAACCCCAACCCTCATTGCCGAGCTCAGACCATTTGTCGTAATCTAGTCGGTTTCCACGTATGTAAATCATCGCATTGATCGCGGTGCTGCCACCTAGCACCCTCCCCTGCGGATAATACATCCTCCGATTGTCTAGTTCTGGTTGTGGGACAGTCGAAAATCTATAATTCACGTCTGGACTTGTGAGCTTGACAAAGCCAGCCGGCATGTGAATTAGGGGATTACGATCCGGACCACCCGCTTCGAGGAGTAACACACGGATATCTGGATTCTCACTTAATCGGTTTGCAACCACACAGCCTGCGGCGCCTGCTCCTACAACAATGTAATTGAAAGTATCCTCGTTCATTTGTCACGTACTCCTGTCGATTTTCTGGTTCTTCATTCTTTTCTGGTTCTTTATTTAGATCAAGGTTTGGAGTTACCAGGAACGCCGCACCCGCCGCGATGGCGGCTTCCGCTGCAGCAACGTCTCTAATAGTACCGGCGCCCACCGCCGGGACACGGGACCGTTCTGACTCGATGACTTCCAGTGCTCCAGCCGTGTCCATTGTTATCTCGACTAAGCGGATACAGGTTCGGAAAAGGTGTGCTATGCAACGGCCGGGATCCACTCTCGGACGCCGGAGGATTGCAATGACCGGTGCTTGATCGACAATAGTTCGAAGAGAAATGTAGCTCATTTGTGGTCAGCGCGGCTCAGGTTTAGAGACTTTTCAGTCGTGGCCGCGACATTGGCTCCTTGCAGGTGTTGATAGCACCGAGCAGTGCTTGCGAAATGTGTTGCCAGCGGTCACCGTCAGTCGTCGCATTCGGATTGGGAATCGCGTAGGCGTATTTGATCTGAGCGAGGTTCTGGTAGCGTTGGGCGAACAATAAAATGCGGTCCAAGTCCTGGTTATTAGAGGGCCTGTTTGCCTCCTTGTCGCGGATAGCCTGCATCCCCGGCTGAATGGCCGAGCTAAACGCTTGAATTTCCTTTCCAAAATCGGGCGAATCGTCGGGCTGAAGTGTGGCGTCCGATGCCAAGTGGTGGAGCGCCCGGCTTCGGTTCCCAGGGTTCTGCCTGGTAAAAGCTTGCCCCCATCAGGACCGAGTTGTGGATCGTGGTGCCGCTTTCGATCACGCTCCGAATCCCGATGACCGACCGGTCGATGCGCGCATCGGTACTGATGCAGCCGTCGGCGATAATCGCCCGCTGAACCTGCGTTCCTCTGACCTTGCTGGCCGGCAGTACAAGCCGTTGGCTGTAGATTGGATTAATGTGGTCAAAAAAATCGAACGCCGGCACCGGATCGGTCAGAGCGAGGTTGGCTTCGAAAAACGCCCGTACCGTCCCGATATTTTCCCAATACCCCTGGAAGATGTAGGCAAAGACTTGGTACTTCTGTAGCGAAACCGGGATGATGTGCTTGCCAAAGTCGTCATGATCGTTGGCTAGCACGTCGATCAAGACTTGGCGATTAAAGACATAGACGCCCATCGAGCCCTGGTAGAGCTCGGTATCGGCCGGACGGCCCAACTCTTTGAGCAGATTGGCCGGGATCCGTAGCTCGTCCAAGAGCTTTGGGTCCTTGGGTTTTTTCAAAGCGAAAAATGTGTCGTTCAGCATCGCTCTGCAGAATCCCACAGCCCGAAGCCGCCTGCCGGTCGACCGGGGTGTGCCCAGGGTGACGTCGGCGCCAGTTCTGACATGCTCATGCAGCAGGTCTCCGTAATCCATGCGGTAGAGATGATCGCCGCTCAGGACGAGGTAATATTTGTAAGGGCGCTCCAGAAAGTAGCAGAGGTTCTGGCGCACCGCGTCCGCCGTGCCCTGGTACCAGCGGGCGGGGTTTGCTGAGCGGCAAGAATCTCAATGAAGCTTTTAGTAAAGTTGTCGAATTTGTAGCTGGCCGCGATGTGGCGGTGCAAGGTCACGCTGTTAAACTGCGTTAGTACGTAGACTTGGCGAAAACCGCCGTTGAGGCAATTGCTGACCGGGATGTCCACCAGACGATATTTGCCGCCCAGCGGCACCGCTGGTTTAGCTCATTCTTTGGTTAAGGGAAACAGTCGGGTGCCGGCACCGCCACCCATGATGATGGCAAGGGTATCTTCCGTTGGGCTCTTTAGGTTCATAACTTGCTATGGAGGCCGCGCCTCATAGTCGCTAAATCATTACTGTCCGATTATAAGTCCCACACATCCTTTAGTTATGATCTACTAAATTATAGTTCTCGGATCCCTAATCCCCGAAACTGATACCGATCTTGCGGGCGGTCTTAACCAGCTGATGATTCGGATCGACGAGTTTCAGACGATAAACAGCGTCAGCAATTGGTACATCTAGAACTTCATTGTTCTGGTAACTTACCATGGAGCCAAATTTGCCCTCGGCGATCAGCTCAACCGCCTTGGTGCCGAATTGCGTTCCCAAAAGTCTGTCGGTTGTCGTCGGAGCTCCGCCTCGCTGAAGATGGCCCAGGACGCAACACCGGCTTTCCTTGCCGGTTCGCCCGGCCACCTCCGCTGTTACGATCTCTCCGATGCCGCCGAGCCGATGCTCGCCATCGGCGTTATGATGGTAGGA
>JBKPCS010000119.1:0-6543 GCA_046727495.1 bacterium | reverse complement strand
CGCACCCGCGCATAAGTACTCAGACGATCTCTACTTTGTGAAGATCCTGAGCCCGGCGGAGTTCGGAAGTCTTCAACCTGAACCGGGAACATTAATGGACCATGGCGAATTCGAGCTAGACGTATCGGAAGAAGTCAAAATCGGAAAGAGACTGGAGATTTCCATTTCGGCGACCACCAGCAATTAGCGCCCCTCGCTGAGTGCTTGATTCGCCCAAAACTCTCAAATTTGACGCGTGGTGAGCCTACGTGGAAGGCAACATCGGACGCGTAGGGACAGACATGGAAGGCGACGCATGGAGACCTACAACGAAGCGATAGCAAGACGCGCTAGCTTCCGGGTGTCACTCTTCTGATGTGCGACGACGCAAGAAGGAACAAGCTGAGCGGATGAGTCTAGAAGCGGTCGCGGATTAGGCGCAAAAAGAAAACCGCTCTAGATTGGCGTCTAGAGCGGTCCCGTGTTGACTGTTCGGTGAGAAATTTTTAGTGCGGCGTATGTAGCAGAATTCGCTTTTTTCCGTCAAGCCTTGTCTTGCTTACGCTTAGCGTTCTTTCCGGATTTGCTAGCGGGTTTTTCGTTTTGTGCGCTCCTGGACAACCGAAAGCAATTCTTCGAATGGAGTCGGCCAATTTGGGCCATAAACTTCTTCAATGAGTCGCAGATGCTCCGCAGAGGCATCGGCTTCGATGCCCTCGAGATAAGCGATGAACGCAAGTCTTTCATTCTGCCTGAGCGAAAATAGACGACCATTAGTTTAATTTTGATCGGTGACAGACGAGACCACCTTGCGTGAGAATAGGGCCGCCTGCGAGCGAATCACGTTACTCCGCGCATGCTGGTCGACGTAAGCTCCCGCGATCTGGAAACCACCGTTTTGGGTGAGCCTGTGTCGATGCCGATTTTGATTGCTCCTACGGCGCTTCAAGGCTTGCACACCCGCAACGAGAAGTCGCTTCTGACATGTCAGAAAAATGGCTCTTTTCCCGACTATTTGCCCAGCAATTCTGAGTAACATCGCGTTAAAAAGTAGTCTCTTATCTGCTTGATATTCGCGGTCGTGCCGCGCAGAAAAAGGCCCAGGAACGCCTCGCCAAGCTTGTGCCGAACGCTAAGCACATCACCAAGACGAATAGTGGTCACGACATACACAAGGAGCAGCCACAACTCGTGATCGACGCAATTCGCCAGGTTGTCGACGCCGTGCGCAGCGGAAGTTGACGGCCCACCTGTAGCTCAATCGGATAGAGTATATGACTTCGGATCACAGGGTTGCAGGTTCGAGCCCTGCCGGGTGCAAATGTACTGCTGGAGCCGATCTACAAGCGAATAAGTAGATTGAAGAATTGCTTTAGAATTTGAGGTATACCCATCCGATACCCACTTTTGAGATGCACCGTGCCGCCGGAACCTCTTACGTTCACATCACCGGACTTTGCTTGAAGAGGGTAAGATTGAGAGCCACCCCTGGCTTTGGTGTGGCCGGACGAAGCAGCCGAGCGTATCGAGTCCGACCTTAAGGATCCTCGAAAACGCGAAGCCTGCCTTTGCCCATGGGATGACAGACTTTGCGGGCGCGGCGGAAGTTGTGTTAGCGGGAACGTATCGTTCCCCAGGCAGGATGGCACAGGCCGCTAAAGCTATCCGCCGGCTCTGGGCGGCAGCTTCGAGAGCATCGCGCCAGTTCGAGCAATATCCTCCTGTGCCTCTGCCGAGTCTTCCACTCCCTGAGGCTGATTCTCCGTCTCGGTCGAGAGCTCGCCGGTGACCGAATCAGCCGATGGCAGAGTATCCAGGAGGAATTTCTCGTACTCCTCGCGGTGTGCCTCGGTCCATTCGGCCCGCGCTTGCTGCCAGGAGAGTGTGCGGCCTTTTTCGCCTTCGATCCATTTGTATTTCCGGATTTCCTCCTTGATCAAGCAAGTAATCCGGTAAAACGGATCGCAGTACATCATTGGGGGGATTGCCACGTGATCCTCTGTCTCCAAAATCTGGCCCATATGTCCCTGTCGCTCTCACTGGATGGGACGCAAGAAACTTTTCCGCAAGCTTGAATCGGACAATGTTCGTCATGTCGCAAACATGGAAAAACTGGTTCCTTGCTGTGGTCCGCAAATCCCTCTCAGGACAGCACAGCGAACGCCATAGCCGGCTCGGGCCAAGCGAAAGTGCGACGGGCGGATTTGCGCCAAACTGGCAGCGTGACAGGACGTCTTCGGGTACCGTTCATAAAGTTTCGCTGAGAAGGTGCTGTTTCAACGGGGACAATATTAAAACCGGAAGCCCGGGAGATCGTTTCAGAAGAGTACAGATGGCAGATATGCTCCGGCGGGTTCGTTGTACAACCCCAAGCTCATCAGCATCATTGGCTGGACCACCCGAAGGCCATTCTCGAGGCACCAACGAAAAAGATCTGAATTGCGCGTAGGCACGATGATCCCCGGTCCCGCAAAGGCCTCCGCCGAGGCTATCAGTGCCCGGAGGTCCAGGTTAGTTTCAGCGACGGCGTGCCCGAAAAAGGCCAATGCCGTGGCGTATCCCGTAATCCGTTCATGCCGCTCAACGACCACTGCGGTCCCATTTTTCATGGCATCCGCCAATTCGCCCCCCCGATCGTGTCCATGAACTCGCGTGCAAAGGCGGTTACAATCCTCGATATCCGGAACTCGCGCCGGTCGGACCGAGCACCCTTCAATCCGTTTCCGAAGTGGCGGTCCCTGCATGACCGAAACTGGCTCGCGGGCATCAAAGCCCAGTCGGCTATACAAGGCCACCGATCTGTTATGAAACGCTGATTGGAGCAGCCTGACTCCTGGAAAGTTGCGTTCCCGGGCCCGAACTAGTACCGCTTCCATCAATTTTCGGCCAACGCCGCGATCCTGCATGCTCGGGTCGACTGTGATCGGTCCCAGACCCGCGATTGCGGATCGCTCGTCGAGACAGTTGCTGCCCACCAGGCACCCGTCTGACTCCGCCACCACGCAGTAAAACCCCGGGTGGGAAAACATCATTGAGAGGAGGCCAATGGCTACTTCGGGCGACGGGAAGTCACACGGAAAGCCGTGATTTGTGCTGATTTTATAGAAGGCGTCAAAGCAGACTCGCCCGCACACTGGTCCGTCTTCTGGCTTGGCGCGCCGAATGATAATGGTTGGAGCGCCTGGAGGAACTGGCAGAGTCTGACCTGACATGCAATACTGTTGCTTGGGCCCAAGGTTAGGGCGGCCATCAGGCAAGGTCAACAGCGGCGCGTGTTACGTTGTTCAGCATTACGGTGGAAGAACCAAGTAAAGAGCTAGAATCGGCGCAACAGGAAGCACGCATCTGTCCGGTCTGCGGCACGAAGTTCTTTGCCTCCGCCGATCGGGAGTTCTGTCCAGTCTGTATCCTCCAAAGAGCTACCAGCGGGGAATCTACAGCGACCGGGGAATCGGCTTCAGCATCTGAATCAGCAGGCAGCTCTGAGGATACGGAAGGTACGCCGCAGGTAGCCGCCGGTTTGGCTGCGGTGCACGAACAGAACCTCGTTCACCGCGATATCAAGCCAAGTAACATCATGGTGCGTCTGAAGGATGACGGTAGTACCACGGCAAAAATTATCGATCTCGGCCTTGCGAAGGTGGTCAATGAACCAAGTGCTCAAACCGCGATCTCAACACCGGGGGCTTTCGCTGGAACACCGGAATTCGCCAGTCCTGAGCAGTTCGCCGGAATTGGTGCGGACATACGCTCAGATCTGTATTCACTTGGTATCACACTCTGGGTGATGGTGACCGGCAGAGCGCCGTTTCAGGGCACTCCGGGCGAGGTGATGTATCAGCATCAGCACGCACCCTTACCACTTGAGCAGCTCAAAGATGTTCCACAGCCGGTCGTAGTTCTCCTTGAGAAACTCCTGAAGAAAGATCCGGCACAGCGCTTCCAGACTCCACACGGGCTGTTGAAGGCGACACCGGCGATAACAGGCGCAATGAACGCGCGGCGTAGAATCACTCCCCAGAGCCTGCAGAAGACACCCTCTATGGCTTCGCGTACAGGAACTCGCAAGCCGCCGGCAAAACGTGCACCGGAGAAAATTTCAGTAGCCAGACTACCTGTTACCGGAAGCGATGTTTTCGGTCGAGAGGAAGACATCGCTTTTCTGGATCGAACATGGGCAAACAAGGACGTCAACGTCGTTACAATCGTTGCCTGGGCTGGGGTCGGGAAGTCAACGCTCGTCAATCATTGGCTCCGACGGATGGCTACTGACCATTATCGTTCCGCAGAGATTGTTTTTGGCTGGTCCTTCTACAGACAAGGTACGAGCGGAGGTACTTCATCCGCTGATGAATTTCTTGACGCTGCTCTCACTTGGTTTGGAGATCCAGACCCGCGGCTCGGAACGCCATGGGAGAAGGGAGAAAGGTTGGCGAAGCTCATCTCACATCGTCGAACCCTGCTGGTTCTGGATGGCCTGGAGCCGCTCCAAAATCCGCCCGGTCCGCAAGAGGGACGGCTACGTGAGCCTTCCCTCCAGGCGCTATTGCGTGAGCTTGCTGCCTTCAATACGGGGCTATGCGTGATTACCACGCGGACGCCGGTCGCTGACATTGCAGATCACGAGCGCACCTCGGCCCTGCGTCGTGACCTAGACCAACTATCCAACGATGCCGGTGCGAAGCTGCTCCGAGCGCTGGGCGTTAATGGCGACGAGGCAGAATTGCGAAGTGCCAGCGACGAGTTCCGTGGCCATTGTCTGGCTCTCACGCTTTTGGGCAGCTATTTAACGGATGCCTTTGGCGGAGATATTCGACGTCGCGACGAGGTATCCACACGTCTTGCTCACGACGTACGACAGGGAGCTCATGCCCGAAAAGTAATGGAATCTTACCAAGACTGGTTTGGCGATGGTCCTGAGTTATCCGTTCTCCGTATGCTGGGTCTGTTTGATCGACCCGCGGACGAGCTGACGCTTGGGGTCCTGCTAAAACCACCTGCTATCGGTGGCCTTACGGAATCTTTAACTGATTTGAGCCCGATCGAGTGGCGAACGATTCTTGCCAGATTAAGGAGGGCGAGACTCCTGGCTGGAGAAGATCCGCATAATCCTGGACATCTCGATACGCATCCTCTCGTTCGTGAATACTTTGGAGAACAGCTCCGGAGTCAACAAACGGACGCTTGGAAGGAATGTAATAGGCGGCTCTTTCATCACTATCAAACGCTTGCGCCACACCTGCCCAATAGTTTCAGTGAAATAGAACCACTTTTCTCAGCCGTCATCTGCGGCTGCAATGCCGGTCTGTTTCGAGAGGCGTTGCATGAGGTTTACATTCCCCGGATTCAGCGTGGAGATATCTACTTCACTGCAAATGTCCTCGGGGCGAGAGGAGCGTTGCTCTTGGTGTTAGTTCATTTCTTTAAACACGGACGTTGGGGTTCACTGGTAGAAAACTGCTCAGAGGGACAAGGTCTCACTTCCGAAGATCAGCTTTTCATACTGACACAGTCGGGGCTCTACCTCACGGCCACGCGAGGATTGGGAGCACCGGAGGCGCGGATTTGTTACGAGGGCGCCGAGCCTTTGTGTCACGCGCTCAATCGACCCGTGCTTCTGTATGTGGCGCTCATGGGTCAGTGGCGCTATTCCCTCATGAACGACAAGCCTACAGCAACGATGCAGATCGCCGACCGAGTTCTCTCGTTGGCGCGGGAGCAGAACAATCCTGCGCGGATGGTAGGAGCCTACAGCGCTTTGGCAATGACGGGTCACTTTTTGGGCGATTTTGAGGCGTCGCGACAATATGCGAAGCGCGGTGCCCAGATCTGGCGCTCGGGGAGCGTAAAGTCTCATGCGGAAGACCTCGATGCGCCTGCCACCACTTGTCTGTGCTATGAGGCACTATCCGCATGGCACTTCGGAGAGACCGTCGCATCCCAACCGAACATAGTGGAAGCGATCTCACTAGCGAAGGAACTGAATGATATGCATGGATTAACCTCCACGCTATATTACGCAGCGAGTTTCGCCTATCACGAGCGTAATCCTGCTGAAGTGGAACGCCTGGCATCAGATGTCATTGAACTGTCAACTCGTCACCATTTTGCGCATTGGCTGGCTCTAGCATCCATACTCCGCGGTTGGGCGCGCAGCGCTTCCGGTGACACAGTTGAAGGCATCTCGTGGATCGAGGACGGCATCCGAGACTATCGGGCCACTGGCGCAATCATAGGCCTGCCATATCTCGTGGGAATGAAAGCTGAAGCTTGAAGACGCAATTTTGCATAATCGGAGCTACGCGCGGTACAGGCTTACTGATCACTCAGCAATTATTGGAGGGCGGATCAAGTGTCCAGGTCGTCGCGCGCGATCCCGATAAGGCCAGTCGGCTCTTAGGTGATCGAGCGGATGTACGCCAGGGTGACGTGACTGATGCTCGGTCGATTCGTGACGCCCTAACCGAAGATTACACGGCGATATTTTTCACTGTTGCTGCTACAGGTGGAATTGACGGGCGCGGTCTGTTCGGATCAAGGACCATGATCCGCGAGGTGACATAC
>JBKPCS010000118.1:0-4545 GCA_046727495.1 bacterium | reverse complement strand
AGCTCGCAGGCGGGTCTAAACGTGCTCGGAGGATACCTTGGGCTACTGACGGCGATCGCAGCCTGGTACGCATCGGCGATCACGGTCATTGCATCCACTCGAAAGAGATAAGACGACCCTCAAACGGAGTATCCCATGCCAAACGAAACAGGGGCAGCCACCAAAGGCATCAAAACGGAAGCAACGGCGATGGCCAAGGCCAGTGCCGATGTAAGCGAGGCAGAAATTGCAGTCCATTGGAAGGAGGAACAATATTATTATCCCTCCGCCAAATTTATTGGCCAAGCGAATCTGACCGATCCCTCGGTCGACGAGCGTTTCAGCATCAATAAATTCCCTGAGTGCTTCAAGGAATATGCCGATATGCTGAGCTGGGATCAGTACTGGCATACCACTCTAGACACCGGCAACCCGCCGTTCTGGAAATGGTTTGTCGGCGGAAAACTCAACGTCTGTTACAACTGTGTTGACCGCCATCTGCCCAAATACCGGAATAAAGCGGCCTTGATTTTCGCGCCGGAACCCGAAGATGAAGGGTACCAGGCGATCACTTATCAGGAGCTTTGGGCGCGCGTCAACGAGGTTGCCTCAATGCTGCGCGATTTCGCTGGTCTTAAGACTGGTGATCGAGTGACGCTGCACCTTCCGATGGTTCCCGAGTTGCCGATCACCATGTTGGCCTGCGCTCGGCTAGGGGTCATTCATTCGGAGGTGTTCGGGGGATTCAGCGGAGAGGCTTGTGGAATCAGGGTAGCGGATTCGCAAAGCCGGGTGCTGATCACGATCGACGGCTACTACCGGAGCGGCAAGCTCCTCGACCATAAGGCGAATGCGGACATTGCGGCCGCCGTCGCCGAGCAGAACGGGCAGAAGTTGGACAAGATTCTGGTGTGGCGGCGCCTTCGCGAAAGGAGCGCCACCTCAACCCCGATGGTCTCGGGTCGCGACTATGACCTTCGCGAGGTCATGAAGGATTTCGTCGGCCGCAAGGTTGAGCCAGTGTCGATGCCTGCGGAAGCGCCGCTGTTCCTGATGTACACCAGTGGGACTACCGGGCGGCCAAAAGGATGCCAGCATAGCACCGGCGGATACCTGGCCTATGTGGCAGGAACCTCAAAATACATCCAAGATATCCATCCAGAGGACGTTTATTGGTGTATGGCAGATATCGGCTGGATCACAGGGCATTCGTATATCGTTTACGGCCCGCTGGCTATAGCCGCAACCAGCGTCATCTACGAGGGAGTTCCTATCTATCCGGACGCCGGGCGCCCATGGCGGATAGCCGAACGGCTCAACGTTAACATCTTTCATACCTCGCCCACAGCCATCCGGATGCTGCGCAAAGCCGGCCCGGACGAACCAACCAAGTACAACTACCACTTCAAACACATGACGACCGTGGGCGAACCGATCGAGCCCGACGTGTGGCGCTGGTACTACGACGTCGTGGGCAAGCGAGAAGCGGTGATCGTGGATACTTGGTGGCAAACCGAAAACGGAGGCTTTCTGTGCAGCACCAAACCGGCGTTGAATCCCATGAAGCCCGGCAGCGCAGGTCCCCCAGTACCTGGCATGTATCCTGTGATTCTGGACGAAGATGGAAACGAGGTCCCGGCAGGCTCCGGCCGGGCCGGGAATATCTGTATCCGCAACCCGTGGCCGGGAATCTTCCAAACCATATGGAGAGATCCAGAGCGGTACGTCGATACCTATTACCGCAAATACTGCAAGAACCGGGAAAGCAAGGACTGGCGCGACTGGCCGTACTTCTGTAACGACGGTGCGATGCAGGCTAGCGACGGCTACTACCGCATCCTGGGACGCGTCGACGACGTAATCAACGTGGCCGGTCATCGCCTCGGAACGAAGGAACTGGAATCCGCATGTCTCTCCGTCGATGAGGTCGCAGAGGCCGCAGTGGTGCCGGTGGTGGATGAGATGCGCGGGCGAGTTCCCGAGATCTACATCGCACTCAAACCCGGCTTCTCGCCGGGCAAGCCAATTGAAGACAAGATCGTTCGGGCAATCGAGACTGCGATTGGCAAAATCGCGCGGCCCAAAGATGTTCGTATTGTGCCAGATATGCCCAAGACGCGCTCGGGCAAGATTATGCGCAGGGTGCTGGCCGCCATTTCCAACACCATGGATGTTGGCGATGTCACCACTCTTGCTAACCCCGAGATCGTCGAGCAAATCCGAATCATGGTCCAAGGCGAGGCTAAGGTGGCAACCAAGGCCGGGCCAGAAGACATCAAGACATTCGGCCAAGAATAGCCTGTTTCGGGCACTCTGCGAGCCGGTAGAACCGCGGGCCCTCTGCGTGATTTCGGCCACCCGGCGACAGCGCGATACTGAACGGATCATCTTTGATATTTGAAACCGAGGATAGCGTTCTTTGGCAGCTTTCCGACGCCGGTCTCGGCTGGACGTATTTCACTGAAGCAGCGGCGACTTGGACGGTAGAGACCGACATTCAACAGCACCTGCCCGCAACAGTAAACCCTTGTCCGCCCTCCTCCGCGCTATGGACTTATGATTTCGAGTTGACCATCCACTATGTGCGGCTGACAGAAGTCGGCACCTTGCCAACTCCGGTATCGGTTTTTGAAAAGTGGCTAAGATTACTCGTTTCTTAGCCACTTTTTTATTCATACCTGACCTTTTCTGATCTCTAATGAGCTAGCGCACCACATTGCAGAACAGCCTGGTAAGCTTGTCCGGAAGCGACTTGCCAGCGCATAACGGTTCATATCCAATCATGTCCGCTCACCCTGCGTAACAGACTCTGGATCACTTTGTCATGGTTCGAATCCATGCGAGGCAGCCATCAAGTCCTATAGCCGATCTACGGGCGATTTGCGACCTTCAGAAATTGAACGCAAAAATTGCTGTTATCTGGTTGTTATCTGGTCTTGAGGTTTTACTCATGCTCTCTGGCAGTATATGTGCGGATAACGGCGCATTTAAGGTTGCTTTCAAGTTCGCCAAATTCACAGGATTCGCCCGCATTCGATGAGTCGGCTCAAGTGGAACAAAATCACAATTTGGGAAAACAAAAAGCGAATCAAAGATCTCACGTTTTGGCGCGATCTCTGGCTGGAATGGACGTTCCCTTCGGATAACGTTCTCGTATCACCCACAACCGGAAAGCTATTTAGCCCGGAAGAACGCCGCGGTGAACTAAACCGGCGAATCCCCACCGTGAGAGAAAATGGGTGTGCTTGCCGATGTCCCGACAATCAGAGATTGGATGACGTTTGGGAAAGACCCCAAGCTCGTTCATGTCGATTATGGTCGGCGGCAAGGTTAGCCCTAATGCGGTTCCTGGACCGAAACGGATTTCTCGTCGGCCTCCAGCTCTGCTTCAATTTCCTGCGGCGTGATATCAGCGAGACTCTGCGATTTCCGGAGGTTGGCATTAAGCTCTTCCTTTGCGAGCTCTTTCTCCCAGCGGCTAATCACCACGGTCGCGATTCCGTTTCCGACCAGATTTACGAGTGCCCGGCATTCACTCATGAACCGGTCAATCCCTACGAGGATTGCCAAAGACTCAATCGGCACTGAGGGTACCACGGAGAGCGTCGCAGCCAGGGTAATGAATCCAGCACCAGTAACTCCTGTCGCACCTTTTGATGAAAGCATTGCCACGGCGAGAATGGCCAGCTGTTGGCCAACATCAAGATGCGTGTTCGTGGCTTGCGCAAGAAAAAGCGCCGCCATCGTCATATAAATGTTCGTTCCGTCCAAGTTAAAGCTGTACCCCATCGGAATTACTAGGCCGACCGTCGTAGAAGAGCACCCGAGACGCCGCATCTTTTCCAACATTCCGGGCAGAGCCGCCTCGGAAGAACTTGTTCCCAGAACAAGTAAAAGCTCTTCCTTAATATAATTTAAGAATCGGAAAATGGAGAAGCCGCTGAAAGCTGCGATCGCACCAAGAACAATTATCACGAATAAAAAAGCCGTAATATAGAAGCTGACCATGAGGTAGCCCAGCCTGCCCAACGCACCCAATCCCTGGCTGCCAATGGTAAACGCCATGGCACCGAATGCTCCGATCGGTGCCAATTGGACGATCATCCGCATGATTCCGAAAAATGCCGCTACCCCTAAATCGATCGCCATAAGGATCGGTTTCCCGCGTCCCCCCATAAACGAAATCGCGAACCCGCTCAGGATCGCCACCAGGAGCACCTGAAGAATATCACCGGTGGCAAATGCGTTGAAAAATGAGGACGGGATGATGTTCAAGAGGAACTGAGTCGGATCAAGGGAATGCGCGTGTTGGGCGAAAGACTGGGATTGCTGAACGCGTTCACCCTGGAGAGATTTCAAATCGACATTGAAACCAGCTCCCGGGTGGAGCAAATTTACAACGACCAGCCCGATCAACAGAGCCAGTGTCGAAACGACCTCGAAATAGACCAGCGCCTTGATTCCGACACGGCCAAGTTTTTTTACGTCCGACATCGACGCAATACCGTGAACGACCGTACAGAAGATGATCGGTGCGATTATCATCTTCACGAGGTTGATAAAACC
>JBKPCS010000117.1:0-11063 GCA_046727495.1 bacterium | reverse complement strand
CGATAGCTGTAGGGCGGCAGGCCACTGCCGCCGAGACCCAGCGTGCACAACGATAGCTGTCGGCGGCAGGGGCCTGCCGCCCTACAGAGCTCAGCCCTACCAATCACAACGCTGTCGCTAGCTTCATAATGTTCTGCTGCGTGATTTCTACTCCGGTTTCACCCCCCACTTCTCCCGTGATCTCTCCTTCGCGCATTACCAATACCCGATCACAGATACCGACGATCTCAGGTAACTCGCTCGAAATGAAGAGAACTCCCATCCCTTTCTCGACCAACTTTTGAATCAACCCGTAAATTTCTGCTTTCGATCCCACGTCCACTCCGCGGGTCGGTTCATCCAGGACCAGGACCCGCGGGTTGATCTCCAGCCAACGGGCAAGCAGCAGCTTCTGCTGGTTGCCTCCTGACAATCCGCCCGCCTTCGTCGCGAGCGATGCGGCGCGTAGCCTGAGCGATTTCGCTTGTCCGTTAGCCCTTTCGTTTACCGTTTGGAAGTTAATAACTCCCGCAGTCGCTGTCCGGCCAAGAATATTCATTGCAATGTTGTCCCGGCACGACATCTGGAGAAAAACACCTTGCAGCTTCCGATCCTCAGGGACATAACCGATTCCTGCACGAACAGCGTCCAGTGGATGATCAATCGTCAGTTTCTTGCCATCCAACCAGACTTCGCCTGTTCTTTTTTTGTCGGCGCCAAAGATTAATCGAGCAAGCTCAGTGCGCCCTGCCCCGACAAGACCTGCCAGCCCCACAACTTCGCCGCGGCGCAGCCGAAAGCTGGCCGACTTCACACGCTCACCGTCCCCAAGGCCGCGCACTTCGAGAATCTGATCTCCAACGGCGATCTCGTTACGTTTATAAAAATCCTCGAGCCGCCTTCCCACCATCATTTCAATCACTCGCTCGCTGGAAAACTCTGCCCGCTCCAACTCGCCGACGAATTCGCCATCCCGAAAAACCGACAGCCTATCGGCAAGATCATAAATCTCCGCCATCCGATGGCTGATATAGATGATCGCTAACCCATCAGCCCGCAATTGTCTTACCACATCAAAAAGGCGTTCCGTCTCGCGATCAGACAACGCGGCAGTCGGCTCATCCATCACCAGAATCCGGCTCCGATAAAATAGGGCACGGGCAATTTCGATCTGCTGTTGTTCAGCAACCGAGAGATGCGCTGCTCGCCGGTTCGCTTTGAACCCGGCTCCCAGCCTATCCAATACTTCCTGTGTACGGCGCTCCATCTCTGACGTGTCCTTGATGAGACCGAATTTCCGCGGTTCGGACCCGAGGAACACGTTTTCTGCCACAGTTAGATTCGGGGCTACTGTTAACTCTTGATAAATTATGCCGATGCCGGCAGCGCGCGCTTCGTGGGGCGTATGAAAATGTACCGGCTTGCCATCTAGAAGGACTTCGCCGCCATCCGGTCGATAAGCGCCGGCGAGGATTTTCATCAGAGTGCTCTTGCCAGCGCCGTTCTCACCGACCAGCGCGTGAATCTCTCCGGTTCGAACCTTGAGGCTTACCCCTTTGAGCGCGCGAACGCCAGGGAAGCTCTTTTTCACACCACGAACTTCGAGAACAGGAGGCATAGCCAGCGTGGCGCCTAGAGCGCCGCGGTTTTCAGTTTTCGGTCTTCCGTCTTCGGTCTTCCGTCTATTCAGCGCAACGGTTGACGGTCGACGGAAGACGGCTGACGGCAAACGCGCGCCAAAAGGCGCGGTCACCGCGTCCAACCGGTGTACTCGTTCACGTTGTCACGAGTGATCAACTTTACCGGAATCAAGATAGTAGTTTCTGCAGGCTTCTTTCCCTGCATGATATCATACCCGACCTCAACCGCCTTCTGCGCCATAGCATAGGGATCCTGCGCAGGACTTGCTTCGAACAGTCCTTGTTTTGCTTTCAGAATCGCTGAAGCATCCGGTGAACCGTCCACTCCAACAATAAAGAACTCGCTTCGATTAGCTTGTTTTGCTGCCAGGTCGCACCCAATCCCAGTCGGATCGTTAATCGCAAATACGGCATCGATCTTTGGAAAAGCCGTTAGTAGATCGGTCATTACTCGTAGACCGCCATCGCGGCTGCCACCCGCGTTCTGATCCCGTGACAGGATCTTAATACCAGGGTTCTTTTTGAAAACCTCGAGAGCACCCGCCACTCGGTCGGTGACAGCAGTAACCGGCGGCCCGTTCACTATGATGACATCCCCTTTTCCCTTCAGCTTATCAACGATGTATTGACCAGCCTCTTCGCCTGCCTGTTTGTTATTCGACGTTACTGTAGCGTCAACACCACCTTCGGCGCCGACGTCGACCGCTACAACGGTAATGCCTGCCGCTTTCGCTCGCTTAACCGCCGGCGCCATTCCTTTACTGTCGGCGGCATTCAGAAGAATTAAATCGACTCCAGAAGAAATGAAATTGTCCATCTGGTTAGTCTGATTGTTCGCGTCGTAATTGCTCGATAATGCGGTAAACTTGACGTCCGGGTTAATTTCCTTTGCTTTCGCTTCCGCACCGTGCGCGACCTGGACAAAGAACGGATTCCCCAGATCGCCTACAGTCACCGCAACTGACTTCAGTTGTTTGTCCGCCGCTATCGCCGGTGTAACAAGACTAGCAACAGCGAAAAAGGCCAAAAGAGCTGTGATTCTCATTCGATTGATCCGCTTGTTGAAAAGGATTTTTATCTTGATGGCTCCATGCCTGCGAGGCAAGCCCGGAGTTCGCCGGCGGCGCGAGAAGACTGGCACGCAGAGGCCGCGGAGGAACGCAGAGGAATATATTTGATTCGTATTGCAACACTTAGATAGCGTGTTTGCATATATGACCGAAAATGAGAGTGGCACATCCATACTGAAGCACGCTTACGCTCTGCATACGGAACTCGGCCCAGGCCTTCTTGGGAGCGTTTACGAGGTTGTCCTAGCGCACGAGCTCCAAAACGATGCGATAGTCGTAGAGCGTCAAACCAATCCCGATTACATACAAAGGATTGAAATTCGATGAGGGATTTCGAGCAGACTTAATCGTAGAGAGCAAAGTAATCATCGAAATCAAATCTGTAGAGGTGTTGCTTCCAGTCCACGCCAAACAGCTTTTGACCTATTTGAAGCTTTCGGGACTGCATCTTGGTTACTTAATTAATTTTCGCGAGCCGCATCTCAAAGCAGGCATCAAACGTGGCGTAAACCGACTCGAGACCTAGCCGACCCCCAAAAATCCTCCGCGTTACTCTGCGACCTCTGCGTGAGACAATCTTTTAGGCTATTGTCCGGCAGCCGGGGCGTCGGGGTTTACGTCGGGGCCGAAGTAGCGCAGAGTTACCAGATCTTCTGTTTCGCTCGTGTTTTCGAACGTTACTCCAGCTTTCGCGGTGGACTCGGTGCAGAACACCTCGTCTTCTGTGAGCTCGCCAAAGCGAATCAACTTTGGCGCATTCAAAGTCAGCTTGTTCATTCGTCCGCGGCCTTGCACCGCTACTAATCCATAGGCGCCGTTGTCGCGGATCGTGCACTTTTGCCCAGGCTCAAGCGTCAGCTCTTTCGCGGTAAATAGTTGCTCTCCATTGATTTTGCCGTACACCACCCAACGGTCCACGAATCCTTTCGTGCCCTCAATTGCGATCGGCTCAATGTAATGATGAGCTTTAAAGCTGGGGTCCACGTTCGACTCCCAGTCCAACAGCTCAACGATGAAATCGAGATCGTTGTGTTTATCCGGCGGAACATCTTTGACCAGCAGCGACCACTGCACTTCGCGTCCCTCAACCAGCGATTGAAACATCGCGGCAACATCAGAGCCCCATTGCGGTTCGTAAGTCACAAGCGATCCCGGCGCGTGTAATATGCCAGGACCGATTAACCAGCCGGTGCCCGGCTTAAGCCGGTACGCCTTGGAAAGATCGAGAATTCCGTTATCGCCCTTGTTCCAATTTTCCAGACAACGCCGGACCTGTTGCTTTGTCGTCCCGGGTTCCAGTCCCATGAACGTGTACGGAAAATTGTTCTCAACAGTATTAAATTGACGCGGAAAATAGTAGCTCTCAGGTTTCCCTTCCTGGCCGACCAGCTTAGCTTTTTCTTGGGACTGATGCAGGTGATGCGGGATCGGACCCATGTTATCGAAAAATTTCGAGTAGACGGGCCACCGGCGATATTTCTGCCAGATCGCTTCACCAACGATGTCGGCTCCAGCCTCAGCTACTGCATTCTGCAACGTAAACCGCGAATCACGAAAAATGCAGTAACTGAGCCCTTCATCTGGTGTCCGGTTTTCGTTCGCTGCGGGCACAGTTGAACTGAGCCAGCGCTCATCGATGCCGCCTCTGTTCAATCCGAACGCGTAGAGATCGTCCGGATGCAATTTCAGCCGTCGCCCCGGCTGCAAAAACGATCGAGGCACCCAGCATGGCGCCAAGCGCAACAGGCCGCCACTCTCCTCGAGAGCGGCATCAATTGTAGGCCGGAGATTCTTTTCGACAGTTTTGAGGGATCCAAAGCTCTTCATCGCAAAGAAGAGGGAACCACAGATTCCGCAGATTTCGCAGATTTTTTCTCAATCCAACGCAGGCCAAATGATTCCCGCTCTGCGGAACCAGGCGGGCGGGGCTTTAAAAACGCCAAAAAGGACGCTAAAACCCTTTAAAATCTGCGAAATCTGCGGAATCTGCGGTTCAGTTTTTTCTGGGATCGCCGCTGACAAGCGAAATCCTAAAACGTTGAAAAATTTCCTAAATTAGGCTCGACAAGGGTTTTGCGGATCGGTAATCATCGCGTTGCCTTTCAATTAATAATCTACTGACCTTAACCAATAGAAACAAAGACCAATGGACCCCTGGCTCGGTTCCCCCGGAATACGTGGACTGAAAATTACGTTAATAGCGGGCCTTACGCTATTAACCACTGACGCGCTGCTCGCTCAGAGCGCGGATCAGAACGATGTCAACGCCTTGAAGGCGCAGATGAACCAGATGCAGAAGCAGTACGAAAAGCGCATCGAGGCGATGGAAGCCAAGATGAAGGCTCTCGAAGCAACCGAAACGAACGGGAGCTCGATCCTGAATACGCGCATCCTTACTGATTCTGATGGCAAAGCTATGGAAGGCAAAGGCCCGGGGCCGATGCTTGAAGAGTCATTCTTGAAGTCGCTGACTCGGAACTTCGCGTTTACCGCCTATCTGCGTGCTGGGTTTGGAGTCAACGGTAGTGGTGGTGCTCAGACGTTCAGTTTTGTACCAAATGATAACTTCCTTGATGGCGGTCGTTCCCGTCTCGGTAACGAAAGCGACATCTACATGGAACTTTCCTACCAGCAGAACCATATCCTGGGAGACAGCCCGGATCTGATGGATGTTTCTGCCAGGTTTACAGTCCAGTATTTCAGCACTTTCCGTCAAAACGCGCTCAATACCTCAATCAGTTCGACCACTACGACGATAGGCGGGAGGACTGTTGTGAACGGCGTTTCGACGCAGAGTGGGAACGTGGGTATCGTTGAAGCATTCGTCCTGGCGAGAAACATTTTCAAGGGCGCTCCGGAGATCGGAGTCTGGGCTGGCGACCGGTTCTACGATAGGTGGAACATCGACTCGATGGACTGGTTCTGGTTGAACATGTCCGGTATCGGCTACGGCTTCCAGGATATCCCGCTCGGTCCGGGTAAACTCTGGATCGCCTGGTTTGGAGGCAATGATAACAACGGCGTATTCAATTATCCGACAGTCGGACAACTGTTTAAACAGTCTCTCGATATCCGCTGGAAAGATGTTGACATCGGGTTCGGTAAGCTGACGCCATTCGTGATCGGCAGCTACATCAAGGGTGGCACCACTTTCGGTAGTCCGCAGTCGTTCACCGATATCCTCGGCAACACCCGCAGCTACGGCCTCAGGACCGACGATATGTGGGGCGTTGGCGGCGGTATCGTTTGGGAATACGAGTTTGGCAACAAGAGCCGTCTACGCGTCGTTGGAATGGCGGCTAAAGGCGCAACCGATTTCCGCTCTGACCCAAGCAATCAGGAGAATGAGATCATAGCTGGGTTCCAGCATGCTCTTGACCGTCAGGCGTTATTGGGGAACCCGATCCCTGCTACTCTGAACTTCCATAATGCAGTGAATGACGCCTTAGAAGTAAAGGCAATCACCGAGTTTATTTGGAACCCAAGCCCGAATTTCAACATGGGAGCGTGGGTCATGTTCGAACATAACGACAAGGGCACCGGCATCTTCGGGAAGGATAACAAAGGCAATATTAAAGAGATTTCCGGAGAGCGTAACATCGTGGCAGTTGGTACGCGTCCAGTCTTCTGGCTCTCGGATACTTTCTGCATCCAAGGACAATTCGTTGGCTACTATGGTGATAATAACCGAGGCAATTCCGGACTCGGAGCGTTTGGTCGCAGCGGTGAGATGGGCGTCTTTACGATTGCTCCAACCTTCAAGCCGAAGGGCCAATTCTTCTCCCGTCCTGAATTTCGTTTGTTCGCCACCTTCTCGGCGTGGACAAACGGTTGGAAAGGGGCGACCACCGATCCACATGGAGCTGCTCCGTACTCCAACACCGGTGCTAACTACGGCTGGATGTTTGGAAGCCAGACGGAAATTTGGTGGTAATCAACTTACTTAGAAACACCGTTTAACTGATCACCCCTCCCTTAACCGGAAGGGGTGATTTGCTTTTTGGAGGATGGTCATTCGCAAAATGTGCCGCAAGGTCGTCAACGTCGACCTATAAGGTCAACCCAATCCGGCGGCCGCGCATCAGCGTCAGCTTAAAACGGCGAAGGTCGATCTAGAAGATCAAGCCACGGTGAATCCGGAGGATTCGATCGAAGCTTCCGGCCCGGCCAAGACCGGATGGGTTGAACTTCCCGCTCGACGCGATGCCATCTACTTTGTCGCCACCCGAAAATTACCGAAACCAAACGTCGCCGCGTTCGTTGCAAGATTCGAAAGAGTTAACCGCCCCGGATCGGCTGTATCGGTGACGTGGAAAACAACCGTACATTCCGTCCAATCCTCCGGAATTCGTAAGGTTGTGCCTTCAGCAACCGAGGCCTGGTTTCCATTCGCTTTCTCCGGGACCAAGTAGATGAATTGGGCCGGAGAAGCTTTTGCCTCGAACTTGATTTCGTATGTTTTCCCCGGCTCAAACTTCTGGCCGGCTGCTCGAAGTTCAACGCTCCAGAATTCTAAACCCGGCTTCGATACAACAACCTCCACGCTCTTCTGCCCGTTCGGCGCATTTGTCCCGAACGAAGCTTTCGCCTGCGCACCCAGAATCGTCTCAAGCCGAAACTGATCAACATCAATCGCGGCCTCTTGCCCAATAACCGACGGGGCCGCGAGGACAAGCAAAAGCAGTGGGAAGAACAGGCGCATCACTGACATATTAACTGCAGTTTTCGCAGATTCCGCAGATTTTTCGTTCGCAGAACCTTTCAACGCGGCCGAGTTTCTGCTGTGCCGGGGAACAGATTTGTTCCTCGGCACAGCAGCGGGGTTGAACCCCGAAGAGGTGCTCCAAAAGCCGCCGGAGCGCCGGTTTCCGCCCGAAGGGCAAACTCCGATTTCGGAGTTTGGGTTCAAAGAAATTCTCACGCAGAGGTCCCAGAGTAACGCTGTAGGGCGGCAGGCCCGTGCGCCGTCACCCCTGGCTAGCGCGCGGGGCCTCGGCGGCAGGGCCTGCCGCCCTACAGCTCACTCAGCGACCTCCGCGTGAGACGATTTTCTGAGTTTCCAACCAGATGGCCTGTCGACACACCGGAAATCGTGCGTGGCCGAATTGTTCCCAAGCCGCTTCCTCCGCCAAACGATGCATTTCGCGAAATGAAAATGCGCGGCGAATTGAGAGCCGTGCATCGTGGCAAGTCATCGGCTGTCGAAAAAGGGTAGCAGTCAGAAGGTCGATACCGAAAATCGCGAGATCGGTCCGTTCCAAGTCGGAAACTAGAACAGCGCGAGACGCCATTTTCTTCATCCGGCGCACAAGCTCGCTGGCTTTATCATCGGGGAAGTGATGAAGCGCTAACGAGCAGAAAACCAGATCTGCCGGTTCTTCGAATTCAAATACATCGGCTCGAACAAAATTGATTTCAGGGTATCCGGCTGTTTCCGCGAGTTCGACTGTTGATGCCTGCGAATCGATTGCCGCAATACGAACCGTTACTGCATTCTTTCTGCACCAATCGACCATGCGGCGCGGGATATCACCAAACCCGGTACACAGATCAATAATGCGGATCGACTCACCGGCTTGCACCCAACGTTTCAAAAACCGGAGAACCAACGCATGACTCCCAAAATACCGATTCAATCTTTCCAGATTCTGCAAGTCGGTCAGCAGCTCGGAAGAAACCGGTTGCGGCCGATCCATCAGCTCCAAATTCTGAGAGTCAAACGAACGCTGAGGATAGAGAAAGTTGGTGAACATAGTCAAAGCTGCTCTGCAGCTTTGCTGTTTTCAGTTTTCGGTTTTCAGTTTCCGGTTTTCGGTTCTCTTCATTCGAACTGAAAACTGAAAACCGTAAACCGAAAACTGAAAACTTAGGCGGCGTCAGCCGCCGCAAGGACCTTCGTTGCCGTCCGTTCGTCGGTAATCAGAATATCGATGCACTTTGTCCGCAACGCTCCCAGCATAGCAGCCACTTTATCTTGCCCGCCTCCGACTGCGATTACGGGTGTGATCTTCTTTAGATCGACAAAAGTCAGGCTGATAACGCGGCTATCGAAGTCGGTTATAACCGGCCTGCCTTCGATATCGAAATAGCGACATGAAATGTCGCCGACGGCTCCTTTCGCTTTCAGTTCGTCAATCATTAGCGGATCAAAAAATCCGGCCGACACGACGGTCGCGTCGTGGGTTACTTTGCCGATACCGATCATCGCCTTCGATGCCGCACGCGCCATCTCCAGGCAAGAGCGGATGTTCCTATCTTCGAGCAAGATTTGCTTCACACCAATGGAACTGACAACCGCTGGAACAGGAAGATGATAGACTTTTGCCCCGAGTTTTTCTCCCATGATTCCTGCTAATCGAATCGGGTTGATAGATTCACCGCTATTCAGGCAGCCGATGGCCTGGGCCAAAACGATGCCGTCGAATTTCTTCCGGGAAAGAGCTCGGGCGACCTCCAGCACAGTGGCGCCCCACGCCGTGGCGAGCACTTCTCCAGCCTGTAACCTATTTTCGAGATATAGGGCACCTGCTTTTCCGAGCGCTTGGCGGATATCCGCGATAGTCGCGCCCTCAGGAGTTGGAACGATATAGGCGTCTCGAAGATGGAAGCGGGAGCGGATTTCTTCAGCGAGGGAAAGGCGAGTCAATAGATCGGGCCGCATCGAAATCGCCACGATCCCACGTGCCCTCGCCCGCGAAAGCAAGTTTGCGACGGTCGGCCTTGAGACTTGAAGCTGTTTGGCGATCTCCGCCTGGGTGAGATTATGGTGATAATACAGCCAGGCTGTGGTGATGGTGGCATCCATGTCTATTCCGCTAATTCTGTCGACCGGTTCTAGAATAGGTTTTCGATCCACCGTCTAACCGTTTTGAGTCTACCGTTTCAGCTTTCGAAGGACGGGACAAGCACAAAACGCAAAAACGTTCGGCGTTTGAAATTTCGCGCGAAATGCAACGGAAGACGGTCGACCGTTAACCGCTTTGGCGACCGCCGACGGCAGTCGCTAAAGCGAGCAACGCCAGCATCCTGCCGGTGCGGCCTTTTTCCATCCGGTACGAATAAAATCTCTCTAGGTCGGCGCCGGTATTTTCACCCGTATCAAATACCTTTGTCACTCCAGCGGCATGCAGCTGGCTTTGAATTTCCGCAGCAAAATCTACTTCGTAATAAGGCGGCCGGATGCATGGGCTTAGCTGTACAATCAGGTCCGTAGGATCTGTCCCAAATTGTTCCGACATCCGGCGAACCGCTGCGCCCGCGATATTCTGTTCTGTCCCTTTTCGCCCTGAATGAACCAGGCCAATTGCCGGTCGTCGCGTATCGACAAGGAAGATGGCGCAGCAATCGGCAACGTAAATACCTAACAGTGCCCCTGCATCCTGGGTGAGAAGTCCGTCAACACCTGGCGTTTCGGGCACAGAACCTTGTTCAATGACCGCAACTCGACCACCATGGACCTGTTTAGCAGTATGAAATTCTCGAGAGCCAAACTGCGCGCGAATTTCCGAATGATAACCCTCCAATCGTTCAAGCGCGCTCTCGCGGTCTGTACGCACATCAAGTCCCGGGACGCGTAAAGTAAAGCCATGCAGAATTCCGGGTAAGGCCGAAAGTGCTGGAAAAAGCTGTAGAGGAGCATTGCTCATCGATTACAGCTGGAGCGCAACGCTTCCGCCTTTCTGAATTCACCGTTCCGGTATGCTGACTTTGCCTTGCGGCAGCACTAACGATTCACGTTTTGCCTTCGCCGTTGACGGCTTATTCGGATCCAATGGTGAATCAACCCGTGCGCGAGTCGCCTTCTTTGCTTCGCTCGCGGTCAAGGTTGTTGGATGGCCTAGTGGATCGTCAAAAGTATCGTTATATTTCGTCTCTGTCGCCGTCGCTCGTTGGAAATCCGATACCGCCGAGATATAGCTGAACTCCCCCACGACGAGATTGGAGCGAGCCGTCGTGAGCTGTGTCTGAGCGTTCAGCACGTCCAACTGGGTACCTGTTCCGGCAGCCAATCGTTCGTTCGCCAATCGCAAAGATTCCAGGTTGAACTGCACCGCGACTTTCGCCGACGCAACAGTCTGTTCTGCTTGACGAAGATTACTGCCCGCCGTTGATACTTCCAACTCGACCTGCCGCACCGAATCATCATAGGTGACCTTCGCCTGTTCCAATTGCGCCCTCGCCTCTTTTACCTTTCCGTAGGTGGACAAGCCGTCAAAGATATTCCAATTGCCCGTGAGTCCCATGAACCACCCCTGAAGTGTATTGCGAAGATTGTTCGATTGAGGGGTACTCCTTTGTTCAAGACCGACGTCCGCCGAAATTGTCGGCTGGAATCCGGCTGCCTGAACCGTAATATTTTCGACCTGTTCGAGAA
>JBKPCS010000116.1:0-16473 GCA_046727495.1 bacterium | reverse complement strand
AAACCCCATCGTCTGGCATGCGGCTTTTTCACCCGCGCGCGCGGCCGGGGCAACCCACCCGCCCACTTTGGTTTTGGGCGGCTGCGCCCCCCCCCCCTACAGCGTGCCCTCTTGCCAAGTCGTCGGTGTCGGTGTCTGCGTCCATCTCTACTTACAAAATCTTAAACGAACCGGGGGTCGGCGCGGGCGCCGGATCGACGAGCGGCCTGGTTTTATAGTGTGATTTGATCCCTTGAATCCAAGCACGAGCACGATCGTTAAGCTCGAAATCAGGGGTCATCGACCGGCCCCGGGTAATCAGAATACCGAGATCCGCCCCTTCATAGCGGTAGTCGCCTTTTCCAATGATCCGTAGGAACGAGGCTTCGAATTCATCTTCGATCGCGCGCCGCCTATAATCGAATCGATCGTATCGAACCGATCCATCCGTTCCGAGGCGCCAAATGCCCGATTCCGGCGCTTCACTAACGATGTCGACGACATCTTCCGTGCTTTTGAGCACAAGCTGGCTCCAGATGTTGATGAATTCGGGTGTTGCCCACCGTTTGTTTAGAGCTTCGACATCCAAATCGAATTCTGCTCCACAGAATTCCAGCAGATGAAAAACGAATAACGGTACGTCTGCGTAGGCGAAAGCGGCATGGTTGGTCATCGGGCTCGCTCCACAGATTCTTAGATTCAACTCGCCCAGGTAGACTTCGCCGGAATCTTCATCCACGAGAAAATCCAGATCGAAATAGCCGCGATAACCTTCTTTCAGAAGCTGGTTACCGAACTTGAATGCGTAGTCTCGTGCCTTGATTCGAACTTCTTCAGTGAAAGCTCCGGGAAAAACTTCATTGCCGCACCAGCCTCCCTTATATGGTGTCAGCTCCTTGTGACCAACGATTTCGGTGAGCAACGGTCCAACAATCGTACCAGATCGAGTGACGCATGCTTCCAGTGTCGAGCAGCGACAGTTGATGCGTTTCATGATCTTGACTTCCGACTCGCCAATGATCTCGTCGGCGTGCTTTTTCCAAGCGTGTTCGTTCGCAATGAAAAAGGTTGTGTGACCGGAATCGCCGAATGCGGTTTGAATCACCAGGTCATTCCCGAGCTTTCCCGATGCAGCGATGTTGCAGAGATGCTCGTAGCTCTCGACCTTACTTAGTACGTTCGGGACGCTCGGCACACCTGCTTTGTTCCCGATGCGAACGGTCTCCATCTTGTTGTCACAGCGGTTCCGAAGAGCTGCGGATGGGAACCAGATCTCGATGCCGAGCTCTTTGCACAGAGCCTCGGTCTTTTCGTCGAACATCAAAAAGACAGCTACAGGATTGCGTCCCCGGCTTTTGATGTAATCGATGACCTCTTTGTGTTCGAGCAGGTAGTTGTTGATGTCTTCGATACTTTCAAATTCTGGATGACTTAGTTTTTTCGGGGTGAAAATGTTTGGGTGCCGGCCATCGTGGCAGTCGATGTAGCAAATGTGTTTGAAGTGTTGGACCCATTCGTCCATTCCGTTCAGGTTGAAATTCGTAGCGCTTATAAAATAAATGTTGCGCTCATTACGATGAAACCACAGCCGCACGTCGGATATGTTGGTGATTTTCATTTAGTGAGTGTGAGTGCGGGTGTGAGTGTGAGTATCGACAAGCTTCCAGATTTCCTTCTCGCACTCACACTCACACTCGCACTCTTTCTACGAGCGCCCGGGCTTCTGCAAAGGTCCCAGGCTCCGCAGGTATTCAATTTCTGTCTTTCGATAAATCGCAAAATCGACTTGCCGGTCGCGAAAGCTCTTTAGCGGCTGTCCCAGATTGAGCAGGCCATTCTCCCTCTCGCGGCGGACGCGGGCAAAATCGACCTCAATCGGTATCGTTTCCGGACCCGCGCCTGCTTGATAAAGCAGATCACCCGAAGGCCCCACAACGACGGAGCGACCAGTCCCGCCATGACCGATTCCGTTAATATCAAAGAAGTAACATTGATTCGTCGCTGCACTGGCCCGTGCAATCGACAACTCAACGTCTCGATCGAGCGTATCGGTCATTGTCGGGTGCAGAATAATCTCCGCTCCCATCGCAACCAGCGTTCTTGTGGTCTCGGGAAACCACATGTCGTAACAGATCGAGAGCCCGAATCTGCCAACACCCGGCACGTCAAATATCGCGAAATCGACGCCGGCCGAAATACCGTTCTCGTATGGTTGAAACGGAAAAAGCTTGCGATACCGCGTCACAATTCTTCCGGTTGGATCGATTACCGGCGCAGTGTTGTAGACATTCTCGTGCGCCCGCTCAAACAGCGAGCCTGGGATCAGCCAGACGTGATGTTCTGCCGCCATACTGCAGAATTTTTCTTCTGCCGGGCCAGGAAGCGTCTGGGCGTTAGCTGGAGAGGGCCCAAATGCGCAGAGCTCACTGAACAGCACCATTTGCACCCACGGGAACCGCTCCATTAAAGCGTTCAGCCGGAGGCCCATTTCCGTGACGTTTTCCTGGTCCGCCCGGACCTGCATCTGGATACCGGCAACAGCGAACGGGACCTGAGATAAGGAGGCCATGATTCGAAATCGTAAACGGCGCGATAGAAACCGGTCAAGCAGCGAGCCCGGTAAAATTGTTGACGATCCTTAACAGCTTAACAACAATCGCTGGATGGATTTAGGCGCTCACCTTAAAGCCGTGCGGCTCCAGCACAAGCTCTCTCAGCGCGAGCTGGCCAAACGAGCGGGCGTCACCAATGCCACTGTTTCCTTGATTGAATCGAACCGAATGAATCCGTCAGTAGGATCACTGAAACGGGTGCTCAGCGGAATCCCGATGAGTCTTTCCGAATTCTTTGCTTTGGACGAGCCGGAAGAAGAGCGCTACTTCTTTCGGGCCTCGGAATTGACGGAGATCGGAAAGGGTCCGCTTTCGTTGCGACAAGTGGGCGCTGATCTGAGCAGCAGATCGCTCCAGATTCTTTCCGAACGGTATGCGCCGGGAGCAGACACTGGAAAAACAATGCTTAGTCATCGAGGAGAAGAGGGGGGCATTGTTGTATCAGGCTCTATCGAAGTCACAGTTGGCAATCAGCGACGAATTTTGTATCCCGGTGACGCCTATCTCTACAACAGCAGGTTGCCGCATCGTTTCCGGAATGTGGGTAACGAAGATTGCACGCTGATCAGCGTCTGCACGCCGCCGACGTTTTGAACGTGTGGCTGTGACGGATTCAGCGTTTGGTGGCTACCCCCAAAAACGAAGCCGCTCCGGTCCTGCGCGGGCT
This sequence comes from bacterium, assembly GCA_046727495.1. Classification (GTDB taxonomy): domain Bacteria; phylum Verrucomicrobiota; class Verrucomicrobiia; order Chthoniobacterales; family JAFAMB01; genus JBKPBY01. Next base: position 13,215 of record JBKPCS010000116.1, on the reverse strand, counting down.
GGACCAGAGCGGCGATTCCCGTCGAATGAGAAGAGGTTATTCGTCAGATGCTGGTGATTCCATAGAAGCCAGCCCGGCGCGACCTGGTGTAACACCAGCCTTCTTTAATAGCTCGTGCCGGTTCTGCCTGAGATCCAATCCGCTGCGCACGGTTGGGTAGGGTTTGTTCCCGTGCAGCCAGAACGCTTTGGAAAAGATCCGGCTTCGAGGTGTCGATAATTCCCACCAGGTCGCTGTTGTCTTCCGCCACATACAGATACTTCTGGGCCTTATCCAGAACCATCTTGTTGGGATTTCCGGCGACTTTGATTCGAGTCACCACCTTCGGTGCCGTCACCGTGGTAAAGTCTACAACCACAACCTCCCGATCCCGCTGACTCGACACATAAGCTGTATTATTCCCTTTCACCGTAATCCCATAGGGGTACTCGCCACCAGGCACGCCGGATTGGGTCGGGTCGATTTTCCCAGGACGGAGATCCAATTCTTTGACCAACGCGCGACTTGTCAGGTCGATGAACGAAATCGAATCGTTCTCGTGATTCGCCACGACCATTGTCTTTCCATCCTGTGTGATGTCGATCCCAGCCGTCAGTGCTCCGATGTCGGTTGGAAACAGAGCGTTCGAGATTCCGTGATGATTCAGCGGAATCGGGGTTCCATTCTCGGCCCAAGTGCCCCCTATCAGCGAGTATTGATAGATGTTGTCATCCACACCGCCACCGAGGTAGAAATTCTGACCGGTGGGATCAAAGGCGATGCCGATAAACGAATTCGGAATTTTGATCACCTGCTTTCGGACTGGTTTGCCGGCACTGATATCGAACACGAAGAGGTACTCGTTGGTCTCAGGCGTTTTGGCGCTCCACGAATTGTAACCACTCGCCAGCACTAGCAACGTATTGCCGTCTGGGCTCTTGGCGGTGCTAAGTGCTCCGCCGGCGATGACGTTCGGAAGATCGGGGAGGTTCGGATTCAGCGCTTCATAAGTCGAGCCTGGGGCGGCGGTAGGGGTAATCTCCACCCCGGTGGGCAGGAATGTTCCCTGCGCATGGACTTCATCGGCGGCGATCGCAAGCGAAATGCCCACGATCGAAGAAAACGCTAGCGCGCTGGCGGCGCGGAGCGATCCAATCGTCTTTGGAACAGACATAAATATCTCCTTAGAAACAGTGACAGGTATGCGGTCGCGTTCCCTCTGGCAGTGGAAGAAGCCCAATGCCAGGCCCTTCAAAACAGATCGACCTACGAATGCGAAAACCAGCTTCGAATGTCCGGTTCTTTATTGTGAATTTTTGGTTACAAACGGATCGGCTCAACAGCGTGAAACCCGCACCTTGCCGTGCAACATGCGGCCGGGGCGAAGCGTTCTGAGTTTACGCCGAGGTCTTGATGAGACCTACGGTGCGAGGCGGGATGACTCAGTCGCGGCCTGTTTGAGAAACAAGTTTGTTTCTCAACCAAGCGGATATTCGGCCGGTCCCGACGCTGCAGATTTGGCAGTCGCCGAAATGCGGCTCTCGAATCTGGGCTGAATCTCCTGCTGACCGATGTTCAGTGGGCTAAATGGCGTTGTCGCCGGACGACTAATCATACGGCGCCGGGTCCCTAGCTCCCTGTTAATGCAAAGGAAGATCCTTTCCTCGATTGGAGCGCCGCTCACACTAAAGTGACGCGCCTGATCGATGACGTTCTTTTCCGATTTGGTCATCCGCTCCTGTTGCAACCGATATTGGGTCCAAGAAGGCACCAACATTTCGATGCGGAAAATATTTGGGCGAGTCAGATCTTCATGGAGTCGCCAGGTGAACGCTCCGTTCCTCAGATGAATTAGCCGAACATCCTTCATCACCTCTAGAAAATCAGGCGTACGAGACTGATCGATCTGATATTCAAACGTAATCGCTACCGGACCGTCCGTCGGCTGGGGCAGATAAATCAGTTTGTGCGAAAAGCTGGTGACCGGTGCAGGCTCGAAATCAAGGGATCCGGTGAAATTAATCGACAGCGGAATCGCCAGGATCAAGCTGGTAGCTAGCAGGAAAGCGCCTGCAATCAGTGTTGGATTTACTCCTGCTGTGCTGGCAGATGTTCCCCAAATCACGCCGCCGAGAGCCATTGCGCCCTGCGCCGTCATGATAAATGTCGCATTCATTCGTCCTCTCGCCCAGGGAGGCATGGCGCGCTGGCCTGCGACCCAGAGTTCGGAAGCTGATAAGGTCCACCCGATCCCCGCCATCCCGGCAACTAACATGAAAAGCCTCTGATCTCGCACAAAGACCATCAGGATATACACAGCCGCGACTAATGCGTTCGCCACAACAATCAGCATGTTGGGAGAGAAATGTTTGCGAACCCACGGGACGACAAAGATTGCTCCAAAAACTGACCCGGCGCCCATCGAACTGAAAAGGATTCCACAACCGGCAGCCGTTAGTTTTAGCTCTCTTAATCCAACTACCGGAATGAGCGCCGGAATGAGCGAAATGAAGAACGCGAACAAGACGTTACGCACCAGCACAACTTGTATCCCTGGTGCATAGCGAACGTACCGGATTGCGGTAAAGAACGACTCAAAAAAGCTTTCCAACGGTAACTTGGTAATCCCGTCATTTCTTTTCCAGGTCAGCAGGGCGAGGATAACAACGACGAAAACGCAGGCGTTGATCGTGAACAGCCAATTCGCCCCTATAAGCGGTATTAGAAATCCGCCCAGTGCGGGCCCAACGATTCCCGAAATGTTTAGTTGTAGCCCGCTTAGAGTAGCTGCCGAGGGCAGCTCCTCGTTCGACACCACCTCCGGCACTATCGCTGTCCAAGCCGGTGCACAAAAGGCAAACCCAACACCGATGAGAAACACCAGGGCCAGAACCAGATACGGATTCAGCAGCCGAAAATATCCAAATACGGCAAGCAGGGCAGCAGATACCGCGAGCCAAAAGTTCATTAGGCAAAGTAACTTTCGCCGATCGACAATATCAGCCAGCGCTCCCGCCGGCAGCGTAAACAGAAAAAAAGGCAGCGACGCGACTGTCGACATCAAAGACAAAAACAGCGCGGAACCGCCTAGTCTGTACATTACCCAAGTTGCTGCACAATCATGCGCAGAAACGCAGATGCCCGAGACCACACTGGCAATCCACAAGTTCCGGTAAATCGGATTATGGAGAGCGGCGAAAGTAGAAGTATTCTTTGGACTCTGGCTCATTCATCGAAGCCTTTCGCTACAGCCATTTAGAGCGCAATGTCGGCCCGAAAGGGAAGCTCTAAATTCGGCAGCTCCGGTTTCAACGAACCGGTTGAATATTCTGATTAACGCGAAACAGATTGTTCGGGTCGTACTTAGCTTTTACCGCAGCCAACCTCTGATAGTTATCGCGGTAGCTGTCTTTCACTCGATCCTGGCCTTCCTCCATCATGAAATTCACGTAAGCGCCACCGGCAGAATAAGGATGGAGCGCGTCCCAATACTCTTTTGCCCAGTTGTTGATCAGTTTGGCGTTGGCCGGATCCGGATCAACACCGATAATAACTTCCGCCCAGGTCGCATCTCGATAGCTAAATGCTGTGTCATTGCGGCCGATTCGATGCGCTGCACCGTTGATTGGATAGAGATGCATGCTCGACTGCATTGTCGGAAGACGTGAGCCGTGTTCCACATGTAGAGCTATCGCCTCGTCGCTAAGTTTATCTACAAAATCCGCTTTCCAGTACCATTGGTGTCCAGGCGGATACAGTGCATCGAATGCGCTCTGCAGCGCTGGGAATGGCATTGGATGGACTCCGTGAAGGGCAGGTGGTCCAAAATCGCGGATCGGCTGGAATACAGCGTCAGCATCTGACTCCGGACCCGTATAGCACCAGACCACACCACACATTTTCTTTAAATGAAGATGCTCCGGGAACGGAGGTCCGGGCGGGACCGTTAAAAAGGCAAAAAAGCCGTTCAGCTCTTCGGGAGCGTCCGTAATAAAGTCCCGATACCAGCGCAGCACGTCGGCTGATCGTTCAAGTTCCCAAAGGGTCGGACCCGCTACGACGGTTTTTACGCGCTGCAATCTAAACAAGAATGATGTAACGACCCCGAAATTTCCACCACCGCCGCGGATTGCCCAAAAGAGGTCTGAGTGACTATTTGCGCTCACGGAAACAAAGCTTCCGTCGGCCAAGACCATGTCCGCGCCGATTAAGTTGTCGACCGCTAGCCCGAACCTCCGAGTCAAATGCCCTAATCCGCCGCCGAGCGTCAGCCCGCCAACCCCTGTGGTGGAAATGATGCCGCTGGGCGTCGCCAAACCGAAGGCGTAAGTAGCGTGATCGACCTCCCCCCAAGTGCAGCCGCCGTTGACGCGCGCTGTGCGCTCGCTTGGGTCGACACGAACACCTTTCATGCGCGACAGATCAATAACTAAGCCGTCGTCACACGATCCGAGACCACCGCCGTTATGTCCGCCGCCGCGCACCGCAAGCAGTAGCTGCTGTTCACGCGCGAAATTGACTGACGCTATAACATCGGCGGCATCAGCACATCGAACGATGAACCGAGGCCGGCGATCAATCATCGCGTTATATAGTTTGCGCGCTTCATCGTAATTGTTGTGACCAGGTTGAATAAGTTCGCCGCGAAGATTCTGGGCGAACGCTTGAACGAGTTGCTCTGTTTCCATCGTATTCCTTTCTTTTGATTGTTGGCCCGGCGCCGCGACCCGAAAGAGCCGTGGTTCAAGTCGCCGAACTAAACTTGTTCTCTTTAGCCTCCCTGGTGTTCAGGCATATGAACAAAACCAGATCTTGTTTCCTTCGCTGTCCAGGAAACTGCCTACCGGATGCGTCTTGTCGTATACCTGAACAGCGTCAGCGATCACTACGCCACGCGACCGAAGTTCAGCTTCGGTTTTTCGGGCGTCACTAACTTGAAGTGTAATGCGCGGATTCGGTGCGGCGGTAGGCGGTTGATCCCAGTCAGCCTTCAGCATTAGGATAGTTTCACCTAACAAATAGCCAATCTGTTGGTCGTCTTCGTAAGCTGGTGCTAATCCAAGTGTGCTACTATAAAAATGCCTAGCCCGCTCAGAGTTAACTACCGAGATTGCGACCACCTTGACGTTTAGAAAACCAAGCGATGGGAGGCTCATGGACGCCAGGGTAGTTTACCGGAGGCGCCACTGTCTATTACCCGGGAGTAGTATCCGCCGCTCTCCATCTAGGAAGCTTGCAGCGGACCGGGTATACTCCATTTGGAGTACGTGTGAATATGGCGTTAATGACAGGCATGGAAAATGTGCTGGATGTAAAAACGCGGTGCGTGAAAAGAGCAATTAAGCTAACTGTTAGCGTCGCATAGCTTGTTCTTTTCGCCGGAGAATCCGGAGGATTCGGCCGAAGCTTCTAGCTTCACCGTGGGTTGAGCCTCCTAGCTCGACCGTCCAGCGCGTGGAAGACCAAAAACATCCGCAATCAATTCGTAAGAACGCAACCGGGCGGCGTGATCGTAGATCATCGACGTGACCATCACTTCGTCGGCGAATGTTTCCGCTGCGAGAGCGTCAATTTGTTCTTTCACCTTGTCGGGAGCGCCAGCGATTCGGATCCGTCTTGCGTAGCGAGCAATCTCTTCCTCGATAGGCGAATACTGGTAAGCCAAGGCTTCCTCCGGGCTGGGCAGCGGTGCCGGATGGCCGGTTCGCAACCTGACCCACGAAAGCTCTAAACTCGCGGCCAGACGCTCGGCTTCCTCGTCGCTTTCCGCGCACACAACTGACGTGGTGATGATTGATTTCGGTTCTTTCAACCAGGCGGAAGGTTGGAAGCGGTACCGATACAGCCGCATCGCCGGCACAGTATAATCCGGGCTGAAATGGTGTGCGTGTGCGAACGGGAATCCCATCTCCGCAGCAAGCCTGGCACCATCTTCGCTCGATCCTAATATCCAGATTGGCGGCAGCTTCACATCAGCCGGTAACGCCTGGATCGAGGCAAACGGATTTTTTTCAGGGAAACGCCCGGTGCCGAAACCGATCAATTCTGCGAGTTGTTCCGGAAAATCATTTACGGATAGACGCTCTTTCGATCTGCGTAATGCCAGAGCCGTCAGCATGTCTGTACCGGGCGCGCGTCCTATGCCTAAATCAATTCGCCCTGGGTGCAGCGCCTCGAGGACCCGGAATTCTTCAGCAATTCGCAGCGGCGGATGATTGGGAAGCATGATTCCTCCCGAGCCAACTCTGATTCTTTCGGTGATACATGCCACGTGAGCGATCATCACTTCTGGCGCGGTGCTGGCGATCGTCGGAATGTTGTGATGTTCGGCCAACCAGTAACGAGTGAATCCGAGGCGGTCCGCGAGCCGAGCAAGTTCAAGCGTGTTTCGTAAAGCTTGTGCGCCGGTCGAACCGGAAGAGACCGGTGAGAGGTCAAGAACCGATAATGGCGACGACATCACTAAACCTGCCAGCGAGTGTTAAAGCTTCCAATGGAAACGTTGCGCCCAGGTGCGCTTACCCCTTCTTTCTTGTCATCCCAAGGTTCTTGAACTAATTCTGGAGCAAATAGTCTCCCTATGATTCGTCACCTTTTTCTTGTTGCTCCGGTCATTCTCTGCGTGGCTTTCGTGTCATGCCAGACACAGGGGAATCGCTATGGGTACACCGGTCGCCCGACCCCTCCGCCTCCAGTAACAGCTCCCGCGCAGCCGCCTCCAAAACCTGTTGTCCGTGAGCAGGAGAATCCGCCGACGCCGGAAACGTTACCGACTCCGATTGCAACTCCACCTCCGCAGCCGCAAAATTATCCAGTTGCAACCAAGATTCCCGGCAAACCCGGCCGTGTGACCAGTCCTTATGCGCCGAACGCGGGAGAAGTGGATGTGGAAGGGTATCCTCCGGGAGCCGAAGTGAAAGATCCTTATACTGGGAAGATTTTCCTGGTTCCTTGAAGCTGGAATTCCGAATCTCGAACTCGAAGCTGGAATTCCGGAGGCCGTGCGTCACGATAGCGTGGGACTCCGGCATTCTAGCTTCTCGATTTGATTTCCATGCGGATGCGGAGATCCGCGAGGCGGACTGACCGGAACCGACCTATCAATTAGCGGAGTATTGACCAGGATAAGGGAATATGGAGTACCGAGATATTGGCATTGTTGGCGTCGGCTTGATCGGCGGATCGATCGCGTTGGCGGCTCAGGAAAAGGGTTACAAGGTCAGCCTATACGACCCGATCGAAAAACTTGATCGCTTCCAAGGAGCCGTCCCTGCGCACGATCTCTCGTCTCTAGTCCAGCAATCGGAAATCGTTATCCTGGCGGCGCCGCTGGCTGCTCTAGCAGATATCGCATCTTCGCTTGCCCCATTGGTTCAGCCCGGGCAAATCGTTTCGGATGTCGCGAGCCTTAAAATGCCGGTGGTAGAGACCTTGGTCCCAGCGCTTGGACAGCGGTGCCACTATGTGCCTTCTCACCCGATGGCCGGTTCCGAGAAGTCCGGTTCTGAGTCAGCTCGCAAAGATCTTTTTGTGGGAGCGGTTACTATCGTTTGCCCAGAGTTCGCGCACGAGCAAAGCGCCGCAGAACGAATCGCCAAGCTTTGGGAAGATCTTGGAACCCGCGTGTTATTTGCATCAGCCAAGGCACATGATGAGTGGGTGGGCGCCGTTAGCCATTTCCCTCATTTGCTCGCCGCGCTGCTGGTGCAGCACATCGCTGAGTCTTCGCCTGAGAGCCTCCAGGTCTCCGGCACAGGGTTCAAAGATATGACCCGTATTGCGTCTGGATCTCCGTCACTCTGGATTGATATTCTGGTCGCCAATCGGGGGATTGTTGCGAAACACCTGCGCCAGTTCAGCGCCGAATTGGAAAACGCGCTTGGAATTCTGGAGGGCGAAGATCGAAAAAGATTGCAAGCTTTGCTCAACGACGCCAAAGAGAATCGCGACAAATTACACTCGTAGAACGGCGCGACCACCGTTCGTTCTCTTTCTCGATAAAGGGGGAGGAGAACGAGAATCAGAAAGAAATAGCTTTCAAAAATGAACGATTCCTAGGGACAGCTGCTGTAGTGTAGTGTCTTTTAGAGTAGCATTTATGTCCGAAATATTTGTTAGCAGGGCCCCCCAGATCGAAGCGGAAATACGCGTACCAGGCGACAAAAGTATTTCGCATCGAGCAGTCATGCTCGCAGCGATGGCGAATGGCCCGTGCGTAATCCGCGGCTTTCTACCAAGCCACGATTGTCAATGCACAGTTGAGGCGATACGGGCCCTTGGGGTCACTGTCGAACAACCGGAGCCGGCAACTCTGATAGTGCACGGCCGAAAGGGTAAGTTTGACCAGCCGAAAGGCCCTATCGACTGCGGAAATTCTGGCACGTTAATGCGGCTGTTTAGCGGGATCGCCGCGACCCAACCGTTTGAAACGACGTTGATCGGTGATCAATCGCTTTCTAATAGACCAATGGTGCGCGTCATTGAACCGCTCACAGAAATGGGAGCTTCAGTTCGGGCGACGGAACCTAAAGGCACTGCCCCTCTGATCATACGAGGTGGAAACCTGCACGCGATCAGATATCAGCTCCCGGTCGCCAGCGCGCAGGTTAAGAGCGCGATTTTGCTGGCTGCGCTCGGCGCTTCGGGAAAGACAACAGTGATTGAACCGCTTCCTCTGCGGGATCATACCGAGCGAGTCATGAACTATTTACTGGTTCAATCCCAACGAGAAGAAGTCGCAGAGGGATTTGCTGTTTCGCTGTACGGCGGTCAAGTGGTCGAGTCTCGAGATATTACCGTCCCGGGCGACATATCCAGCGCTGCGTTCTGGCTGGTTGCCGCCGCAGCGCAAGAGGGTTCAGATCTTTTGATCCGCGACGTGGGCTTGAACCGTACTCGCACTGGAATTCTTTCGGTGCTGCTGCGCATGGGAGCGAAGGTTCGGGAGGTGGTGGCCGAGTGTGAACAAGGTGAGCCACAAGGTGAGATTCGGATTCAAGGCGGTCGGCTTCATGGAACCGTTATCGGTGGGGATGAAATTCCGAGTCTGATCGATGAGATCCCGATTCTCGCAGTTGCGGCTGCTCTTGCGCAGGGCAAAACATTGATCTGCGACGCCAAGGAGCTGCGAGTTAAAGAAACCGATCGGTTATCGGCAATTGCTACGAATCTGACTGCGATGGGAGTCGAAGTAGTTGAACTCGAGGATGGGCTGGAAATCTATGGCGGTGCTCCTCTGATGGGCGCGCGCCTGAAGAGTTTCGGAGATCATCGGATCGCAATGGCTTTCGCAATTGCCGGGATGTTCACTGATGAGGAGTGCGTGATCGAAGACACCGACTGCATAGCTACATCGTATCCGGGTTTCGAAGCGCAGCTGCAGAGTTTTCTCTCCCCGAGTGAGCCGCTGCCGACGCCGGTAATCAATCCGGCAGAGGCATTTGAGAAAAGTTAAATGGGCGGCGCCACCACTATATGCGGGACGGCACATTAGGTTCCGTCGTTGCGATTGATGGACCTGCTGCTTCCGGTAAGAGCAGCGTTGCGCGTGCTCTTGCGCAGCGACTAGGCTTTGCCTACGTAAATAGCGGCGGTTATTACCGAGCAATTGCCTGGCTTGCGAACCAGCGTGGAGTTAGCAATCCCGAAGCGGTGCTGTCGGAGATCGACCGGTCCAAATTTACCTTTGGGTTGCGCGACAAGGAGTCTTTCGTGCTGATCGACGGGCTTGATCCAGCAGCCCATTTGCAAGACGAAAGCGTCAATCGGGTGGTGCCTCAGATTGCTGCAATTCCTGTGGTCCGGCAGTTCCTGGTTTCCCACCTCCGGGGATTGTCGTCGTTGGATAACTTAGTGATGGAGGGACGCGACATCGGTACCGTCGTTTTTCCCAATACGCCCTTTAAGTTCTATATTGATGCTTCGCCGGAAGTGCGCGCGCGGAGACGCGAAGCCCAAGGTTTGCGTGATGATCTTTCTTACCGGGACCGCGTCGATTCCAGTCGCGAAACCGCCCCATTGACCATCGCGCCTGACGCCTGTGTTATAGATACCTCGGCCCTGACGATTGAAGGAGTCGTTTCAGAGGTTCTCAGCCAGCTCAGGCGCAAAGGACTGCCGGATGCATGAAACCGATTTATCGAGCAGGGCACATTGGTTGTTCGTTGCTTGCTCACACGTTGTTCAGCCTTCGCGTCATCGGACGTGAGAACCTCATTAACGATGGTCCTGCAATCATCGCGGCCAATCATCAAAGTTACCTTGATCCCCCTCTGATTGGCGTCGCCTCTCCGAGCGAACTTCACTATCTGGCCAGGAATACACTTTTCAATAATCCGGCGGTTGGTTGGATTCTGACTCACGTAAATGCGATTCCGGTCGATCGAGATAGGGGAGATGTCGGAGCCTTGCGAGCAGTTCTGAAGCTGTTAAAAGAGGGACACCGGACAGTCATTTTCCCCGAGGGAACAAGAACGCTGACAGGACAAATTCAGAAAGCCAGGCCGGGGATCGGGATGATCGTGGCCAAGACATTGGTGCCGGTAATCCCTGCGAGGATTTTCGGCTCGTTCGAAGCTTGGCCAAAGAACGGCAAGTTCAAGCCACATCCGATCACAGTCGTAATCGGTACCCCGATCCGGTTTGCAACGGAGGACGTTGCTTCCGGTGAGCGCGAAATCTACCAGAAAATCAGTGAACGGATTCTGGGCGAGATCGCAAAGCTCGAAATGTCGCCCTGAATGCTGCTATACCTCGAATCTCCCTCCCATGCGAACGCCACATCCTGCATACGAAGACGTCGAACGAACGATAGAGTTCGATTTTCTCCGAGCGACAGAAGCTGCTGCGCTCAATACCTTGCCCTGGGTCGGGCGTGGCCAGAAAGAGAAGGCCGATGCCGCGGCCTGTGACGCGATTCGAGGGATGTTCGACCTGATCAACGTTTGCGCAGAGGTTGTTATCGGAGAAGGGATTAAGGACGATGCCCCTGGCATCTTCAAAGGAGAACACCTCGGAACCTGGAAGCCTGGAAGCCACAAGTTTGATCTAGCGCTCGATCCAATCGATGGCACGACTAACGTCTCAAAAGGACTCCCGGGCTCCATCTGTTGTCTGGCTGCCGCATCTCCTGAGGTGCGCGACCGCCGGTCCGACATAGCCTCCTCCTTTGCCAAGGCTGTGGCGGACACGCCGGCGAAGTCGGGCCTGTCCGACGAAGCCTCGGCGAAGTCGGGAACCGCAGTAGATGCTTCGCTCAAGGACATCCCGACCTTCTACATGATGAAGCTGGCCTACGGGATGAAGGTCGTCCGATACATGGATACGACCGGAATCGGCGTTGTTTCTATCCGGAATCCGGTCGAGGAGGTTATTCCGATTGTTGCCAAGGCGCTTCGCAAGGCGATTCGCGACATCACGGTTGTCGTGTTGGACCGGCCACGGCATGCAAAACTAGTGGAAGCGATTCGGTCAACCGGCGCCATGGTCCGTATGATTTCCGATGGAGACATTACGGCTGCTATCGCCCCTTCGATCGCCGATAGCGGCGTCGACCTTTATGCCGGTATCGGAGGAGCGCCAGAGGCCGTATTGGCGGCGGCGGCGATCCGGTGTTTAGGAGGCGATATCCAGACTATGATGTGGCCGCGGGACGATGCGGAGCGGCAATCGGTTGTCGATGCTGGATTTAGAGAAGAACTGAACCAGGTCTACTACGCGAAAGACTTGGCAAAAGGCAACAACATCATTTTCTGCGCAACCGGTGTCAGCGACAGCCCGTTGCTTCGAGGTGTCCGGGTCCGCGGTCATACCGCCGTCACCCATTCAATCCTGATGCGAGCAAGCACGAGAACGGTTCGAATGATTGAGGCCTACCATGATCTGGCCCATAAAACGATACGGTTGCGTTCGACGAACCGGGAAACGCCAATCTAGCCCGGCTTCTGACTTGGGTTTTTCAATGGGTTTGGCCAGGTTGCTCCGAGAATGGGGCTTCAGCAAATTCGCCGCCGGGGCGCAAATTTGGCTGTAAGAAGGGCGCTATTCGGGTGATTTGACGCTTTTTACGATTTTTAGTAGTGACGCCGTCGTCGCTTTTTCGCACATTTCCAGGGAGATGGCTGGCCCACTTTTCCTAGCGTACCGTGTTTACATTCCTTAATCCGTTGTTCGCCTAAGCCGCTTTCTATGAGGTCCATCTCGCGCATGCTGGTGGTTTACCACCTGCTCTCGATTGCTTGTCTTGGGGCGCTGATTGCCCTCGAAACATGGTTGTACTCGACTGAAACACGTGCGCACCCAATCACAGCCCAAGGACTTCTTCTCCGCTGCGTAGCCTTCGGAATCCCAATTCTGTTGCTGGTCCTGTTGACCAGCATCTTGTTGGTGCGCCGTGTGCTGTCGCCAATCAGGAGTATCGGCGATCAGTTGGCCAATTTGCCGTCTGATGCGCGGGAGGTGCAGATTACTCTGGAAGAAACCGATCGCGAATATCGAACCCTCGTGTTTCGCTTGAACCGGTTGTTGCGTTCATATGGAGACACCCGAAAACAACTTCGCGAGCTGTCCGCTCGAGTAGCACACGAACTGCGCGCACCCGTCACACTGTTGCAGTTGCAACTCGACTACGCCGCGCCTCGGCTTGACCCGACTTTTGCGGACGGAATGCGAACGCAAGTAAAACGCCTTTCTGAATATGTTGAGACGGCTCTGTTGGTGGCGCGAGCAGAAATTGGCAGTATACCGATCCACAAAGAAACCGTGGAAATCGCCCAGGTCGTTTCTGAACTACTCGATTCGTACGAGCTGCGCGCGAGACGCCACAGACGAACATTGACCTACCATCTTCCTCCGAGTGGTCTGTTTCAAATCGATGCCAGAATTTTTGCTCTGATCTTTCACAATTTGTTGTCGAATGCGTTCCACCACGGCGTCGGCGAGATCAGGGTCCGGCTTTACAACGACGATCAACGAACGTGTTTGTCGATCGTTAATAACATCGGGAACTTCAACGGTTCCCACGCGCTGGAAGGAGGCACCGGGCTCGGGCTGAATACTGTTAAAGTATTGGCCGAGTCACACGGAGGAATAGCAGTCCGAACCCGCAGATTCCTGAAAGCTTTCGCAGCCATCGTCAGGCTCTCCCGGTAGCCCGAAAACCTGAAAAGCCGCTCTCCGAGCGCAGATTTTCCTGTAGGGCGGCAGGCCCTGCCGCCGACAGCTATCATTGTGCAGGCT